>NZ_PYQM01000005.1:0-175175 GCF_003027595.1 Escherichia sp. 20412-1 | reverse complement strand
GACGGCGCTTGCGTAGCGTTACAGTACCTGATTCGGCAAGGCAACGAGAGATGAGTTCGGGGTCGAGGTAATCCCCCAGAGAAGTCAGTGGGTTACGCAGAGAATCGTAACGGGATACCAGATCAAGGGCCTGTCCAATGTGCATAAAAAAATCCGGAAACGAGTGAGCGTTTCCGGATTCTTACACAGCCACTGGATCGGTCAACTGATCCTTAACTGATCGGCATTACAGCATTATGGGGCTGTTTTATATGGGAGCACCGTTGGCGTTAACGCTGGGATCACCGCTCTCCGGCGCGCTTCTGGAGATGCATGGATTTATGGGACATCCCGGCTGGTTCTGGATGTTTGTGATTGAAGGGTTACTGGCAGTCGGTGCTGGGGTGTTCACATTCTTTTGGCTTGATGACACACCGGAGCAGGCACGTTTTCTGAGTAAAGAAGAAAAAACGTTGCTCATTAATCAACTTACAAGTGAAGAACAACAGAAAGTCACTTCGCGACTGAGTGATGCGCTGCGTAATGGGCGAGTCTGGCAACTGGCGATTATCTACCTGACTATTCAGGTGGCGGTTTACGGATTAATTTTCTTCCTGCCGACGCAGGTTGCCGCATTGCTGGGAACAAAAGTGGGCTTTACGGCCTCCGTGGTCGCCGCCATTCCGTGGATTGCGGCATTGTTGGGGACCTGGCTTATTCCGCGCTATTCCGATAAAACCGGCGAACGGCGCAATGTCGCGGCGCTGACATTGCTGTCCGCAGGCATTGGTATTGGCCTTTCCGGGCTACTTTCGCCAGTACTGGCAATCGTTGCGCTGTGTGTTGCAGCAATAGGGTTTATTGCGGTTCAGCCGGTGTTCTGGACGATGCCGACACAACTGCTTTCCGGTACGGCGCTGGCTGCGGGGATTGGTTTTGTAAACCTGTTTGGCGCGGTGGGTGGATTTATCGCCCCGATCCTGCGTGTAAAAGCAGAAACGTTGTTTGCCAGCGATGCGGCAGGCTTGCTGATGCTGGCAGCGGTGGCGGTCATCGGTTCGCTGATTATTTTCACTCTGCGTGTAAGTCGCGCTGTTGCGCAGACCAACGTGGCGCATCATTAACAGGTTAAGGAACATGATGAACACATTATTAATCAATCCATTCAAAGAACGCTTACGCAAGGGTGAAGTACAAATTGGTCTGTGGTTAAGTTCGACAACTTCCTATATGGCAGAAATTGCCGCCACCTCCGGTTATGACTGGTTGCTGATTGATGGTGAACATGCGCCAAATACCATTCAGAACCTTTATCACCAACTTCAGGCGGTAGCGCCCTATGGCAGCCAACCCGTGATCCGCCCAGTGGAGGGGAGTAAGTCGCTGATTAAACAAGTCCTGGATATTGGCGCGCAAACTCTACTGATCCCGATGGTCGATACTGGCGAACAGGCGCGTCAGATAGTGTCTGCAACTCGCTATCCACCGTACGGTGAGCGTGGTGTCGGGGCCAGCGTGGCACGGGCAGCACGCTGGGGACGCATTGAGAATTACATGGCGCAAGTCAACGACTCACTTTGTCTGTTGGTGCAGGTGGAAAGTAAAACAGCACTGGATAATCTGGATGAAATCCTCGACGTTGAGGGGGTTGATGGTGTGTTTATTGGGCCAGCGGATCTCTCAGCGTCGTTGGGTTACCCGGATAATGCCGGGCACCCGGAAGTGCAGCGTATTATTGAAACCAGCATCCGACGGATCCGCGCTGCGGGTAAAGCAGCAGGTTTTCTGGCTGTGGCTCCTGATATGGCGCAGCAATGCCTTGCGTGGGGAGCGAACTTTGTCGCCGTTGGCGTCGACACCATGCTCTACAGTGATGCCCTGGATAAGCGACTGGCGATATTTAAATCAGGCAAAAATGAGCCACGCATAAAAGGTAGTTATTGATATCAAAGGCCCATGGGGATTGCTTGTGGGCCTGTGTTAATTAGTGGTTATTCGCTGCCAGATCGGCTTCGCTTAGCTGGGTGGCTGCGAGCAGCCAGGTCACGATCAATACCCTGTTCCAGCATGCGCAAGGTAATTTTAATGGCTTGTTCATGCATGCCTTCTACTTTGCCTTCCTGCAAACCTTCTAATTTACCTTCTTGCAAGCCTTCAATCTTACCCTCCTGCCAGCCAATTTGATGCCCTTCCTGCCGTAGCCGTTCAGCAATAGTCATCAATCTCTCCTTTTAATGACAGTTCGGTGGAATATCAGCATCAGTGAGTTGGGTTGTCGCCAGCACAATCTCACGTTCAAAGCCCTGCTCCAGCATGCGCAAGGCAATTTTAATGGCTTGTTCATGCATGCCTTCCTGCAAACCTTCTAATTTACCTTCCTGCCAGCCAATTTGGTGTCCTTCCTGCCGTAGCCGTTCAGCAATAGTCATCAATCTCTCCTTTTGTAGTGGTGAACGTTCGGCAATTTCCTCAATAAAGCGGGTGAAACGGGAGGTATCGCCGCATTGCAGCAGATAATTAAACAGCGTTTGCACCTGGCTGTCATTAGTGAAGCCCCTAACCAAAAGCGTGGTGATCCTGTCGACCAGACCGATTAAATCGCGCTCGCGAATATGCTTTTGAATCAGTTCCAGCAGAGCTATACGCCGATGTTGCATGATCTCATCGTCAGGTACGATGGTGATATCCACCAACGGAAAAGCTTCGGTGTACAACTGCCGGGCAAGCTGCGGGTCGTCAAATTCATCCAGCCAGTTAAGTGAATATGGGTAGGGTGAGGTTTCGCCGTGATAAAACAGCATTGGCACTACCAGAGGGATTCTGTCATAGCCTTTGTCCAGATGGCGCTGCATGACGGCAGTGGCATAACGCATCAGTCGAAAGGCCATGTTTTTTTCTGCAGTACTCTGATGCTCAATCACGCAGTAGATATAACCTTCGCCGTCGGTGGTTTCTACCGACCACAAAACATCCGAGTAGTAAGCGCGTAAACTTTTTTCAATAAAACTGGTGGGTTCCAGGCGTAAGGTTTGCAGGTTGCAAAGCTTACGTAGCGGTTCCGGCAGGTGTATTTCCAGAAAATCCCGTGCGGTTTCGGGCGAGAACATAAAGGTTTTAAATACCGCATCATGCCGGGAGGATGTTGTTGATTCTGTCATGGTTGTCCGTCACCAGATGTTTATGATGACGCGACATTACGGGTATCCCGGGCCTTTGACATCTGACAGTTTCAGTCTTTGCGAGACGTTTTCAGAAGAATTTTCACGGCGATGCAACGCGTACATTTGGCACGGAATCGCGCCCGCAAAAATGCCCGATAAGCAACATGCTTACCGGGCATCAGAAGGGAGTTTAAGCCAGCGCCTGGGCCAACAGAGTAATCGGATGTTCGCAGCGAAGGCTCGTGGACATCTCAATCTGCCATTTGCAGGTTTCGCAGTCGGTGACGACCAGATCCGCGCCGCTCTCTTCTATCTGACGGAACAGTGGCGCTCCGATGGCTTGTGAGGTGGGGTAGTTCTCTTTTTTGAATCCATAAGTACCAGCAATACCGCAGCACTGAGAATCCAACACTGTCAGTTCAAGCCCAGGGATTTTACGTAATAGTTCCAGGGTGTAGAGCGTCCAGCCCATTTTTTCCATATGGCATGGGGTGTGATAAACCACTTTCAGCGGCAGCGGTTTAAGTGGCAAGGTTTTGCCTTCATCTAACTTGCGCCACAGCCAGCGGGTTGCCAGTTCGATATGATCGCGTAAGCCTTTGTTGTCGACATTCAACACTTCCGGATATTCATCGCGCAGGGCAAACGTACAGGTGGAGGAGGTGGCAATCACCGGAATGCCTTTCGCTCCGACAGCTTCGCGGATCGATTCCACGTTGATAATCGCCTGTTTACGCACCTTATCGGTAAAACCGTTGGCAATCAGCGGCACACCGCAGCATTTCTCTTTGCTGAGCAGTTGCACGCCCGTTCCCATCGCGTTGAGTACTTTAATTAAATCTTTACCCAGTTGTGGATGGTTGTAATTGACGAAGCAGCCGTGGAAGAACGCCACCTGATCTTTATACTGCGCCTGCTGTGCCGCCACGCTGCGATACCAGCGGCGGAAGGTGCCGAAGGAGTATTTCGGCAGTGTGCGACGGTGGTCGATTTTTAACGCGGCATCAAGCAGTTGTCGCACCGGTTTTAGTGAGGTAGCGGTGTTAACGATAGGCGCGAACGGCGTAGAAAAGCTGCCCATCAGGTCGGTATGACTTAAAACGAAATTGCGCAGCGACGGGCGCGAGGTGTCGTATTTTGCTCGTGCGCGCTGGATGATATCGCCAATCTTCACATCGGATGGACAGGCGACTTCGCAACGTTTGCAGTTAATGCAATATTTCAGCGCCTCGTCATACAGTGCGCCATCTTTCAGACGCAGACGTTCGCCATCTGGTCCCGCCTGTTTTGGCCCCGGATAGCCCGGATTCACCCGGCTCACCGGACAGGCGGTGGTGCAGACGGTGCACTTAATGCAGTTTTCGAAGCTGGTATCGTTCATTCTTGGCCTCCTGCGCGTTGGGCAATCTGTTGAGCAGCATGTAATGCACTGACAGCACAAACGCCGCCGCCGCATCCCTGGGCGATGGGATCAAATCCGCCCAGCACCGAACCAATGGCAAACAGGTTTTCTATCGTTTGACCTGCCAGCGACGGGCGTAGCGCCTCGTCAGTGGTCACGCCGAATTGTTGCCACGGTTGCGGAGCGAAAAAGTCACTTCGATACCACTCACCCCGCGTGGCGGTTTGCAGCACATCAAGGCCGAGAATCGGTTCGCGAATACCGTCGCGTTCTGCCACCAGCCCCCCGCTAAAGAAGCTGCCACTGGCAAGCACGGCAAAGCGTGGACGTAGCGGAATATCGGCGTGATTACGGGTCCATATTTCACTGACGACGCCATTTTTGCAGGTCACTTTTTTTACTTCATCGCCCGGCATCCACACACCGCCCTGGCGCACGAACTGATGTTGAAGCTGATTTTGCAGACGAATACCCAGCACGGAAGGCGGCAATGTTGGCAGTAACATTAATGAACAGGGCAGTTGCTCATTCAGCCAGCGCCACTGTTTGTTATCGGTCAGGCCGAAACAGGCGGGCATCAGGATCATTTCACAGGTGTTGGCAACAGGGATAAGCGCATCGATCAACAGTGGCCAGTTTTCTTCGTTATCAAGGAAACGGGCAATATTCACTGCACGAAATTCGGTGGCGTTATTGCGTAAGACATCCAGTTCCGGCAATTCAATTTCAGCAGTTTCGACAGCAAGATTTAATTCACGTAACGAGGCTGCCGCCAGGTGTGCCTGAAAATCCATCAGGCCACTTATTCCCACTACGCATATTTTCTTCGCGGGCAGCGGCCAGACTGGGATTTCTGGTGAGCTTAGCCAGGTTGAGCGTAGCGTGCCGAGAGGAGTAACCCGCTGGTGAGCCAGTTCTACGCTGCCCTGCAATTGCGCACCGCTTTCTGCAATTAACGCCTGCGCCCGGCAAGCGAGGTCGAGCACGCGCTGTGGGCCGAGTTGGCTGTAGGGATGGGAGGGGGCCAGGCGACCCAATGTTTCCAGTCCGTCGTGAATATCTGTCACCGGCTGCCCATCTGGCAGATGGCTTAGTAAATCCAGTGAGCCGGACGAGAAATGCAGCGCGCTCTGACCGCGAGTGACAATCGCACAACGCAGACCGTGTTTTTGTAGTTGCAGGCCGCAGAGTAATCCGGCAAGGCCGCCGCCCATAATGACAGTATCAAATCGCATCTTTCTGCTCCTTCTCCAGACCACACAGTCCCTGATAAACCCAGCGGGTAAATTCGCTTTCGCGCAGCGCATCGCCCCAGGCAATGGGCTGCACACCTTTCCAACGTTCGTTAAGGAAGGTGGACAGTTGCTCGATAGATTGCGTGGACGTGGTGACGTTAAAGCGTTGCAGCAGTCCGGCGGCGCGGCAGGCGCAGAGTTCGCCCTGACAGGTCCCCATCCCCACACGGGTGCGACGGCGTAAGTCCAGCAGGCTGTTGACGTTTAAATTTTCTACCGCGTATTGCACTTCGCCTGCAGTGACAGCTTCGCATTCGCACACCAGGCTCCGGTGCAAGCGGCCTTCACTTAACCAGGCTGGCGTGCGATCACCGTGACGATAAACCGCAGAACCGCGAAGTGGTGCAGGGAGGGAAATGATTTTTTGCAGTGTCACTTCAGCCGGTTCTTGTGAACCCGGTAGTGCCAGGTCGGCGGTTGTGCAGGGGCGCGAGTTGCCCAGTTTGCGGCAGACGGCATCTGTGGCCCATTCCGCCATCAGACGGTAGGTCATCAGTTTGCCGCCGGTAATGGTGATAAATCCGTCCAGGCCATCGCGTTCGGCGTGATCGAGCAGCACGATGCCGCGACTGACATTACGCCCGCTCGGATCGTCATCGCTGGCAACCAGCGGGCGCACACCAGAGTAGGCACGCAGAATGCGCGTTTTCGCCATCACCGGAGCCAGTTTTTCCCCTTCACGCAGCAGGATATCCACCTCTTCTGCCGTCACCCGATTATCGTCAATTTCGTCATAATCAATGCGTAAAGAGGTGGTGCCAATCAGTGAAATGGTATCGCCGGGCACCAGAATATCAGCGTCAGAAGGTTTACGGCAGCGATTGATCACGTGCTGATTAATGCGGTGATCCATGATCAGCAGCGATCCTTTGGCCGGGAACATGCGAATACGCAGATCGGCATACTCGGCAATATGTTGCCCCCAGATCCCGGCAGCATTCACCACCACTGGTGCATGGAGCGCCTGGGTTTCGCCTGTAAGATGATTGCGCACGCGAACGCCACACACCGTCGCGCCTTCACGAAGCAGGCCAGTGACTTCATGGGCGGTGAGGATAACCGCACCGTGTTCTTTTGCATCGAGCATGTTCGCAGCGGTCAGGCGGAATGGGTCCACGGTGCCATCCGGGACTTTTACCGCGCCAATCAATGCCGGGTTAACGGAAGGTTCGATAATGCGTGCTTGCTGCGGATCAATGGCTTCCGCGCTGATCCCCGCCTCCTGACAAGCGCGAATAAACGTAGCCTGGAAAGAGAGGTCATCTTCCGGCAGGGTGATAAACAGGCCGTTGGTCGGTTCGACACAGTGACGCGCGATGCGTTTTAAAATCTGGTTCTCACTAATGCATTCGCGGGCGGATTCCGCATCTGTTACTGCATAACGTGCGCCGCTGTGCAGCAGACCGTGGTTACGCCCGGTCGCGCCTGTTGCGATATCATGTCGCTCAACCAAAATCACGCGCAGCCCGCGCAGGGCACAGTCGCGGGCAATCCCGGCTCCCGTTGCGCCGCCGCCAATGATAATCACGTCACTTGTTTGCGAGTCGCGAGTTTTCATTGTTATCCCTCTGAAGTTCGTTTTTTACCATTTAGCCATAGTAAAAACATGAATTGTTTGATTTCGCGCATATTCGCTCATAATTCGAAAGTGAAACGTGATTTCATGCGTCTTTCGGAACATTTTGACAATCTTATTTAATAATGTGTGCGGTAATTCACATTCATAAAATGAATGATTAATTAACATCGCGGCCACTCAAGAAACGGCAGGTTCTTCTATTGAATCAGTCTGTTAATCATAAATAAGACCACGGGCCACGGAGGCTATAAATGTTGAGTATTTTTAAACCAGCGCCACACAAAGCGCGCCTACCTGCTGCGGAGATCGATCCGACTTATCGTCGATTGCGCTGGCAAATTTTCCTGGGGATATTCTTTGGTTATGCCGCTTACTATCTGGTTCGTAAGAACTTTGCTCTCGCTATGCCCTATCTGGTGGAGCAGGGATTCTCTCGTGGGGATTTAGGTTTTGCCCTTTCCGGTATCTCCATTGCTTACGGATTTTCGAAATTCATCATGGGGTCAGTTTCGGATCGCTCGAATCCGCGCGTTTTCCTGCCAGCAGGTTTGATTCTTGCGGCGGCAGTGATGCTGTTTATGGGCTTTGTGCCGTGGGCGACTTCCAGCATTGCGGTGATGTTTGTTCTTCTGTTCCTCTGCGGTTGGTTCCAGGGAATGGGATGGCCGCCGTGTGGTCGTACTATGGTGCACTGGTGGTCGCAGAAAGAGCGTGGCAGCATTGTGTCAGTATGGAACTGTGCGCATAACGTCGGTGGTGGTATTCCGCCGTTGCTGTTCCTGCTGGGTATGGCCTGGTTTAATGACTGGCACGCGGCGCTCTATATGCCTGCTTTCTGTGCCATTCTGGTGGCGCTTTTCGCTTTTGCCATGATGCGCGATACCCCACAATCCTGTGGTTTGCCGCCGATCGAAGAGTACAAAAATGATTATCCGGACGACTATAACGAAAAAGCGGAACAGGAACTGACTGCGAAGCAGATTTTCATGCAGTACGTACTGCCGAACAAGCTGCTGTGGTACATCGCTATTGCCAACGTATTCGTTTATCTGCTGCGCTACGGCATCCTCGACTGGTCGCCAACCTACCTGAAAGAGGTGAAGCATTTCGCGCTGGATAAATCTTCCTGGGCCTACTTCCTTTATGAGTACGCGGGCATTCCGGGCACTCTGCTGTGTGGCTGGATGTCGGATAAAGTCTTCCGCGGTAACCGTGGGGCAACTGGCGTCTTCTTTATGACTCTGGTGACCATCGCTACTATTGTTTACTGGATGAACCCGGCAGGTAATCCGACTGTTGATATGGTTTGCATGATTGTCATTGGCTTCCTGATCTATGGTCCCGTCATGCTGATAGGTCTGCACGCGCTGGAACTGGCACCGAAAAAAGCAGCAGGTACGGCGGCGGGCTTTACCGGGCTGTTTGGTTATCTTGGCGGTTCTGTGGCGGCAAGCGCAATTGTCGGTTACACCGTTGACTACTTCGGCTGGGATGGCGGCTTCATGGTGATGATTGGCGGCAGCATTCTGGCAGTTATCTTGTTAATTGTCGTGATGATTGGCGAAAAACGTCGCCATCAGGAATTACAGCAAAAACGCAACGGAGGCTAATGGCATGAAACTGACACTTAAAAACCTTAGCATGGCGATCATGATGAGTGGAATGATCATGGGAAGCAGTGCAATGGCGGCAGACAACAGCGAGAAAATTGTAATAGCCCATCGCGGCGCAAGTGGTTATTTGCCGGAGCATACGCTACCCGCAAAAGCGATGGCGTATGCGCAAGGGGCTGATTATCTGGAGCAGGATTTAGTGATGACCAAAGACGACCATCTGGTCGTCCTGCATGACCACTATCTTGACCGCGTTACTGATGTGGCCGAGCGTTTTCCGGAGCGGGCGCGTAAAGATGGCCGTTACTACGCGATAGATTTTACGCTGGATGAAATTAAGTCTTTAAAATTCACTGAAGGCTTTGATATTGAAAATGGCAAAAAAGTGCAGACTTTCCCCGGACGCTTCCCGATGGGGAAATCTGACTTTCGTGTGCACACTTTCGAAGAAGAGATTGAATTTGTTCAGGGGTTAAACCACTCGACGGGGAAAAATATCGGCATCTATCCAGAAATTAAAGCGCCGTGGTTTCATCATCAGGAAGGGAAAGATATTGCGGCTAAAACCCTGGAAGTGCTGAAAAAATACGGTTACACCGGTAAAGATGACAAAGTTTATTTGCAATGCTTTGATGCTGATGAGCTGAAACGCATTAAAAATGAGCTGGAACCGAAAATGGGCATGGATCTTAATCTGGTTCAACTGATTGCCTATACTGACTGGAATGAAACCCAGCAGAAACAACCAGATGGAACCTGGGTTAATTACAGTTACGACTGGATGTTTAAGCCGGGTGCCATGAAGCAGGTAGCGGAATATGCTGACGGCATTGGCCCGGATTACCATATGGTGATTGATGAGACATCGCAGCCGGGCAATATTAAACTTACCGGAATGGTGAAAGACGCGCAGCAGAATAAGTTGGTTGTGCATCCTTATACCGTGCGGTCGGATAAGCTGCCAGAATATACGACCGATGTGAATCAACTGTATGACGCTCTGTATAACAAAGCGGGTGTTAATGGACTGTTTACGGACTTCCCGGATAAAGCAGTAAAATTCCTCAATAAAGAGTAACTTCAGTCTCGGATGGCACTTACGTGCCATCCGCTATTTCCCTTCATTCAAAATCCCATTCACGTCAGAGTGAAATTAATTCTTCAATAAAGTCAGTTAGTTATCTTTGCTTGCTGTTCTTTAGCGTGAGATGACGAGTTCCCGACAAATGAAATCCCTTAAGAAACACTTTTTATTAAGTTTTTCTTAAGGTGAACACCTATAGTCATTGTCGTTAACAATAAAAACAAGGCGACAGGGTATGGCAGTTTCAGCAAAAATCGACGAATTCAATCATTGGTGGGCTACAGAAGGTGACTGGGTTGAGAAACCGAATTATCGCCGCAACGGCATGAGTGGGGTGCAATGCGTCGAGCACAACGGCAAAAAGCTGTATGTAAAGCGCATGACTCGGCACCTGTTTCATTCTATCCGCTATCCGTTTGGTCGCCCGACGATTGTGCGCGAGGTTGCGGTGATAAAAGATCTGGAACGCGCTGGCGTGATTGTGCCGAAAATCGTTTTTGGAGAAGCGGTGAAAATTGATGGCGAATGGCGTGCGTTACTGGTGACTGAAGATATGGCGGGTTTTGTCAGTATTGCTGACTGGTATGCACAGCATGCAGTAATGCCCTATCCCAACGATGTACGGCAAGCAATGTTGGAAGCAGTGGCGCTGGCATTTAAAAAGATGCATAGCGTTAATCGTCAACACGGCTGCTGCTACGTTCGCCATATCTATGTGAAAACAGAAGGTAAGCCAGAAGCCGGTTTTCTTGATCTGGAGAAAAGTCGCCGTCGTCTGCGTCGCCATAAAGCGATTAATCATGACTTCCGGCAACTGGAGAAATATCTGGAGCCGATCCCTAAAGCGGACTGGGAACAGGTGAAAGCGTATTACTACGCCATGTAATCGTTGTAGGCCAGATAAGACGCATCAGCGTCGCATCTGGCAACTATTCGCGCATGCCATGTTGGATGCGGCGTAAACGCCTTATCCAACCTACAAAAAGCCGTTGTAGGCCAGATAAGACGCATCAGCGTCGCATCTGGCAACTATTCGCGCATGCCATGTTGGATGCGGCGTAAACGCCTTATCCAACCTACAAAAAGCCGTTGTAGGCCAGATAAGACGCGTCAGCGTCGCATCTGGCAACTATTCGCGCATGTCATGTTGGATGCGGCGTAAACGCCTTATCCAACCTACAAAAAGCCGTTGTAAGACAGATAAGACGCGTCAGCGTCGCATCTGGCACTAGTACTCGATCACAACTCGATTTCAATATCGCCTTTTGCCCGGCAACAACAGGGCAAAATTTCCCCTGGCTGAATAAAGGCTAACGGTTCGGCAATCCAGTCCACCTGGCCTGCAACAAGACGCGTGCGACAGGAGCCGCAGTAGCCTTCGCGACACTGATATTCAACCGCCACGTTGTGGGATTCCAGCGCTGCCAGAAGGGAAGGGTGTTCATCCTGGCACAGCAGTTGTGTGCCAGTGATGCGCAGGGTAACGCGAGCCATCAGAGTTGGAAGTTACTCAAATCGTCGGTGTCCACTTCCGAATCAATCTGTCCGACCAGATAAGAACTGACTTCCACTTCCTGCGGAGCAACCTGCACATTATCAGACACCAGCCAGGTGTTGATCCACGGGATCGGGTTGGAGCGTGTCTGGAACGGCAGATCCAAACCGACAGCCTGCATACGGATATTGGTGATGTATTCAACGTACTGGCAGAGAATGTCTTTGTTCAGACCAATCATTGAACCGTCACGGAACAGATAATCCGCCCAGTCTTTCTCCTGTTGCGCCGCCTGGACAAACAGGTCATAGCACTCTTGTTTGCACTCTTCGGCAATTTCCGCCATTTCCGGATCGTCCGCACCGCTGCGCAGCAGATTCAGCATATGCTGAGTGCCGGTCAGGTGTAGTGCTTCGTCACGGGCAATCAGGCGAATAATCTTGGCATTACCTTCCATCAGCTCACGTTCAGCGAAAGCGAAGGAACAAGCGAAGCTGACGTAGAAGCGAATTGCTTCCAGCGCATTAACGCTCATCAGGCACAGATAGAGTTTTTTCTTCAACTCGCGCAGGCTGACAGTTACGGTTTTACCGTTAACGGTGTGGGTGCCTTCGCCCAGCAGGTGCCAGTAACTGGTCATTTCGATCAGTTCGTCGTAGTAAGCCGAAATCCCTTCTGCGCGTTTCTGGATCTGCTCGTTGGTGACAATATCGTCAAACACAACAGACGGATCGTTAACAATATTACGAATAATGTGCGTGTAGGAACGGGAGTGAATAGTTTCCGAAAACGCCCAGGTTTCTACCCAGGTTTCCAGTTCTGGAATCGAAATCAGCGGCAGAAGCGCTACGTTCGGACTACGACCCTGAATGGAATCCAAAAGCGTCTGGTACTTCAGGTTGCTGATAAAGATGTGCTTTTCGTGCTCTGGCAGCGCCTGATAATCGATACGGTCGCGGGAGACATCAACTTCTTCCGGACGCCAGAAGAAAGAGAGCTGCTTTTCGATCAACTTTTCGAAGATTTCATATTTTTGTTGATCGTAGCGAGCCACGTTGACCGGCTGACCAAAGAACATCGGTTCTTTGAGCTGATCATTCTTCGTCTGTGAAAATGTGGTATATGCCATGAATATGTCCTGTTGGGAGTTTAATGCCGGATAAGGCGTTCACACCGCATCCGGCATCACAATATCAGATCTTACATGCACCGCTTTCGCAGCCATCGTCCTGGATTGACGGCACCAGATCGTCCTGCGCGTCTTCTGCGCCATCACGGGTGTTCTGATAATACAGCGTTTTGACCCCGAATTTGTAGGCGGTGAGCAGGTCTTTCAGCAACTGCTGCATCGGCACTTTTCCTGACGGGAAGCGCGATGGATCGTAGTTGGTGTTAGCAGAGATCGACTGGTCGATGAATTTCTGCATGATACCCACCAGTTGCAAATAACCATCATTACCCGGCATTTCCCACAGCAGCTCATAGGCGTCGTGTAGGTGTTCATAGTCTGGCACCACCTGGCGCAGAATCCCGTCTTTCGACGCTTTAATGCTGACGTAACCACGTGGCGGCTCAATACCGTTGGTGGCGTTAGAAATCTGCGAAGAGGTTTCTGACGGCATCAGCGCTGAAAGCGTGGAGTTACGCAGGCCGTGGGTTTTGATCGACTCACGCAATGCTTCCCAGTCGTAATGCAGCGGCTCATTGGCGATAGCATCCAGATCTTTCTTGTAGGTATCGATCGGCAGGATCCCTTTTGCGTAGGTGGTTTCGTTAAACCACGGGCACGCGCCTTGCTCTTTTGCCAGTTCGTTAGACGCTTTCAGCAGATAATACTGGATCGCTTCAAAGGTTTGGTGCGTCAGGTTGTTGGCGCTGCCGTCGGAGTAACGTTTACCGTGCTTCGCCAGATAGTAAGCGAAGTTGATCACGCCAATACCCAGCGTACGACGACCCATTGCCCCGCGTTTTGCCGCCGGGATTGGGTAATCCTGATAATCCAGTAGCGCATCAAGCGCACGTACTGCCAGAATCGCCAGTTCTTCAAGTTCATCCAGGCTGTTAATTGCGCCCAGGTTGAAAGCAGACAGCGTACACAGCGCGATTTCACCGTTTTCGTCGTTGACGTCATTCAGCGGTTTGGTCGGCAGGGCGATTTCCAGGCACAGGTTAGACTGGCGCACTGGCGCAATAGCCGGATCAAATGGGCTGTGGGTGTTGCAGTGGTCAACGTTCTGAATATAGATACGACCGGTAGACGCGCGTTCCTGCATCATTAGCGAGAATAGCTCAACCGCTTTCACGCGCTGTTTACGGATGCTGTCGTCTTTCTCATACTTGGTGTACAGGCGCTCAAATTCTTCCTGATCGGCAAAGAACGCGTCGTATAACCCCGGAACATCGGATGGACTGAACAGGGTAATATCTTCACCTTTCAGCAGACGGGTATACATCAGCTTGTTGATTTGTACACCGTAGTCCATATGGCGCACGCGGTTGCCTTCAACCCCACGGTTGTTTTTCAGCACCAGCAGGCTTTCAACTTCCAGATGCCATATTGGGTAGAACAACGTAGCTGCACCACCGCGTACACCGCCCTGGGAGCAGGACTTCACTGCGGTCTGGAAATGTTTATAGAACGGGATACAACCCGTGTGAAACGCTTCGCCGCCGCGAATCGGGCTACCCAGTGCACGAATGCGACCGGCGTTGATGCCAATACCTGCACGCTGGGAAACGTATTTCACGATTGCGCTGGAGGTGGCATTGATGGAATCCAGGCTGTCGCCGCACTCGATCAGTACGCAGGAGCTGAACTGGCGAGTCGGGGTACGCACGCCGGACATGATTGGCGTCGGCAACGAAATCTTAAACGTGGAAACCGCATCGTAAAAACGCTTCACGTATTGCAGACGCGTTTCACGCGGGTAATTCGAGAACAGGCACGCAGCAACCAGAATATAGAGGAACTGGGCGCTCTCGTAGATTTCTCCGGTCACGCGGTTTTGTACCAGATATTTGCCTTCAAGCTGTTTAACAGCAGCGTAAGAGAAGGTCATATCACGGTCGTGATCGATAAACGTGTCCATCTGCTTGAACTCTTCTTCCGTGTAGTCTTCCAGCAGATGATTATCGTATTTGCCCATTTCAACCATTTTTACCACGTGATCGTACAGTGCTGGCGGCTCAAACTGGCCGTAGGCTTTTTTACGCAGGTGGAAGATCGCCAGACGCGCGGCGAGATACTGATAATCCGGTGCTTCACGGGAGATCAGGTCAGCGGCAGCCTTGATAATGGTTTCGTGGATGTCGGAGGTCTTGATGCCGTCATAAAACTGAATGTGGGAGCGCAGCTCGACCTGGGAAATCGAAACGTTATGCAGCCCTTCTGCCGCCCAGTCCAGAACGCGATGGATTTTATCGAGATTGATGCGCTCTGTGCTACCGTCGCGCTTTGTCACCAGCAGATTCTGATTCATGTATGTCGTACCTGTTTTTGGAATACTTTCCGCAATAGCATCGCTTTGACTACCTGTAGTAAGGAAAGTCGCAATGAACACTATATATAGGGGGTATGTTTGGGATTCACTGCAAGATAGTGTGAAAATGGCCCTCTTGCAAGTGCATAACTTTGTGGATAAGTCGCAACGGGAAAAGTGGCTTCCACGCACCTTAGGTCAGACAAGGTGTCCGGGAAAGTCAATGGGAAGAGAAAAAATTGTTAAAAATAACCGTTCGGTGATTTCTTGAACGTTCAATTTGAGATAATTATTGATCCAGGTTATTTATTGCGCTTATGTCAGGAGTGGCGAAAATTGATACCAGCACAAATTCATATCACGTTGTGACTTAATGTTATGTTTATGATGTGAGCGAATGTAAATGGTTGTGGTTCACGGAAGCGGTATTTTTTAATCAGCAGATGTGAAATAAAAATTTGCTATGTTGATTATTCCAGGTAAACAAGAAACGAATTAATCAGTTTGATGTGTTTTAATTATTGTTATTTCATAATTTAGTGAATATCAAAAAAAATAATTAATCTCTTTCAGAAGATAATATTTTTAGTATATAGGTTTTAAATTCTTCTTGCTTACAATTAGTCATTATCTACAATCGTAATATGTCTTTTAATGATGGCGTGTTATTTCTCACAGGCTGTCAGATTATGAATAAAAAATGGATTGTTTTTATCAGGAAAGAATCTCTCTTAATTTTTCTGGCTGTCGTTGCATGTGCGTTTACACGAGCGAATGCAGCGTCGCAGATTATGCCTTCATGTCAGGGTGTTAACGTTATAGCCAGTTGCCGGGCCAGTCGCCAGAGCCTTTCAGGTAGTACACAGGTCTGGAATGTTGCTGACGGGCAATGGCTTATTTTTTCTTCTATGAAAAATGATACCAGTGGAGGTGCGGTATTTTTACAACAAGGTGCCAATTTCACATTGTCAGCACAAGACGGAACAGGGATGACGCTGTTTGAAAATAATACCGTGAGTGGTGAGTATAATAATGGCGGGGCTATCTTTGCGAAAGAAAATTCAACGCTGAATCTTACTCAGGTTATTTTTGACGGTAATGTAGCAGGGGGATATGGGGGGGCGATCTATTCCGCGGGGGCAAATGACGCTGGTGATATTGATCTTAGCGTCACCAATGCTGTATTTACAGATAATATTGCTAACGATGGCAAAGGTGGCGCAATATATTCAATTAATAATAATGTCTACTTAAATAACACGGTTTTTAATAATAATCAGGCATATACATCAACGAGTTACAGTGATGGCGATGGTGGAGCTATCGATATTACCGATAATAATAACGATAAAACACATCCATCAGGCTTTACAGTCATTAATAATACTTCATTTATAAATAACACTGCCGAAGGTTATGGTGGTGCAATTTATACCAGCAACGCAATTTCTCCTTATCTTATTGATATCGCTGTTGATGACAGTTATAGCCAGAACGAGGGCGTATTATTAGATGTGAATAACAGTGCATCGGCTTACGGTGAAGAGGCTTCGGCAGCGGCAGGAAGCTTTCTGTATATGGAGTCAAGTGAGATCCGTTTTGATATTGCGGCTGGTAAAACTTTGATCATTGGCAGTACGAAAAATGATGGGGCTATCGATTCCATTGCGGGGACGGGCTTTATTACCAAAGCCGGAGCGGGCGAACTGGTGCTTAACGCCGATAACAATGATTTTACCGGTGAGATGAGAATTAAAAACGGTGAAGTCATGTTGGGGCGGAATAATTCGCTGATGAATGTTGGTGACAATCAGTGCCAAAACAATCCGCAAAATTGCTATGGTCTGAGCGTTGGCAGTATCGGACAGACAGATAATCAGGCTGAGCTTAACGTTGGAACGACTCAGCAAACATTTGTACATTCGTTAACGGGTTTTCAGAATGGCACTTTAAATATTGACGCCGGTGGTAATGTTACTGTCAACCAGGGCGGTTTTGCCGGGACTGTTCAGGGGGATGGGCAACTGACTATTGCTGAAAACGGTAGTTATGTTCTGACGGGAGCGCAGTCGATGGCACTGACCGGCGATATTGTGGTGGAAGACGGGGCGATTCTCTCCTTAACCGGTAATGCTGATGACCTGGCGGCGATGCAGAACGATCCACAGTCAATCGTGCTAAACAATGGTGTGCTGGATCTTTCCGATTTTACTACCTGGCAGAGTGGTACGGCAGAAAACGATGGTCTGGAAATTAGCGGCAGTGGCGGCACGGTGATTGGCAGTCAGGACGTTGCCGATCTCTATGGCGGCGACGATCTGCATATTGGCGATGACGGGAAAAAAGGTGTCTATGTGGTGGTGGATGCAGGTGATAGACAGGTAAGCCTGGCGAATGACAATCCATATCTGGGCACTACGCAAATCGCTTCGGGAACGCTGATCGTTAGCGATAATTCACAGCTTGGCGATACGGATTACAACCGTCAGGTCATTTTTACCGATAACCAGCAAAATAGTGTAATGGAGATAACTGCAGATGTTGACACATGCTCAGCGACGGCGGGGCATGGGCGTAATATCGAAATGCGCGCTGATGGTGAAGTCGCAGTTGATGCGGGGGTCTACACGCAATGGGGGGCGTTGATGGCCGACAGTAGTGGGCAGGATCAGGATGCTGGCAGCACACTAACGAAAACAGGCGCAGGCACCCTGGAACTGACCGCCAGTGGTACGGCGCAGTCGGCGGTGCGAGTGGAGGAAGGCACGCTGAAAGGTGATGTTGCGGATATCTTTCCTTATGTTTCGTCGTTGTGGGTCGGTGATGGGGCTACGTTCGAGACTGGTGCGGATCAGGATATTCAGTCTATTGATGCGACTTCCAGCGGCACTATCGATATCAGCGATGGCACCGTCTTACGTTTAACCGGACAGGAGACTTCCGCTGCGTTGGATGCCTCACTGTTTATCGGTGGCGGTACTCTGGTCAATGTCTCCGATGGTACGGTGTTGACCGGTGAGCTTAATACCAATCTTGAAACTGACAGCCTGACTTACCTTTCAGACGTGACGGTCAATGGTGATCTGACCAATACTTCCGGTGAGGTGAGTCTGCAAAATGGTGCTGCTGGCGACACACTGACGGTGAATGGCGATTACAATGGCGGCGGTACGTTGCTGCTCGATAGTGAATTAGACGGCAATGATTCTGTAAGCGATCTGCTGGTACTTAACGGCAATACCTCCGGTAACACCACGGTAGTGATTAACCCGATTACTGGCATTGGCGAGCCGACATCCACAGGTATTAAAGTGGTTGATTTCAATGCCGATCCCACACAATTTCAGAACAATGCGCAGTTTAGTCTGGCGGGCAGCGGCTACGTCAATATGGGCGCTTACGACTATATGTTGGTGGAAGATAACAGCGACTGGTATTTGCGTTCGCAAAAAGAGACTCCGACGCCGCTACCTGAGCCGGAACCGACTCCCGATCCCACGCCTGATCCTGCACCAACCCCGACGCCTGCTTACCAGCCTGTGCTGAATGCGAAAACCGGGGGATATCTTAATAACCTGCGAGCGGTAAACCAGGCATTTGTGATGGAGAGACGCGACCATGCCGGTGGCAACAGTCAATCGCTACATTTACGCATTTTGGGTGGGCACGAGCATTACACTGCCGTGGGGCAAATGGCCCTGCACGAAGACACTTCTACGATACAGCTTAGTGGCAACCTGTTAAGTGAAAACTGGGGGGATGATGGCGAATGGACACTGGCGGGCGTTGGAAGCTACAGCAATAACCAGGGATATAGTCGCTCGAATATCACCTCAACCCGTGCCGATAACCAGAACCGCGGTTATGCCGTTGGTCTGGCATCAAGCTGGTTTCAGCATGGCAGTCAAAAGCAGGGGGCATGGCTTGATAGCTGGCTGCAATATGCCTGGTTTAATAACGATGTCAGCGAGCAAGGCGATGGTGTGGACCATTATCGTTCATCAGGGATCGTTGCGTCGCTGGAGGCGGGGTATCAGTGGTTACCGATGCGCGGCGTATTAATTGAACCGCAAGCGCAGGTTGTCTATCAGGGCGTGAAGCAAAATGATTTCACCGCCGCTAACCGTGCTCGGGTGTCCCAATCGCAGGGTGATGATATTCAGATGCGGTTGGGATTACACAGCGAATGGCATACCGTCGTTCATGTCACGCCAACGTTGGATCTGAATTATTATCACGATCCTCATTCGGCAGAAATTGAAGAAGATGGCAGCAATATTAGCGATGATGTGGCGAAGCAGCGTGGTGAAATAAAAGTGGGGATAACAGGCAATATTAGCCAGCGAGTTTCCCTGCGCGGCAGCGTGGCGTGGCAGAAGGGAAGTGATGATTTTGCCCAGACGGCAGGATTTTTGTCGATGACGGTGAAATGGTAATTACTGCCCGCCCGGCATCGTTGCCGGATGCGGCGTAAATGCTTTATCCGGCCTACTGGAGCGTTTGTAGGCCTGATAAGGCGCAGCAAGCGTCGCATCAGGCATTGGCATCGTTGCCGGATTCGGTGCGATCCGGCTTACAATCTCACTTATTCTGCGTATGCAGCATATAGTTCACATCAACGCCGGGGCCGAGCTTAAAGGAGTTAGTGAGCGGGTTGTAATGCAGTCCGGTCATATGACGTTCTTTTAAACTGGTCTGATCCACCCAACCCAGCAGTTCTGCCGGTTTAATAAACTTCTTCACGTCGTGCGTGCCTTTTGGCACCATGCGCAAAATATATTCCGCGCCGACTACCGCCATCAGCCACGACTTGCCGTTGCGGTTAAGCGTTGAGAAAAAGACATCGCCGCCCGGTTTTACTAATTGCGCACAGGCTCTGACCACTGACTGCGGATCGGGAACGTGCTCCAGCATCTCCATGCAGGTTACCACATCATACTGTCCGGCATGCTTTGCCGCGTGCTCTTCAACGGTTTCCTGCACGTACTCCACCTGAATGCCGCTTTCCAGTGCGTGAAGTTTTGCTACCTGCAATGGCTCAAAGCCCATATCCAGACCGGTCACTGTCGCGCCTTCTCGCGCCATACTCTCAGCCAGAATGCCGCCGCCACAACCGACATCAAGCACCTTTTTGCCAAATAAACCGCCGGAACGCTCGGCAATATAGCCCAGACGCAGCGGGTTAATGCGGTGCAGTGGTTTGAACTCGCCTTCCAGATCCCACCAGCGGGAGGCGACGGCTTCAAATTTAGCGATCTCTTCGTGGTCTACGTTATGGTTTACCGGCGATTTTTCGGCATTCATTGGCACTTCTACTCCGTAATTGGCAAGACAAGCGAGTATATCAGGCATTGCAGGTGAATAAAGCGTATAGGTTTACCTCAATCTGCGCGGCTGTGTTATAATTTGCGACCTTTGAATCCGGGATACAGTAGAGGGATAGCGGTTAGATGAGCGACCTTGCGAGAGAAATTACACCGGTCAACATTGAGGAAGAGCTGAAAAGCTCCTATCTGGATTATGCGATGTCGGTCATTGTTGGCCGTGCGCTGCCAGATGTCCGAGATGGCCTGAAGCCGGTACACCGTCGCGTACTTTACGCCATGAACGTACTAGGCAATGACTGGAACAAAGCCTATAAAAAATCTGCCCGTGTCGTTGGTGACGTAATCGGTAAATACCATCCCCATGGTGACTCGGCGGTCTATGACACGATCGTCCGTATGGCGCAGCCATTCTCGCTGCGTTACATGCTGGTAGACGGTCAGGGCAACTTCGGTTCTATCGACGGCGACTCCGCGGCGGCAATGCGTTATACGGAAATCCGTCTGGCGAAAATTGCCCATGAACTGATGGCCGATCTTGAAAAAGAGACGGTCGATTTCGTTGATAACTATGACGGCACGGAAAAAATTCCGGACGTCATGCCGACCAAAATTCCTAACCTGCTGGTGAACGGTTCTTCCGGTATCGCCGTAGGTATGGCAACCAACATCCCGCCGCACAACCTGACGGAAGTGATCAACGGTTGTCTGGCGTATATCGAAGATGAAGACATCAGCATTGAAGGGCTGATGGAACACATCCCGGGACCAGACTTCCCGACGGCAGCAATCATCAACGGTCGTCGTGGCATTGAAGAAGCTTACCGTACCGGTCGCGGCAAGGTGTATATCCGCGCGCGTGCCGAAGTGGAAGTTGACGCCAAAACCGGGCGTGAAACCATTATCGTCCACGAGATTCCGTATCAGGTGAACAAAGCTCGCCTGATCGAGAAGATTGCGGAGCTGGTAAAAGAAAAACGCGTGGAAGGCATCAGCGCGCTGCGTGATGAGTCTGACAAAGACGGTATGCGCATTGTGATTGAAGTTAAACGCGATGCGGTCGGTGAAGTGGTGCTCAACAACCTCTACTCCCAGACCCAGTTGCAGGTTTCTTTCGGTATTAACATGGTGGCATTGCATCATGGTCAGCCGAAGATCATGAACCTGAAAGACATTATCGCAGCGTTTGTCCGTCACCGCCGCGAAGTGGTGACGCGTCGTACCATCTTCGAACTGCGTAAAGCGCGCGACCGTGCTCATATCCTTGAAGCATTAGCCGTGGCGCTGGCGAACATCGATCCGATCATCGAGCTGATCCGTCATGCGCCGACCCCGGCAGAAGCGAAAACTGCGCTGGTTGCCAATCCGTGGCAGTTGGGCAACGTTGCCGCGATGCTGGAACGTGCGGGCGACGATGCTGCGCGTCCGGAATGGCTGGAGCCACAGTTCGGCGTGCGTGACGGTCTGTACTACCTGACCGAACAGCAAGCTCAGGCGATTCTGGATCTGCGTCTGCAGAAACTGACCGGCCTTGAGCACGAAAAACTGCTCGACGAATACAAAGAGCTGCTGGATCAGATTGCTGAACTGCTGCGTATTCTTGGCAGTGCCGATCGCCTTATGGAAGTGATCCGTGAAGAACTGGAACTGGTTCGTGAACAGTTTGGTGACAAACGTCGTACTGAAATCACGGCTAACAGCGCTGATATCAACCTGGAAGATCTGATCACCCAGGAAGATGTGGTCGTAACGCTTTCTCACCAGGGCTACGTGAAGTATCAGCCGCTTTCGGAATACGAAGCGCAGCGTCGTGGCGGGAAAGGTAAATCTGCCGCACGTATAAAAGAAGAAGACTTTATCGACCGGTTGCTGGTGGCGAACACCCACGATCATATTCTGTGCTTCTCCAGTCGTGGTCGCGTTTATTCGATGAAGGTTTATCAGTTGCCTGAAGCCTCTCGTGGTGCACGTGGTCGTCCGATCGTTAACCTGTTGCCGCTGGAACAGGACGAACGTATCACCGCCATTCTGCCGGTGACCGAGTTTGAAGAAGGCGTGAAAGTCTTCATGGCGACAGCTAACGGCACTGTGAAGAAAACCGTCCTCACCGAATTCAACCGCTTGCGTACCGCTGGTAAAGTGGCAATCAAACTGGTTGAAGGCGATGAACTGATTGGCGTTGACCTGACCAGCGGCGAAGACGAAGTGATGTTGTTCTCCGCTGAAGGTAAAGTGGTGCGCTTTAAAGAATCTTCTGTTCGCGCGATGGGCTGCAACACCACTGGTGTTCGCGGTATCCGTTTAGGAGAAGGTGATAAAGTCGTATCTCTGATCGTTCCACGTGGTGATGGTGCAATCCTTACCGCAACACAAAACGGTTACGGTAAGCGTACCGCGGTGGCGGAATACCCAACCAAGTCGCGTGCGACGAAAGGGGTTATCTCCATCAAAGTCACTGAACGTAACGGGTTAGTGGTTGGGGCGGTGCAGGTAGATGACTGCGACCAGATCATGATGATCACTGATGCCGGTACGCTGGTGCGTACACGTGTTTCGGAAATCAGTGTGGTTGGTCGTAACACTCAGGGCGTTATCCTCATCCGTACAGCGGAAGATGAAAACGTGGTGGGGCTGCAACGTGTCGCAGAGCCAGTTGACGACGAAGAGCTGGATGCTATCGACGGCAGTGCTGCGGAAGGGGACGATGAAATCGCTCCGGAAGTGGACGTTGACGACGAACCAGAAGAAGAATAATTTCATCGCTTCATGCCAAAAGGGAGCTGTTTCCCTTTTTTGAATTGAAAAGTCCAGACTGCAAAGTCTGGGCTTTTGTCGTATTAGGGCGCGATAAAGTTTTACATCGCCCATAAAAAATGGCTGGTTTTACACAAGGAATGTGGCAATGAGTGGTGAAAAAAAGGCGAAAGGCTGGCGGTTTTATGGCCTTGTAGGTTTTGGGGCAATAGCACTGCTTTCCGCAGGCGTCTGGGCATTGCAATACACTGGCAGTGGAGCAGAAAAAACCTTGTCACCACTGGTGGTGCACAACAATCTGCAAATCGATCTCAATGAGCCGGACCTCTTTCTCGACAGCGACTCTCTAAGCCAGCTCCCCAAAGATCTCCTCACAATTCCTTTTCTCCATGATGTTTTAAGCGAAGATTTTGTTTTTTATTATCAGAACCATACCGACCGTCTGGGCATTGAAGGCAGCATTCGCCGCATTGTCTATGAACACGATCTCACGCTGAAAGATAAGTTATTTTCCTCGTTGTTAGACCAGCCTGCGCAGGCGGCGCTGTGGCACGATAAACAGGGACATCTTTCACATTATATGGTGCTGATTCAGCGCAGTGGCTTAAGTAAATTACTGGAACCGTTACTGTTTGCTGCCACCAGCGACAGCCAGTTAAGCAAGACGGAAATCAGCAGCATCAAGATAAATAATGAAACTATTCCTGTTTATCAGTTGCGCTATAACAGCAATAACACACTGATGTTCACGACTTATCAGGATAAAATGCTGGTTTTCTCCAGTACGGATATGCTGTTTAAAGACGACCAGCAGGATAGCGAAGCGACGGCGATCGCGAGTGATTTGTTGAGCGGCAAAAAACGCTGGGAAACCCGCTTTGGCCTGGAAGAGCGTACTGCCGGAAAAACACCAGTACGTCAGCGTATCGTGGTTAGCGCAAATTTGCTGGGCTTTGGCTACCAGCGACTTATCCCATCTTTTGCCGGTGTGCGCTTCGAAATGAACAACGACGGCTGGCACAGCTTTCTGGCATTAAATGATGGATCCGCCAGTGTAGATGCCAGTTTCGATTTCACTCCGGTATGGAACAGTATGCCTGCTGGTGCCAGCTTCTGCGTAGCTGTGCCGTATTCGCACGGTATTGCCGAAGAGATGCTTTCGCACATCAGCCAGGAAAACGACAAGTTGAACGGGGCGTTAGATGGTGCAGCCGGACTGTGTTGGTATGAAGACTCAAAACTGCAAACACCGTTATTTGTTGGTCAGTTTGATGGCACAGCCGAACAGGCGCAACTACCAGGGAAACTGTTTAGCCAAAATATCGGCGCGCACGAAAGCAAAGCGCCGGAAGGTGTACTGCCGGTGACGGAAACACAACAAGGAGAGGCCAGAATATGGCGTCGGGAAGTCAGTTCTCGTTACGGCCAGTACCCAGCCGCACAGGCAGCACAACCTGAACAACTTATGTCAGCGTCCTTTTTCCGTGTGTCGCTGGCGATGCAAAATAAAACGTTGCTTTTCTCCCTGGATGACACGCTGGTTAATAACGCATTGCAAACACTGAATAAAACGCGACCGGCAATGGTGGATGTAATTCCGGTCGGTGGTGTGGTTCCGGTTTATGTGAATCCGCAAGGCGTGGCGAAATTGTTGCGCAACGAAACGCTGACCAGTCTGCCGAAGAACCTCGAACCGGTTTTTTATAATGCCGCGCAAACTTTATTAATGCCGAAGCTGGACGCTTTATCTCAACAACCTCGCTATGTCATAAAGCTGGCTCAGATGGAACCCGGTGCCGCCTGGCAGTGGATACCCATTACCTGGCAGCCACTATGAGACACGGGTTGCTGGCGCTGATCTGTTGGCTGTGTTGTTTTGTTGCCCATAGCGAAAGGCTGAATGTCGAACAATCGGGGCTATTTCGCGCCTGGTTTGTGCGCATTGCACAAGAACAACTACGCCAGGGGCCAAGTCCGCGTTGGTATCAGCAGGATTGTGCGGGACTGGTGCGCTTTGCGGCGAACGAGGCACTGAAAGTTCACGACAGCAAATGGCTAAAAAGTAACGGTATAGCAAGTCAGTATTTGCCGCCAGAGATGACGCTAACACCTGAACAGCGGCAACTGGCACAAAACTGGAATCAGGGGAACGACAAAACCGGCCCCTATGTGACAGCGATTAATTTGATTCAGTACAACAGCCATTTTATTGGCCTGGACATAAACCAGGCGCAGCCTGGCGATATGATTTTTTTCGATCAGGGCGATGCCTAGCATTTAATGGTCTGGATGGGGCGTTACGTCATCTACCACACCGGAAGCGCTACGAAAACTGACAACGGAATGCGCGCAGTCAGTCTGCAACAACTTATGACATGGAAGGACACCCGATGGATACCCAACGATTCCAATCCCAATTTTATTGGCATTTATCGTTTAAATTTTCTGGCGCGATAGCGGCCTGTCTGTGCTTGTCTCTCGCAGGGACGGGGCTTGTTAACGCTGATGACTCACTCCCTTCCAGCAATTATGCGCCACCTGCCGGGGGAACATTCTTTTTGCTCGCTGACAGCAGTTTTAGCAGCAATGAAGAGGCTAAAGTGCGGCTGGAAGCTCCGGGGCGTGATTATCGGCGTTATCAGATGGAAGAATACGGCGGCGTGGATGTTCGCCTGTATCGTATTCCTGACCCAATAGCGTTCCTGCGTCAGCAGAAAAACCTGCATCGCATTGTGGTACAGCCGCAATATCTGGGCGACGGTCTGAACAATACGCTGACCTGGCTGTGGGATAACTGGTACGGCAAATCTCGCCGCGTGATGCAGCGTTCTTTCTCTTCTCAGTCGCGGCAGAATGTAACTCAGGCATTACCGGAATTGCAGCTTGGCAATGCCATCATCAAACCTTCCCGTTATGTACAAAACAACCCGTTTTCACCGCTGAAGAAATACCCGCTGGTGGAGCAGTTTCGTTACCCACTATGGCAGGCAAAACCAGTCGAGCCACAACAAGGCGTAAAACTGGACGGTGCATCCAGTAATTTCATCTCGCCGCAGCCGGGCAATGTCTATATTCCTCTCGGCAAACAAGAGCCTGGACTGTACCTCGTCGAGGCGATGGTAGGCAGTTATCGGGCGACAACAGTGGTATTTGTTTCCGATACCGTGGCGCTCAGCAAAGTGTCGGGTAACGAACTTCTGGTGTGGACCGCTGGCAAAAAGCAGGGTGAAGCGAAGCCTGGCTCCGAGATCCTGTGGACTGACGGTTTTGGCGTGATGACTCGCGGCGTTACTGATGACAGCGGTGCCTTGCAGTTACAACATATATCGCCTGAACGTTCATACATTCTTGGTAAAGATGCTGAAGGCGGCGTTTTTGTATCCGAGAATTTCTTCTACGAAAGCGAAACCTATAACACCCGTTTGTATATCTTTACCGACCGCCCGCTATACCGCGCAGGCGACCGTGTTGATGTCAAAGTGATGGGGCGCGAGTTTCACGGCCCGCTGCATTCATCCCCTATCGTAAGTGCTCCGGCGAAACTCTCGGTGCTGGATGCCAACGGTAGTCTGTTGCAAACCGTCAATGTCGCGCTTGATGCGCGTAATGGCGGGCAGGGGAGTTTCCGCCTGCCAGAAAATGCTGTTGCCGGAGGTTATGAGTTACGCCTGGCTTACCGCAACCAGGTCTATAGCAGCAGTTTTCGCGTGGCAAACTACATCAAACCGCATTTTGAGATTGGCTTAGCCCTCGACAAAAAAGATTTCAAAACTGACGAAGCGGTCAGCGGTAAACTACAACTGCTCTACCCGGATGGTGAGCCAGTAAAAAATGCTCGGGTGCAGTTAAGTTTGCGCGCCCAACAATTGTCGATGGTTGGCAACGATTTGCGTTATGCCGGGCGTTTCCCGGTGTCGCTTGAAGGCAGCGAAACGGTTTCAGACGATAGCGGTCATGTGGCGTTAAATCTTCCCGCTGCCGATAAACCGAGCCGTTATTTATTAACTGTCTCCGCCAGCGACGGCGCGGCATATCGTGTTACCACCACCAAAGAGATCCTCATTGAACGCGGTCTTGCACATTACACTCTAAGCACCGCCGCACAATACAGCAAAAGTGGCGAGCCGGTGGTGTTCCGTTATGCCGCACTGGAGGCTTCAAAACAGGTTCCCGTTAAGTACGAGTGGTTGCGTCTGGAAGACCGCACAAGCTACAGCGGTGACCTGGCGTCTGGCGGTAAATCCTTCACCGTTAATTTCGATAAACCCGGCAACTACAATCTGACTTTGCGTGATAAAGACGGCCTGATCCTCGCCGGGTTAAGCCATGCGGTCAGTGGTAAGGGCAGCATGGCGCATACCGGTACGGTAGATATTGTGGCGGATAAAACGCTCTACCAGCCCGGCGAAACCGCGAAGATGCTGATCACTTTCCCGGAACCGATTGATGAAGCGTTGCTGACGCTGGAGCGTGATCGCGTTGAACAGCGGTCGCTGTTATCGCAACCAGCAAGCTGGCTAACACTGCAACGTTTAAACGATACCCAGTATGAAGCCCGCGTTCCGGTGAGTAATACCTTTGCGCCTAACATCACCTTTTCGGTGCTGTATACCCGTAACGGGCAGTACAGTTTTCAGAATGCCGGGATCAAAGTCGCCGTTCCCCAGTTAGATATTCGGGTGAAAACGGGCAAAACTCATTACCAGCCAGGCGAACTGGTAAATGTGGAATTAACCTCATTGCTGAAGGGCAAACCTGTTTCTGCACAACTAACGGTTGGCGTGGTCGATGAAATGATCTACGCGCTGCAACCGGAGATTGCGCCAAATATCGGCAAATTTTTCTATCCGCTGGGGCGTAACAATGTGCGTACCAGTTCCAGCCTGTCATTTATCAGCTACGACCAGGCACTCTCCAGCGAGCCGGTTGCGCCAGGAGCAACAAACCGCAGCGAGCGGCGAGTGAAAATGCTGGAACGCCCACGGCGCGAAGAGGTTGATACCGCGGCATGGATGCCATCGCTAACAACGGACAAACAAGGCAAAGCATATTTCACGTTCCTGATGCCGGATTCGTTAACCCGTTGGCGCATTACCGCACGTGGGATGAACGGCGACGGGCTGGTCGGGCAGGGGCGTGCTTATTTGCGCTCGGAAAAAAATCTCTACATGAAGTGGAGTATGCCAACGGTGTATCGCCTGGGCGATAAACCGGCGGCAGGGCTGTTTATTTTCAGTCAGCAGGATAACGAACCGGTAGAGCTGGTAAGTAAATTTGCGGGTGTTGAAATGCGCCAGACGCTGACGTTGCATAAAGGGGCTAACTATATTTCGCTGACGCAGGACATTCAGCAATCTGGTTTGCTAAGCGCAGAATTGCAACAAAATGGGCAAGTGCAGGACAGCATTAGCACAAAACTGTCTTTTGTTGATAACACCTGGTCCGTTGAACAGCAGAAAAACGTCATGCTCGGCGGTGGCGATAACACGCTGATGTTGCCAGAGCTGGCGAGTAACATCCGACTACAAAGCAGCGAAACGCCGCAGGAGATTTTCCGTAATAACCTCGACGCGTTAGTCGATGAACCCTGGGGGGGCGTAATCAACACCGGTAGCCGTCTGCTCCCCCTAAGCCTTGCCTGGCGTGCGCTTGCCGATCATCAGAGTGCTGCCGCCAACGACATTCGTCAGATGATTCAGGATAACCGTTTGCGGCTGATGCAACTGGCGGGGCCAGGTGCGCGCTTTACCTGGTGGGGTGAAGATGGCAATGGCGATGCCTTCCTGACAGCATGGGCATGGTATGCCGACTGGCAGGCCAGTCAGGCGCTTGGCGTAACGCAACAACCTGAATACTGGCAGCATATGCTCGACAGCTACGCAGAGCAGGCGGATAACATGCCGTTACTGCATCGGGCGCTGGTGCTGGCGTGGGCGCAGGAGATGAATCTGCCGTGCAAAACGTTGCTGAAAGGGCTGGATGAAGCGGTTTCCCGGAAAGAAATCAAAGCGCTCTCAGAGGAAGACACTCGTGATATCAATGATAGCCTGATCCTCGATGCGCCAGAGTCTCCGCTGGCGGATGCGGTGGCAAACGTTTTAACCATGACGTTACTGAAAAAAGCACAGTTGAAGTCCACTGTCATGCCACAGGTCCAGCAGTATGCGTGGGATAAAGCGGCAAACAGCAACCAACCGCTGGCGCACACGGTTGTATTGCTTAATAGCGGTGGCGACTCCACCCAGGCTGCGGCCATTTTAAGTGGTTTAACCGCCCAGCAATCCAGTATCGAACGTGCACTGGCCATGAACTGGCTGGCGAAATATATGGCAGCGATGCCTCCCGTAGTGTTACCCGCACCTGCGGGCGCATGGGCTAAACAAAAGGCGACTGGCGGGGGCGAATACTGGCGTTGGGTTGGTCAGGGGGTGCCAGACATTCTCTCTTTTGGTGACGAATTATCGTCGCAAAACGTGCAGATCCGTTGGCGTGAACCGGCAAAAACTGCTCAACAAAGTAACATTCCGGTGACCGTTGAACGCCAGTTGTATCGGCTGATCCCGGGGGATGAAGAGATGAGCTTTACTCTGCAGCCGGTTACCAGTAGTGAGATTGACAGCGATGCGCTGTATCTCGATGAAATCACTCTCACCAGTGAGCAGGATGCGCCGCTGCGCTACGGTCAGGTGGAAGTACCGCTACCGCCGGGAGCTGATGTTGAACGGACAACGTGGGGCATCTCAGTCAACAAGCCCAACACCGCGAAACAGCAGGGGCAGTTGCTGGAAAAAGCGCGTAATGAAATGAGCGAGTTGGCTTATATGGTGCCGGTGAAAGAATTTGCAGGAACGGTCACTTTCCACCATCTGCTGCGCTTCTCGTAAAAAGGGCAATTCGTTCTACCGCCCGTTCGTTATGTGCGTTCCTATGCGCCTGCGCAGCAAAGCGTTGCGGCAGGTAGCGAATGGCGCGGGATGCAGGTGAAATAAGTGAACTGGCGCAGAATCGTCTGGCTATTGACGCTGGTTACGCTGTCAACGTTTGCGGAGGAGACGCCGTTACAACTGACACTGCGGGGGGCGCAGCATGATCAACTGTATCAGTTGACGCCATCGGGCGTGACAAACGTCTCTACGCTACCTGACACGCTCACTACGCCGTTAGGGAGCTTATGGAAGCTGTATGTTTATGCCTGGCTTGAGGATACTCATCAGCCGGAGCAGCCCTACCAGTGTCGCGGTAACTCTCCGGAAGAAGTCTATTGCTGTCAGGCGGGGGAGAGCATTACGCGCGAAACGGCGTTGGTGCGTTCCTGTGGTCTCTACTTTTCGCCGCAGCGGTTGCACATCGGTGCGGATGCGTGGGGGCAATACTGGCAACAGCGCCAGGCACCAACCTGGTTAGCATCGCTTTCTACGCTGAAACCCGAAACGTCGGTAACCGTTAAATCGTTGCTTGATTCACTGGCGACGTTACCTGCGCAAAACAAAGCCCAGGAAATATTACTGGACGTGGTGCTGGACGATTCGAAAATTGGCGTAGCGTCCATGCTCGGTAGTCGGGTACGAGTGAAAACCTGGAGCTGGTTTGCCGATGATAAACAGGAAATCCGTCAGGGCGGTTTTGCTGGTTGGTTAACTGATGGTACGCCGCTATGGGTTACAGGCAGCGGCACCAGCAAAACGGTATTGACCCGTTACGCGACGATTCTTAATCAGGTTTTGCCTGTACCGACGCAAGTTGCCAGTGGGCAATGTGTACTGGTGGATCTGTTTGCTCGTTATCCGGTGAAAAAAATCACTGCGGAAAAGAGTACGACGGCAGTAAAACCCGGCGTGCTCAATGGGCGCTATCGAGTGACGTTTGCCAATGGTAACCATATTACGTTGGTCAGCCACGGTGAGACGACCTTACTTACGGAAAATGGCAAACTGAAATTGCAGTCGCATCTCGATCGTGAAGAGTACGTTGCCAGAGTGCTGGATCGCGAGGCGAAAAGTACGCCCCCTGAGGCAGCGAAAGCCATGACCGTGGCGATTCGCACATTTTTACAGCAAAACGCCGATCGGGAAGGCGATTGCCTGACAATCCCGGACAGCAGCGCCACTCAGCGCGTTTCTGCTTCGCCAGCCACCACGGGCGCGCGGACGATGACCGCCTGGACGCAGGATCTCATCTATGCGGGCGATCCGGTTCATTATCATGGCAGCCGCGCTGCTGAAGGAACGCTGTCCTGGCGGCAAGCCACCGTCCAGGCGGGGCAGGGAGAGCGTTACGACCAGATACTCGCCTTTGCTTATCCCGACAACAGCCTTAGCCGCTGGGGAGCACCACGCTCTACTTGCCAGTTATTACCGAAAGCGAAAGCCTGGCTGGCGGAAAAAATGCCGCAGTGGCGGCGCGCGTTACAAGACGAGACGGGGTACAACGAGCCAGACGTATTCGCGGTGTGCCGTTTAGTCTCGGGGTTCCCCTATACCGATCGGCAGCAAAAAAGGCTATTTATTCGTAATTTTTTTACACTTCAGGATCGACTGGATTTAACTCATGAGTACCTGCATCTTGCCTTTGATGGATACCCCACCGGGCTGGATGAGAACTATATCGAAGCGCTGACCCGACAATTATTAATGGACTAATGCTATGCGAAAGATATTTCTTCCGTTGTTACTGGTGGCACTTTCGCCTGTTGCCCACAGCGAAGGAGTGCAGGAAGTCGAAATTGATGCACCGCTTTCTGGCTGGCATCCGGCAGAGGGTGAAGATGCCAGTTTTTCACAATCGATCAATTACCCCGCGTCGTCCGTCAATATGGCTGATGATCAAAATATCTCTGCGCAGATCCGCGGCAAAATAAAAAATTATGCTGCGGCGGGCAAAACCCAGCAGGGGCGATTGGTGGTCAACGGTGCCAGTATGCCGCAGAGAATTGAATCTGATGGTTCATTTGCGCGCCCTTATATTTTCACCGAAGGCAGCAACAGTGTGCAGGTCATCAGCCCCGATGGGCAAAGCCGACAAAAAATGCAGTTTTACTCTACACCGGGGGCTGGTGCAATTCGCGCGCGTTTACGGTTAGTTCTTTCATGGGATACGGATAATACCGATCTCGATCTCCATGTCGTCACGCCGGATGGTGAACACGCCTGGTACGGTAATACAGCGCTGAAAAATAGTGGCGCACTGGATATGGATGTCACGACAGGTTACGGACCAGAGATTTTCGCTATGCCTGCGCCGATTCACGGGCGCTATCAGGTGTATATCAACTACTATGGCGGACGCAGCGAAACGGAATTGACGACTGCTCAACTGACGCTCATCACTGATGAAGGCTCGGTCAATGAAAAACAGGAAACTTTTGTTGTCCCGATGCGTAATGCTGGTGAACTGACGCTGGTGAAAAGTTTTGACTGGTAATTAATGAGGTTACCTTCACTGTCGTTGTTTAAGAAAACGCCCGATGACTTTCGCTATCGGGCGTTTTTGTTTATTAATTCAACCGTTCAATCACCATCGCAATTCCCTGACCACCACCAATACATAGCGTTGCCAGCCCCAGCGTTTTATCGCGTGCCTGCATTGCATGTAACAGAGTGACCAGAATACGTGCACCGCTGGCACCGATAGGATGCCCGAGCGCGATAGCCCCGCCGTTAACATTCACTTTCTCAGGATCAAAGCCCAGGGTTTTCCCTACGGCAAGGAACTGCGCAGCAAACGCTTCATTGGCTTCGATAAGATCAATATCTGCCAGTTGCAGCCCTGCCAGTTGTAACGCTTTTTGTGTGGCAGGTACTGGCCCCATTCCCATCAACGCGGGAGCCACGCCGCCGCTGGCATAGCTTTTAATGCGAGCCAGTGGTTTAAGGCCTGCCGCCAGCGCCGCCGATTCTTCCATAATCACCAGTGCGGCAGCACCGTCGTTAATGCCTGAAGCATTCCCGGCAGTGACCGTTCCGGCTTTGTCGAAGGCCGGGCGCAATGCAGCCAGAGCTTCTGCAGTAGAATCTGCTTTCGGGAATTCATCGCGATCGAAGACGATGGTTTTCTTCCGTGTGACGACATTTACCGGGACAATTTCGGCTGTAAAAGCACCAGATTCAATTGCCGCTGCCGCTTTACGCTGTGAATTTAGTGCCAGTTCATCCTGCATTTCACGGGTAATTCCGTACTGTTTGGCCACGTTTTCGGCGGTAATCCCCATATGATAACCGTGGGTGGCGCACATCAGACCATCGCGCAGGATTACGTCATAAACCTGTCCGTCTCCCAGACGATAACCTGAGCGTGCTTTTGCATCGAGTAAGTAGGGCGCTAAACTCATGTTCTCCATTCCACCCGCGACGATGCTCTGCGCCTGACCGGCCTGAATCGCCTGGGCGGCAAGCGCCACGCTTTTCAGACCCGAGCCACACACTTTGTTGATCGTAAATCCGCACACCGTTTCTGCCAGCCCGCTTTTAAGCAATGCCTGACGCGCCGGGTTTTGCCCTAAACCCGCCTGCAGGACGTTACCCATAATCACTTCATCTACGTGTTGTGAGTCAATTTTTGCGCGTTCAATGGCGGCCTGGATCACCGTTGCCCCTAGATCGATAGCGCTGGTGGAGGCGAGTGAACCGTTAAAACTACCGATGGCAGTACGTACCGCACTGACGATGACACAATTTTTCATTTTATATTCCTTCTGTCTGTAGAGTTGCCGTCAGAACAGCGTTAAACCAATGACGAAAATGACGCCGGAGAAGAGCAGGGCAGTGATGCAATAGCCCATGATGTCGCGGACACCGAGTCCGGCGATTGCCAGTGCTGGCAGCGCCCAGAACGGTTGGGCCATGTTCATCCATTGCTCGCCGTAGGCGATCGCCATTACGGATTTACCCAGATCTGCGCCCAGTGCCTGGGCTGCGGGTATCACAAATGGCCCCTGAATAACCCAGTGACCACCGCCAGAAGGTACGGCGAAGTTGATCAGCGCAGAGCTAAAGAAGGTCATTACCGGGAAGGTGTCCTTATTTGCGACATTGATGAAAAATTCGGTAATGAGTCCGCCGAGGCCTGAGTGTTCCATCATTAACTGGATCCCGGCGTAGAAGGGGAATTGCACCAGAATACCGGCGGTACTGCGTGCTGCCGCACTGATAGCACGCATATAAGCCATTGGTGTTTTATGCAGTAGCAGGCCCGCAATCATAAACATCAGATTGACGGTATTTATGGTGATGTTGAAACCATGTTCGATGAAGTACATCGCCAGGTAAGCGATACCGAGTGCACCAATGATCAACGTCAGGATGCGACTTTCCTCCAGTCGCTCGGATGGTGGGGCATCTTTCGGTAGCTGCTTCTGAAAATCAGCCTCTTCCTGGAGTAGTTTCGGATCGATACTCACCACGTCTGACGGTTTTGGCATCATCATGCGGGTGATAAACGGCATCACCACAATCAATGCCACAGTGATGAAAATGTTAAAACCACTGAACAGAGTATCGCCCACCGGGATAAGCCCGGCGATATGCTCAACCGGGTTGCCCGGTGTGGCAGCCAACAGAGGCATTGAGCCAGAGAAGCCGCCGCCCCAGGTGAGAAAACCAATGTAGGCGCAGGCAATGAGCAACGGATAATCAGAACCGGGTACTCGCCGGGCGACTTCACGGGCGAACATTGCGCCAACAACCAGACCAAATCCCCAGTTGATGACACAAGCGACTGAGCCAAAGAAAGTGACCAGCATGACGCCCTGTACGGGCGTCTTTGCAGCGGAGGCGGCAGTACGCAGCAAGCTTTTCACCGGAGCGGAGCTGGCAAGGGCATGACCGGTAACGATGATAAGCGCCATCTGCATACCGAACGCCAGCAAGTTCCAGAAACCGTCACCCCACAATTTCACCATGTTGATCGGCGTTTGTGGTGTTAACCAAAGCGCGATCACGAATGTTAGCAACGTCAGCAACATGGCAAAGATCAGGGGATCGGGAAGCCACCGGCTGACAAAACGCGTCATAAAACGCGAGATGCGACCAATCATAAATCACCCCGTTGCGTATTCAGATCGGTGGCTACTTCAAAATGAGCTTCGGTTTTGGCACGCACGGTGGCTAAATCACATCCGTCGGCAATTTCGGTGAGCCACATTTTGCCGTCAACGAAACGAAAGACTGCCAGTTCTGTTACCAGCATATGCACCGCGTGTTGCGCAGTGAGCGGCATGGTGCAGCGGCGCAAGATTTTTGGTGAACCATCTTTGGCGCAATGTTCCATGGCAATGATCACTTTGCGCGACCCGGTCACCAGATCCATCGCTCCCCCCATACCGGGCACCATTTTCCCAGGCACTACCCAGTTCGCGAGGTTGGCTTCTTCGTCTACCTGTAAACCACCGAGCACGCAGGCATCAATATGGCCGCCGCGGATCAGTGCAAATGACATGGCGCTGTCAAACATGGCTGCTCCAGGCAAAACACCGCATGGCTGTCCGCCAGCGTTCACCAGATCAGGGTGTGCCGTTGTCACCGGGCCTAGTCCCAAAAAACCGTTTTCCGATTGCAGAGTGATATGAATGCCTTCTGGCAAATAGTTGGCGACCATCGTCGGCAGACCAATGCCCAGATTCACGATGTCACCATCACGAAGCTCTTGCGCCACACGGCGCGCAATACGTTGTTTCGCATCCATTATTTGCTCTCCTGTGAAACGATGATGTGGTCGATAACGGCACCAGGGGTGACAATATGGTCAGGTTGCAACTCTCCGGTTTCGACCAGTTCATCTGGCTCTACCAGCGTGATATCAGCCGCAAGGGCAATCAGGGGGTTAAAGTTGCGGGCGCTAAGTTGATAGGTCAGGTTGCCAAGTGTGTCGCAACGATGAGCGCGAATTAGCGCCAGGTCGGCGCGCAGTGGACGCTCAAGTAACCAGGTTTTGCCGTCGAGTGTCAGCGTCTGTTTGCCTTCCTCTACGACGGTTCCGACACCGGTTGGAGTGAGAAAGCCACCAAGTCCGGCACCACCACAGCGAATTTGCTCGATTAGCGTACCTTGTGGCACCAGAACGACGTCCATTTCACCAGATATCATGCGCCGACCTGTTTCCGGGTTGGTGCCGATATGTGAAGCAATCACTTTGCGGACACGACCATTGACGATGAGCGGGCCGATGCCGGTATCAACAAACGCGGTATCATTGGCTATCAATGTCAGGTCGCGAACGCCTGATTCCAGTAATGCTTCAACCAGGCGGGATGGAGTGCCAATCCCCATAAATCCGCCCACCATGATGGTCATGCCGTCACGAAAGAAGCCGGAGGCGTCTTGTAATGTCATCAATTTTGTTTTCATTATTTATCCCTCTTGCATACACCGTTGTGGGTACAGTCAGGGAATAGCAAGGGGAGTGCCAGAATGAGAATATTTGCTGTTGTTTTTTAACTGGTTGAATAATAAAGGGTAAATTAGAAGGGGATGACGAAGGTGAATGTTCGGCTATGCAGAAATTTGCGCACTGTGCAAATTACTGCATAGCAAGTTTTGGTGTTATACATCCGCCGGATCGATACCGTATTCCTGAAGTTTATACATCAATGCACGGCGACTGATGCCCAGCATTAAAGCCGTGCGGGTTCGGTTGCCGTCCTGTTGTTCCAGAACTTCCATAATGATGCGTTTTTCGACGCGTTTAATTTCCTCTTTTAAATTACGCTCACCGGCAGGGGCTGTTTTGGCCTCACCAGCGCTACAGACAGGCTGACGAATCTGCGGCGGAAGATCCTCAGAAAAAATGATCGGGCCTGAATTCATCACGACGGCGCGTTCAATGACGTTGGAAAGCTCACGAATATTTCCCGGCCATGACCAGGCTGTAAGCAGTGACATTGCCATCGGATCGATATCGATAATATCGCGCTGATTCTCACTACTGAATTTTTGCAAAAAGTGATTAGCTAACAGGGAAATATCTTCCCGACGATCGCGCAGAGGTGGCAGTATTAAATGAATAACGTTAAGGCGATAAAAGAGATCTTCACGGAAAGTGCCTTCTTTAACCATTGCCTGCAAGTCGCGGTTGGTGGCAGCAATGATGCGGATATCAACTTTTATGGTTTGATGGCCGCCTATCCGTTCAAATTCCCGTTCCTGAAGAATGCGTAGTAATTTGGCTTGCAGTACCAGCGGCATTTCGCCAATTTCGTCGAGGAGCAGAGTACCTTCGTTGGCGCGTTCAAATAATCCCTGACGCAAGGATTGTGCACCAGTAAATGCGCCTTTTTCATGACCAAACAGTTCACTTTCGAGCAACGATTCCGGTAGCGCCGCGCAGTTGACTTTAATAAATGGCCCCTTTGCCCGCCGCGAATTGTAGTGAATCGCTCTGGCAATCAATTCTTTTCCGGTGCCACTTTCACCGCTAATCAAGACGCTGGCCTGAGAAAGGGCAATTTTGGCGGTGTCTTTGCAGATGTCCATCATCGCCGGGCTGTTGGTGAGAATGTGCCCCCATTGCCAACTGGTGCTCAGTGCCTGGTGCAGATGGCGGATCTCTTTTTTCATTGACTGGAGTTGTAAAGCTCGCTGAACGATTAAATTCAACTCATCGAGATCAAACGGTTTGATAACATAGTCGAAGGCACCGCAACGTAGTGCTTCGACGGCGGTTTCCACTTCAGCATAGGCCGTCATCAGAATAACGGGGGTTCGGGTTTCACGGCTGCGCATCTCCTTTAGTGCCTTGATGCCGTCCATCTCTGGCATGCGGATATCCATCAGCACCACGTCAGGGTGAATATCGGCAAACAGTTGTAATGCTGTGCGTCCGTTGTTCGCACAATGTGTTTCGTATCCTTGTAGTGCAAAAGCGGTGCTTAGCATACGGCGAACATTATCTTCATCATCAACAATAAGGATGCGATTAATAGCGGTCATACGGTCTGATTTCCCTGCGGGTTGATCGGTAAAATAAGGGTGAAGGTTGCGCCGCAGCCCGGCAAACTGGCCACGCGAATATCCCCCTGATGGGCGTTAATGATGCGCTGACTTAACGCCAGACCAAGCCCTGTTCCTGAGGCTTTGGTGGTGAAAAAGGGATCGAAGATCTTTTTTTGCAGCGAGAGATCAATGCCACAGCCGTTGTCTTCTATCGAAATGGCCTGTTGTGAGTCACTGTACTGCCAGGTTCGAATGCGAATTTTCCCTCGTGCACTGATAGCCTGGACGGCATTGATCAGGATATTCAGTAGTACCTGTTTGAGCAGTTCACGATCGGCGCTAATCAGGCTTAATTCATCATCCAGTTCGCTTATGAAGTCGACCCGCGCTTGTACTCCGGCTGTTTGCACCAGTACCAGAGTTTCTTCAATCAATGCATTAAGGCTGACTTGTTGCCATTGACTGTGGCGTGGGCGTGAAAAATCGAGCAATTGCTGAATGACTTTGTTAATTGAGTCGATTTCTTTGAGCACAACGGACAGATATTCCTGATGTATTAGGTCACTGGTTTGTTGGCGTAGGATCTGCACATAACCACGGATAGCCGTCAGCGGATTACGTACTTCATGCGCCACGCCTGCCATCAGTTCACCCAGGGTGGCGAGGCGTTCAGCTTGCGCCATGCGGCGTTGGGTTTCTTTTCGGGCAGTTAAATCAGAGAAAATCACCAAAGCACCTATCATTTCACCATGCGTGTTATGAATACGACTGGTAGTGACACTGAGTTCAATGGTGCGGTCACGGCCTGGAAAACTGATTTCCAGTGCCACGTGTTCGGTGCCATGTTCCAGCGTATCCAGTACAGGACTGTAGAACTGAGTATTGTCGAACAACATGGCGTAAGGCTGCCCTACCAGTTCATGACGTTGATAGCCAGTGATGATTTCTGCTGCGGGGTTCATGGTGGTTACATCACCCTGGCGGTCAATGGCAATGACGCCATCGGCAGCGTTTTCAATAATCAGATCGTTAAGTGTCCGCGTTTCACGCAGTGCCTGGGCGAGGTTGTTAACACTCTGGCTGATTTGCCCCATTTCACCGGGCAATTGTGGTAATCGGGTAGGAATATTTTGTGCCAGAGTCGAGAGGCCATCGGTGATGATATCTATATTGGCGCTCAGGCGACGGGAGAAGAGCACAATCAACAGCAGGCTAATCAGCAAACCGGCGGTGAGCACAATGATAATCCTCACATCCATTTTCCAGGCCTGGCGTTGAATATCTTCGGTTAATTCATTGGCCCAGATATAACCGAGGACTTCACCATTACGTTCAATGGGAATCATTGAATTCAGAATATCGCCGCGAACTTGCCTGCCTGAATAAACTAAAGGTGTATTTGTACGCATTACTTCGCGACCAGGGTGATCTGCGGCGATAGTAACGCCCACATTATTCTGATATAGCGCTGAAGGCGCGTAGGTGATTATCGCATCCAGCGTCTTGTTGTAATAACCAGCACCTATCCCAGGGAAGGCGTGAGTGATATTTTCGGTAATGGGAGCAAGTTCTGCGTTCAATGCGCGGATACGCTCTTCACGCGGTAAGTTGTTGTAGAGATCGTAGCGATCGCCTAGCGCCTGATTAAGCAGATTGACCACGGCAGAAAGTTTTTTCTCTTTTTCAGATAAGACTGCTGAACGTCCTTCCGTTTCTACGATATAACCAATAGTAAGCGTTGGGACAATGACCATCAGGATTGCCATCAGGATCATTTGATTGCGTAAGCGGCGTGGATAAATCCACTTCATATAATTCATGCTGAAATCCACCAATCTTGTCCGGTATATGACGATTATCGGGGGTTAAAGTGATGATTTCTCGGCGGTGTATCATATTACCGGGATGACAGAACATTGCGGTGGCACGTTTTTACCGCTACCTTAACCACACTCCATCGGTCACCTGAGGCGGAGCTTCGCCCCTTTGAAATACCTTGCTTCTTTTCGTACAACCCTGAAAGTTTCGCGCTATATGTTCAGAGCATTGGCGTTATTGCTCTGGCTGTTGATTGCTTTCTCATCAGTGTTTTACATCGTCAATGCTCTGCATCAGCGAGAATCTGAGATTCGTCAGGAATTTAACCTGAGCTCCGATCAGGCTCAGCGGTTTATCCAACGCACTTCTGATGTGATGAAAGAGCTGAAGTACATTGCCGAAAATCGCTTGTCTGCAGAAAACGGCGTACTTTCCCCGCGTGGGCGGGAAACGCAAACGGATGTGCCCGAGTTCGAACCGCTGTTTGCCGATTCTGACTGTTCCGCGATGAGTAACACCTGGCGGGGATCTCTGGAGTCGCTGGCATGGTTTATGCGCTACTGGCGCGATAATTTCTCTGCAGCTTACGATCTCAACCGCGTATTTTTGATCGGCAGCGATAACCTCTGCATGGCAAACTTTGGTTTGCGTGATATGCCTGTCGAACGCGATACCGCCTTGAAAGCTCTGCATGAGCGCATCAATAAGTATCGTAATGCGCCGCAGGATGACAGTGGCAGCAACCTCTATTGGATCAGCGAAGGCCCGCGCCCTGGCGTCGGGTATTTCTACGCGCTGACGCCGGTTTATCTGGCGAACCGTTTGCAGGCCTTGTTGGGCGTTGAACAAACCATTCGGATGGAGAACTTCTTTTTACCGGGTACATTACCGATGGGAGTCACCATCCTTGATGAGAATGGTCATACCCTGATTTCGTTGACCGGACCGGAAAGTAAAATCAAAGCTGAACCGCGTTGGATGCAGGAACGCTCCTGGTTCGGTTATACACCAGGTTTCCATGAGCTGGTGCTGAAGAAAAATCTGCCGCCGTCATCGTTAAGCATTGTTTACTCGGTGCCCGTTGATCAGGTGCTGGAACGCATACGTATGCTGATCCTCAACGCGATTTTGCTCAATGTGATCACCGGGGCTGCGTTGTTTACTCTCGCGCGGATGTATGAGCGGCGTATTTTCATTCCGGCGGAAAGCGACGCCCAGCGTCTGGAGGAGCATGAGCAGTTTAACCGCAAGATTGTCGCCTCCGCGCCGGTCGGGATCTGCATTTTGCGTACCGCTGATGGCGTCAATATTTTGAGTAACGAACTGGCGCATACCTATCTCAATATGCTTACGCATGAGGATCGCCAGCGGCTGACGCAAATTATTTGCGGTCAACAGGTCAATTTTGTCGATGTCCTGACCAGCAACAATACCAATCTGCAAATCAGTTTCGTCCATTCGCGCTATCGTAATGAAAACGTGGCGATTTGCGTACTTGTCGATGTTTCTTCACGTGTGAAGATGGAAGAGTCGCTGCAAGAGATGGCGCAGGCAGCAGAACAGGCGAGCCAATCGAAATCGATGTTCCTTGCTACCGTCAGCCACGAGCTGCGTACACCACTGTACGGCATTATCGGTAACCTGGATCTATTGCAAACTAAAGAGTTACCGAAAGGCGTTGACCGTCTGGTGACGGCAATGAACAACTCTTCCAGTCTGCTGTTGAAAATTATCAGCGACATTCTCGATTTTTCGAAGATTGAATCGGAACAGTTGAAGATAGAACCGCGTGAGTTTTCACCGCGTGAAGTGATGAACCATATCACCGCCAACTATTTGCCGCTGGTGGTGCGTAAACAGCTTGGTTTGTACTGCTTTATTGAACCGGATGTGCCGGTAACTTTAAACGGTGATCCGATGCGTTTACAGCAGGTCATCTCCAACCTGTTGAGTAACGCCATAAAATTTACCGATACAGGCTGCATTGTTCTGCATGTCCGTGCCGATGGTGATTATCTTTCTATTCGCGTTCGCGATACCGGCGTGGGTATCCCGGCGAAAGAAGTGGTGCGGCTGTTTGATCCCTTCTTCCAGGTGGGGACAGGCGTTCAGCGTAACTTCCAGGGAACCGGTCTGGGGTTGGCGATTTGTGAAAAATTGATCAGCATGATGGACGGTGACATCTCGGTGGAGTCTGAACCTGGTATGGGAAGCCAGTTTACCGTGCGTATTCCACTGTACGGCGCACAATATCCACATAAAAAAGGCGTTGAAGGGTTAACGGGTAAACGCTGTTGGTTGGCGGTACGCAATGCGTCGCTATGCCAATTTATCGAAACCAGTTTGCAGCGCAGTGGTGTAGTCGTTACAACATATGAAGGTCAGGAACCGTCACCTGAGGATGTGTTGATTACTGATGAGCCGCTGAGTGAAAAATGGCAGGGCAGAGCGGTGGTGACTTTCTGCCGCCGACATATTGGCATTCCGCTGGAAAGAGCGCCCGGTGAATGGGAGCATAGCGTTGCTTCGTCGCATGAACTGCCTGTGCTACTGGCGCGTATCTATCGGGTTGAGATGGAAAATGATGATCCTGGCAACGTTCTGCCGCTGGCGGACAAAGAGTCTACCAGCAACGACGACATGATGATTCTGGTGGTTGATGATCATCCTATTAACCGTCGCTTATTGGCCGATCAGCTCGGATCGTTGGGTTATCAGTGTAAGACCGCGAATGATGGTATCGATGCGCTTAATGTTCTTAGCAAGAATCACATTGATATCGTGCTTAGTGACGTTAACATGCCGAATATGGATGGTTACCGGTTAACGCAGCGTATTCGCCAATTGGGGCTAACATTGCCGGTAATCGGGGTGACAGCCAATGCGTTGGCCGAAGAGAAGCAGCGATGCCTGGAGTCCGGGATGGATAGTTGTCTGTCGAAGCCGGTGACGCTGGATGTCATAAAACAGACGCTGACGATGTATGCCGAAAGAGTCAGGAAAGCGCGGAAATCATCGTAGGGTGCGGTCGGTGTAAATGTCTGATGCGACGCTGGCACGTCGTATCAGGCCTGCGTTTGTGCAATCTATTGAAATATTGGGATTTGTAGGCCGGATAAGGTGTTTACACCGCATCCGACCTGTTGGCTGGCTAAATTACTCTTTATCCGCCGGACTTAAGGTAACAGAAGAAAGATAGTTCAGCAGGGCGATATCGTTCTCGACGCCCAGCTTCATCATCGCGGATTTCTTCTGGCTGCTAATGGTCTTGATGCTGCGGTTGAGCTTTTTGGCAATCTCGGTAACCAGGAAACCTTCTGCAAACAGGCGCAGTACTTCACTCTCTTTAGGCGAGAGACGCTTGTCGCCGTAACCACTGGCACTGATTTTCTCCAGCAAACGAGAAACGCTTTCTGGGGTAAATTTCTTGCCTTTTTGCAACGCGGCGAGGGCTTTCGGCAGATCCGTAGGCGCGCCTTGCTTCAGTACGATCCCTTCGATATCCAGGTCCAGTACCGCACTAAGAATTGCCGGGTTGTTGTTCATGGTCAGAACAATGATCGACAGGCTTGGGAAATGGCGCTTGATGTATTTGATCAAGGTGATCCCGTCACCGTATTTATCTCCAGGCATGGAGAGATCGGTAATCAACACGTGCGCGTCCAGTTTCGGCAGATTGTTGATCAGTGCTGTGGAATCTTCAAATTCGCCGACAACATTCACCCACTCAATTTGTTCAAGTGATTTTCGAATACCGAACAGTACTATCGGATGGTCATCGGCAATAATTACGTTCATATTGTTCATGTAATAGGCTACCTTGCTACAGCAAGCTCTTGACATAGCTGTCAATGTCGCTGATGTATTTTTCTGTTCCTGGAACATCCTTCTCACGAATAAGATGTTCCAGCGTTTCACATAACTGCTTGCCGGGTACCAGATTTAGCATGGCAAATACGCCTTTAAGACGATGAGCCGTTTGGGCTAATGCAGCAAAGTCACTGGTTGCTGCTTCAGTATATAGCCTCTTAACATCATCCGGTACTGTGTCTACAAAGAGCGCATAATAGCCGCTGGCATGGAGTTGCGCATTTTCATCTCCACCCATAGGCGATTCTGTCACCTCTTCCTGCGCCAGTTGCACTTCAATTAATTGTAAGACTGCTTCCTGCATAGCATTGCTCATATTGAAATTGACGCACAATTGACCAGGCCCAATTTCCCGTACGCCAGACTCATCATCGCTTAAAAGCAAGCCAGAGGCAGTAAGATTAGACGGATTATCCGTTAAAAAGATATCATAATCCTGACTAATTAATCTTTCATCGGGTGTGATACAGGTTGCACCCCAATTTTCTAACTGGCGAGTGACAATATTCCGAATTTCTGTAGAAGTTACATCCACCATCACGGTGACATCATCCAGTAAACGTTCCTCTGCCTCTTCAACGTCCGGGTCTGCCGGGAGCATTTTGATATGCACGGAGTAGCGTGTACCAAGGCCGTCCCGTGTTTTGATGTTTAAATGACCGCCCAGTTTGCGCGCCAGTTGATCACTCAACCAGAATGCCAGCGGGTCTGCCTTACCATAGCGATCGCTCTGGGTCTGGTTGATGAACGGGAAATGTAAATTATCCATTTCATGAATACTTACACCATCTCCGGTGTCCAGAATACGGAAAGTCAGACGTTCTTCGGAGGATTCATCCTGATCAACCTCGAGGGTAATTTTCCCCAGTTGCGTTGAGGTGACGGCATATTGCATCAGCAGCAGCAAAATATGGCGTAAGGCATCACGATCGCCACGGCGCACGTCATGTGCTTTCAGATGATTGTTAATCAGTAGTTGCAGACCTTTGCGTTTGATCGCAGGCAATACAGAAGGCACCACTTCATCAATTAAATCCTGCACGGAGAAAAGCGCAGTCTCGCTCTTCCAGCTATCGTCCGCCAGCATGTTCGCTAACTGAATTTCATCAACCAGTCGTACTAATACGTCCGCCTGATTCGCCAGTTGTTTGCTTTCCGGCGAGTTAAGTTTTGCTGCGCTTTCTGCAAGCCCCCGGGCTGGCTCCTTCAGTGCGTTACCAATGTTTTGCATAAAAGCCATCCGGCCCTGCTGATTTTTCTCATACAGACGCTGTGCCTGCTTGAGTTTCTTGTTTACCAGCACTTCGCGATCCTGATCGCGAATAATGAAGATTTGTGTACGCGGCGCTACCTGGCTGCGGAACATGCGAATCTCATACAGTTCGTTATTAACAGTCGCCTGAATGATTCCCTGATGTTGCTCTGCCATAGTGGTGATATTTTGCAGATTCAAATGCGGTAGCAGATGGTCGGCAATCTTATTGCTTATTACTGTGCGATTCGATTCCTGATCGTGAACCAGCAGGCCGAGCGGTAGGAGTGACACAATCTCTTCATTTATTGCCCGCAAAATACGCAGTTCGTTATTCACTGCAGTACTGGGGGCTCTTTCCGTGGTGCGGCCGGAGAAATGGCGAAAGGTGGTATAACCAAAAAGCGCCAGCGCCAGCAAACCGATGTTCAGTAGCAGTGGCAGCAGAATGTTTTGCAATGTATCCAGCAGTAAAGTGCCGTAAGGAACCTGCCAGACCAATCGCATATCGGTGGAGTTGAGCGCCGAAGAGATTTCAATTTTAGAACTGTTGAAGTTAATGCTGACGCTGTCTGCGGCTTCTTTCTCATTATTATTGTTACCCGTTGCGCCCGCTTCTGGCTCAAGACGGAAGCTATCCAGCGGCATCCCCGGCGGGATCAGGTCATTAATAGGCAGATCAAATGCAACCACCGTCGCCAGATGTCCTGGCTGGTTAAAGGTGGTACGCAAGGTAAAGTAATGGCCGTTCTGCCAGGCAAGACGACGCAGATTAGAAAAACTTTCGCGTTCATCCAGTGCATTGGCCTGTTGCAGCATCTCCGCGCGACGTGAGTCGACAATGTCACTGACGGTCGACTCTTTGAAACCAGAAGTGAGATCTTTTAATGGCAGAGTAGAGATCAACACCAGGCTGTTATCCTGGCCGTTCAGATAATACATCGACCACGGTACATTTTCTGCGCCCCATAATGTGTCCAGATAAGTAGACATTCGTTGGGTCATCTCAAGCGTTGAATTGTCGTGAGAACCAAAGATCAGGGCTTCTGTTTTGCGGCGTGGTTTTTCCAGATAATAGACATCCTGTTTCAGACGCGTTTCTTGCAAACCTTCACTGGTGGAAGACGAAGTCGTCGCAGCGATGTTGTCGTAGATCTGCCAGGTCACGTAACGCCAGGTATCGACACGCTTTTGTATAGCATGGGTAATGTCGACAATCTGGTAGCTTTTATCTTTTAGCCAGGTGTTGACGGCGCTTTGTACCATCACTCCCATCGTCACAAGTAACACAATGATCAACAGTAAAAAGAAGCGGGTAATGCTCCCCGGTAGGAGTGAAAAGCGGGTCGTGGCCGTTGTCTCTTTCTGACGCATTCGTGTTTATGACCTGTTAAAACTTCTCGAAGTGATAGGGCAGTATAAAGGGTATAGAGCGAAATTCCAGACTATTACCAGATAGATGGTTCTCTCTTCCCCAATGATATTTATCCTTTTGCACGATGGGAAAGAGATGTACATGCGGCATTTTTTTGTACAAATAATCTGCAAAAAGAACAAAGTTAATTACAAATAAGGAAAGATGGCGGGGAATTATAATATTGTTAATTTTATGTGAAATTATTAACACTTGTTATAATTTTGCATGGGTAGCACAAGAAAATAAAAGTTGTGTAAAGAAGGGTAAAAAAAACCGGATGCGATGCATCCGGTTGAAATAGGGGTAAACAGACATTCAGAAATGAATGACGGTAATAAATAAAGTTAATGATGATAGCGAGACATATTTTAGTTGCGAGTGAAGATTTTGTTTTGGCATTCAGTGCTATCAACGACTTAAGAATAAGTTATTGATTTTAACCTTGAATTATTATTGCTTGATGTTAGGTGCTTATTTCGCCAATCATCAAGAATCTTAAAAAGTTCCATCACATTTACATTTTGAAACATCTATAGCGATAAATGAAACATCTTAAAAGTTTTAGTATCATATTCGTGTTGGATTATTCTGCATTTTTGGGGAGAATGGACTTGCCGACTGATTAATGAGGGTTAATCAGTATGCAGTGGCATAAAAAAGCAAATAAAGGCATATAACAGAGGGTTAATAACATGAAAGTTAAAGTACTGTCCCTCCTGGTCCCAGCTCTGCTGGTAGCAGGCGCAGCAAACGCTGCTGAAGTTTACAACAAAGACGGCAACAAATTAGATCTGTACGGTAAAGTAGACGGCCTGCACTATTTCTCTGACAACAAGTCAGAAGACGGCGACCAGACCTATGTACGTCTTGGTTTCAAAGGCGAAACTCAGGTTACTGACCAACTGACCGGTTACGGCCAGTGGGAATATCAGATCCAGGGCAATACCTCTGAAGACAACAAAGAAAACTCCTGGACCCGTGTGGCATTCGCTGGTCTGAAATTCCAGGACGTTGGTTCTTTCGACTATGGTCGTAACTACGGCGTTGTTTACGACGTAACTTCCTGGACCGACGTTCTGCCAGAATTCGGTGGCGACACCTACGGTTCTGACAACTTCATGCAGCAGCGTGGTAACGGCTTCGCGACCTACCGTAACACCGACTTCTTCGGTCTGGTTGACGGCCTGAACTTTGCTGTTCAGTATCAGGGTAAAAACGGTAGCGTAAGCGGCGAAGGCATGACCAACAACGGTCGTGGCGCTCTGCGTCAGAACGGCGACGGCGTTGGCGGTTCTATCACTTATGATTACGAAGGCTTCGGTATCGGTGCTGCAGTTTCCAGCTCCAAACGTACCTGGGATCAGAACAACGATGGTTACATCGGTACTGGCGATCGTGCTGAAACCTACACTGGTGGTCTGAAATACGACGCGAACAACGTCTACCTGGCTGCTCAGTACACCCAGACCTATAACGCAACTCGCGTAGGTTCCCTGGGTTGGGCGAACAAAGCACAGAACTTCGAAGCTGTTGCTCAGTACCAGTTCGACTTCGGTCTGCGTCCGTCTGTAGCATACCTGCAGTCTAAAGGTAAAAACCTGGGTGTCGTTGCTGGTCGTAACTACGACGACGAAGATATCCTGAAATATGTTGATGTTGGTGCTACCTACTACTTCAACAAAAACATGTCCACCTACGTTGACTACAAAATCAACCTGCTGGACGACAACCAGTTCACCCGCGCTGCTGGCATCAACACTGATGACATCGTAGCTCTGGGTCTGGTTTACCAGTTCTAATCTCGATTTATATCGAACAAAGGGCCTGCGGGCCCTTTTTTCATTGTTTTCAGCGTACAAACGCAGTCTTTTGGTGTACTCTTGCGACCGTTCGCATGAGGATAATCACGTATGGAAATGAACTTTACCCGTGTGGCATTGCTGGCTGCCGCGCTCTTGTTTGTTGGTTGCGATCAAAAACCACAACCCGCCAAACCCAACGCTCCTGAAGTTACCGTTCTTGAAGGCAAAACGATGGGAACCTTCTGGCGTGCCAGCATTCCGGGCATTGACGCCAAACGCAGTGTTGAACTCAAAGAGAAGATCCAGACTCAGTTGGATGCCGACGATCAGCTACTTTCGACTTATAAAAAAGATTCCGCGCTGATGCGTTTTAACGACTCGCAAAGTTTATCGCCGTGGCCGGTAAGTGAAGCGATGGCTGATATCGTCACCTCTTCGCTACGCATTGGCGCAAAGACTGACGGTGCGATGGATATTACCGTCGGACCGCTGGTGAATTTGTGGGGCTTTGGCCCGGAGCAACAGCCGGTACAAATCCCGACCCAGGAACAGATCGACGCGATGAAAGCCAAAACCGGCTTACAGCACCTGACGGTAATTAATCAGTTGCATCAGCAATATCTGCAAAAAGATGTGCCGGACTTATATGTCGATCTCTCCACCGTGGGTGAAGGTTATGCGGCAGATCATCTGGCGCGCCTCATGGAGCAGGAAGGTATTTCCCGCTATCTGGTGTCGGTTGGCGGCGCACTGAACAGCCGGGGCATGAATGGTGAAGGGCAGCCGTGGCGGGTGGCGATCCAAAAACCGACCGATAAAGAGAATGCGGTTCAGGCCGTGGTCGATATCAATGGCCACGGGATTAGCACCTCCGGTAGCTATCGCAACTATTACGAGCTGGACGGCAAACGCCTGTCCCATGTTATCGATCCGCAAACCGGGCGTCCCATCGAACATAATCTGGTGTCCGTGACGGTAATTGCCCCGACGGCGCTGGAAGCCGATGCCTGGGACACCGGGTTAATGGTTCTCGGGCCGGATAAAGCCAAAGAAATCGTTCGCCGGGAAGGGCTGGCGGTCTATATGATCACCAAAGAGGGCGATAGTTTTAAAACCTGGATGTCGCCGCAGTTTAAAAGCTTCCTTATCAGCGAAAAAAATTAAAGCGCAAGATTGTTGGTTTTTGCGTGATGGTGACCGGGCAGACTAGAGGCTATCCTTAACCAGGGAGCTGCTTATGAAAAACGCCACATGCTTAACTGACGATCAACGCTGGCAATCTGTCCTGGCCCGCGACCCGCACGCCGACGGCGAATTTGTTTTCGCCGTGCGTACCACGGGCATCTTTTGCCGCCCGTCTTGCCGCGCCAGACATGCCCTGCGGGAAAACGTCTCCTTTTATGCGGATGCCAGCGAGGCGCTTGCCGCAGGTTTTCGCCCCTGCAAACGTTGCCAGCCGGACAAAGCCAATGCCCGGCAAGACCGGTTGGATAAAATCACCCATGCTTGTCGGCTGCTGGAACAAGAAACGCCCGTGACGCTGGAGGCTTTAGCCGACCAGGTGGCGATGAGTCCATTCCACTTACACCGTTTATTTAAAGCCACGACCGGAATGACACCAAAAGCCTGGCAACAGGCCTGGCGCGCTCGTCGCTTGCGCGAATCGTTAACGAAAGGGGAGAGCGTCACCCAGGCGATTCTCCACGCCGGATTTCCCGACGGCAGCAGTTACTATCGTAAAGCCGACGAAACGCTGGGCATGACGGCTAAACAGTTTCGTCATGGTGGCGAAAACCTGGCTGTTCGTTATGCGCTGGCCGATTGTTCGCTGGGGCGTTGCCTGGTGGCGGAAAGCGAGCGGGGGATTTGCGCGATTTTACTGGACGATGACGATGCGACATTAATTGGCGAGCTACAGCAGATGTTTCCTGCCGCCGACAACGCCCCTGCTGATCCGACATTTCAGCAACATGTGCGCGAGGTCATCGCCAGCCTTAATAACCGTAATACGCCGCTGACGTTACCGTTGGATATTCGCGGCACCGCTTTCCAACAACAAGTCTGGCAAGCATTGCGTTCCATTCCTTGTGGTGAAACAGTGAGTTACCAGCGACTGGCAAATTCCATCGGCAAACCAACAGCGGTGCGTGCAGTGGCAAGTGCTTGCGCCGCCAATAAGTTAGCGATCGTTATACCTTGTCATCGGGTGGTACGTGGCGATGGCGCACTTTCCGGTTACCGCTGGGGTGTTTCGCGTAAAGCGCAATTGCTACGTCGCGAAGCTGAAAATGAGGAGAGGTAATGCTGGATCTGTTCACTGATGCTGAACCCTGGCAAGAACCGCTGGCTTCCGGCGCAGTGATCCTGCGCCGTTTTGCTTTTGATATCGCAGAAGATCTGATGCAGGAAATTAACGGTGTCGCCAACCAGTCGCCGTTTCGCCAGATGGTTACACCGGGTGGGTATACCATGTCGGTGGCAATGACCAACTGTGGACGTCTTGGCTGGACGACTAACCAGCAAGGCTATCTCTATTCGCCTATTGATCCACAAACAAATAAGCCGTGGCCCGCCATGCCGCAAGGCTTTCGTGATTTGTGCCAACGGGCAGCAACGGCGGCGGGGTATCCCGATTTCCAGCCTGACGCTTGCCTTATCAACCGCTACGTCCCTGGCGCGAAACTGTCATTGCATCAGGATAAAGACGAGCCGGATCTGCGCGCGCCAATTGTTTCTGTTTCTCTGGGACTGCCTGCAATTTTCCAGTTTGGCGGCTTGAAACGTAATGATCCGCTAAAACGTCTGTTGCTGGAACATGGCGATGTGGTGGTGTGGGGCGGTGAGTCACGGCTGTTTTATCACGGTATTCAACCACTAAAAGCGGGATTTCATCCACTGACCGCCGACTGTCGCTACAACCTGACCTTTCGCCAGGCAGGTAAAGAAGAATAAAAATAAGAATTATTATTGCTGTGTGCGCGGAGATGTTTAAACTGCGGGCTGTAATTCATTGTCCGGGTTTTCTGCATGGAACTTCTTGTACTTGTCTGGCGGCAGTATCGCTGGCCATTTATCAGTGTGATGGCGCTCAGCCTCGCCAGTGCGGCGTTAGGCATTGGCTTAATTGCTTTTATCAATCAGCGTCTTATCGAAACGGCAGATACCAGTTTGCTGGTGTTGCCGGAGTTTCTGGGTTTATTGCTGCTGTTGATGGCGGTAACACTGGGATCGCAACTGGCGCTCACCACGCTGGGCCATCATTTCGTTTACCGACTGCGTAGCGAATTTATCAAGCGGATTCTGGATACCCACGTCGAGCGCATTGAACAACTGGGCAGTGCCTCATTGCTGGCGGGGTTAACCAGCGATGTGCGCAATATCACCATCGCTTTTGTGCGCTTACCTGAACTGGTGCAGGGGATCATTCTCACTGTGGGTTCGGCGGCGTATCTGTGGATGCTGTCGGGTAAAATGTTGCTGGTAACGGCGATCTGGATGGCAATCACCATCTGGGGTGGTTTTTTGTTGGTGGCGCGGGTGTACAAACATATGGCGACCCTGCGAGAAACCGAAGACAAGCTGTACACGGATTTTCAAACTGTACTGGAAGGGCGCAAAGAGCTGACCCTGAACCGCGAGCGCGCCGAGTACGTTTTTAACAATCTCTACATCCCCGATGCGCAAGAATATCGCCATCATATTATTCGTGCTGATACATTCCATCTTAGTGCCGTGAACTGGTCGAACATTATGATGCTGGGCGCAATAGGCCTGGTGTTCTGGATGGCAAACAGTCTCGGTTGGGCTGATACCAACGTTGCGGCGACTTATTCGCTGACGCTGTTGTTCCTGCGTACACCGCTGCTTTCGGCGGTTGGTGCGTTGCCGACGCTGCTGACGGCACAGGTGGCGTTCAACAAGCTGAACAAATTCGCGCTCGCGCCTTTTAAAGCGGAGTTTCCGCGCCCGCAGGCGTTTCCCAACTGGCAAACCCTGGAGCTGCGTAACGTGACGTTTAGTTATCAGGATAATGCTTTTTCCGTTGGCCCGATTAACCTCACTATTAAACGTGGCGAACTGCTGTTCCTGATTGGTGGCAACGGTAGCGGTAAATCGACGTTGGCGATGTTGCTGACGGGGTTGTATCAGCCGCAAAGCGGTGAAATTTTGCTGGATGGCAACCCCATCAGCGCTGAAAAACCAGAAGATTATCGCAAGCTGTTTTCCGCCGTGTTTACCGATGTCTGGTTGTTTGATCAACTGCTGGGGCCGGAGGGTAAAACCGCAAATCCACAACTGGTTGAGAAGTGGTTAGATCAGTTGAAAATGGGTCATAAGCTTGAGTTAAGTAACGGGCGTATTCTTAACCTGAAGTTATCGAAAGGGCAGAAGAAACGCGTGGCGTTGTTGCTGGCACTGGCAGAAGAACGCGACATAATCCTGTTGGATGAATGGGCAGCGGATCAGGATCCACACTTCCGCCGTGAGTTTTATCAGGTATTACTGCCGCTGATGCAGGAGATGGGCAAAACGATTTTCGCCATCAGTCATGATGACCACTATTTTATTCACGCCGACCGCCTGCTGGAAATGCGCAGTGGGCTGCTTAGCGAACTAACCGGCGAAGAGCGTGATGCCGCTTCGCGTGATGCCGTTGCCAGGACGGCATGATATTTTGACGCTTACCTGACGGACTTCTGCTGCCAAGTAAGCGTTCCCTTCGTTTCTAATAACCCTATAATTAATCAACGAAATCATAATGTTTATAAAAATAGAAGATAATTTATAAACATTATTTAAATGTTGTTACTTAAGTGTTAACGTTGATGCCGCGCAAATCTCACCTGCAATAAAGCGACTAAAAGTAAGGCATTAACAAGATGAAAAAAGTGACTGCCATGCTCTTCTCGATGGCCGTGGGGCTTAATGCCGTTTCAATGACGGCAAAAGCGAAAGCGTCCGAGGAGCAGGAAACTGATGTACTGTTGATTGGCGGCGGCATTATGAGCGCCACGTTGGGGACCTATTTACGGGAACTGGAGCCTGAATGGTCGATGACCATGGTAGAGCGCCTGGAGGGTGTCGCGCAGGAGAGTTCGAACGGCTGGAACAACGCCGGAACCGGGCATTCTGCGCTGATGGAACTCAATTACACCCCGCAAAACGCCGATGGCAGCATCAGTATTGAAAAAGCAGTCGCCATTAACGAAGCATTCCAGATTTCCCGCCAGTTCTGGGCGCACCAGGTCGAGCGCGGCGTGCTGCGTACCCCGCGTTCATTTATCAATACCGTTCCGCATATGAGCTTTGTCTGGGGCGAAGATAACGTCAATTTCCTGCGTGCCCGTTACGCGGCATTGCAACAAAGTTCGCTGTTTCGCGGTATGCGTTACTCTGAAGATCACGCGCAAATCAAGGAGTGGGCACCGTTAGTGATGGAAGGGCGTGATCCACAACAGAAAGTGGCGGCTACGCGTACAGAAATTGGCACCGATGTGAACTACGGTGAGATCACCCGTCAGTTGATCGCCTCATTACAGAAGAAATCTAACTTCTCGCTGCAACTCAGCAGCGAAGTCCGCGCTATCAAACGTAATGACGATAACACCTGGACCGTCACTGTTGCCGATCTGAAAAACGGCACCGCACAGAACATCCGTGCGAAATTTGTCTTTATCGGCGCGGGTGGCGCGGCACTGAAACTGTTGCAGGAGTCCGGTATTCCGGAAGCGAAAGAATACGCCGGTTTCCCGGTGGGCGGTCAGTTCCTCGTTTCGGAAAACCCGGATGTGGTTAATCACCATCTGGCGAAGGTCTATGGTAAAGCATCCGTTGGCGCGCCGCCGATGTCAGTTCCGCATATCGATACCCGTGTACTGGACGGTAAACGCGTGGTGCTGTTCGGGCCATTTGCTACCTTCTCAACCAAATTCCTCAAAAACGGTTCGCTGTGGGATCTGATGAGTTCCACCACCACCTCTAACGTGATGCCGATGATGCACGTCGGGCTGGATAATTTCGATCTGGTGAAATATCTGGTGAGTCAGGTGATGTTGAGTGAAGAGGATCGTTTTGAAGCGTTGAAAGAGTACTACCCACAAGCGAAAAAAGAGGACTGGCGTTTGTGGCAAGCGGGACAGCGCGTGCAGATTATCAAACGTGATGCCGATAAAGGCGGCGTGCTGCGTCTGGGTACAGAAGTGGTCAGCGACCAGCAAGGAACCATTGCTGCGCTGCTCGGCGCATCGCCGGGGGCATCTACCGCTGCGCCGATTATGTTGAGTCTGTTGGAAAAAGTGTTTGGTGATCGTGTTTCCAGCCCACAATGGCAGGCCACGCTGAAAGCGATTGTTCCGTCTTATGGCAGCAAGCTGAACGGTGATGCGGCGGCAACAGAACGTGAATTGCAGTACACCAGCGAAGTTCTGAGCCTGAAATATGATAAGCCGCAGGCGGCAGATAGCACGCCGAAAGCGCAGTTGAAACCGCAACCAGTACAAAAAGAAGTGGCGGATATTGCGTTGTAATGGTGCGTCGCATCAGGCAACCGGCCAGGGCGTTAGATGTCGAATGCGGCGTAACCGCCTTATCCGACCTGCGGAGTGCAGCACTTCACATTTGTTTAGCGAACTACCGCGTTCTCAATCTTCTCTTCTGCCTTCCAGACGCGGTATTTCACATCCACATTGTCTGGTGTATACACCACGATCGGCAGCTTGCTGTTGTAACGCAGCATTCCGGCATCACCCAGATACGCGGTAACAAATTTCTTCTCTTTCTTGCCATCCGGACAGGCCATCATCGTCGAAACCGGGGAGCTAACTTTATCAAAGACATAATAATCATAGCCCCAGCCTTCCAGCGTTTTGCTTTCCAGTTTTCCGCCAAGACGATGCAGATTGCAATCGACCTCCAGCGTCTGACCGATCAACAGTTCTACTTTCAGGGTAGATTCATCTTCTTGCGGGGTTAACTGAATCACCTGACGCTTCATCCCTTTTTCGGCTTGCGGATAAGGGGCAATTTTTTCCAGCGGCTGGATGCTTTCTGCCGCCCAGGCAGAGGTCGTGGCAAAAGCGGCAAACAACACTGCAGGTAGAATGGTCTTCATTTTGTTTTCCTTTCTTCATTTATAGGTTTTTCACCGATGATGTCGCTGAAGGTTAACATATTCATCAAATTTATTAATTTGCTTTATGAATAACTTAAGGAATATTCAGACAACTTTACCTTCTCTTTTGGTGTTATATGCTGATGAATGGTGAAGCCTGAAGAAATATATTTGGTGAATTTATCGCTATATAAATTTATTTATAACCATTTGAAATGTGAGCAAAAGACCGTTTTTGCCAGCCTTCCCACCACTCTTTTGATCCTACTACAGGTTTTACCCCGATCGGGGTATGCATCTTTGACACATCCTTTAATATCTTAGCGGCTATAAAAATGGCTTATTAATTATGCGGTTTATTTGGTCGCTCTCCGTTTTCAGAGCGCGTTAATGATGGAAGGTCAATGTGAAGATTGATGTATCCCGTCGGGGCATACTCACTGGTCGCTGGCGCAAAGCCAGTAACGGTATCCGTCCGCCCTGGTCTGGTGATGAATCTCATTTTCTGACTCATTGTACCCGCTGCGACGCCTGTATTAATGCTTGTGAAAACAACATTCTGCAACGTGGTGCGGGCGGCTATCCGAGCGTTAATTTCAAAAACAACGAGTGCAGTTTCTGTTATGCCTGTGCGCAGGCTTGCCCCGAATCACTATTTTCTCCGCGCCACACCAGGGCCTGGGATTTGCTGTTCACCATCGGGGAGACGTGCCTGGCGTATCAGGCAGTCGAATGCCGTCGCTGTCAGGATAGCTGTGAACCAATGGCCATTATCTTTCGCCCGACGCTTTCCGGGATCTACCAGCCGCAACTTAATAGCCAACTTTGCAACGGATGTGGAGCATGTGCAGCTAGTTGTCCGGTATCAGCCATTACTGCGGAGTATCTCCATGCACACTAACTGGCAAGTTTGCAGCCTGGTCGTTCAGGCCAAAAGCGAACGAATTTCAGACATCAGCACCCAACTGAACGCCTTTGATGGCTGTGAAGTCGCTGTCAGCGACGCGCCGAGTGGTCAGTTGATAGTGGTGGTGGAAGCAGAAGACAGCGAAACGCTAATTCAAACCATTGAGTCAGTACGCAACGTAGAAGGCGTGCTGGCGGTGTCGCTGGTTTATCACCAGCAGGAAGAGCAAGGTGAGGAAACACCATGAAACTCAGTCGTCGTAGCTTTATGAAAGCTAACGCCGTTGCGGCCGCTGCGGCGGCTGCCGGTCTCAGCGTGCCGGGCGTTGCCCGCGCCGTTGTTGGTCAGCAGGAAGCCATTAAATGGGATAAAGCGCCATGCCGTTTTTGCGGTACTGGTTGTGGCGTTCTGGTCGGAACGCAACAGGGGCGTGTGGTGGCCTGTCAGGGCGACCCGGACGCACCGGTTAACCGTGGTCTGAACTGCATTAAGGGCTATTTCCTGCCCAAAATTATGTACGGTAAAGACCGTTTGACGCAGCCGCTTCTGCGTATGAAAAACGGTAAATATGACAAAGAAGGCGAGTTCACCCCAATCACCTGGGATCAAGCCTTTGATGTGATGGAAGAGAAATTCAAAACCGCCCTGAAAGAAAAAGGGCCGGAGTCGATCGGTATGTTCGGTTCTGGTCAGTGGACTATCTGGGAAGGTTATGCCGCGTCCAAGTTGTTCAAAGCGGGCTTCCGTTCTAACAACATCGACCCGAACGCACGCCACTGTATGGCGTCGGCGGTCGTTGGCTTTATGCGTACCTTTGGTATGGATGAGCCGATGGGCTGCTATGACGACATCGAACAGGCTGACGCGTTTGTGCTGTGGGGCGCGAACATGGCGGAGATGCACCCGATCCTCTGGTCGCGCATTACCAACCGTCGTCTCTCTAACCAGAACGTCACCGTGGCGGTGCTTTCTACTTACCAGCATCGTAGCTTTGAACTGGCGGATAACGGCATCATCTTTACGCCGCAGTCTGACCTGGTGATCCTGAACTATATCGCCAACTATATCATTCAAAACAATGCGATAAATCAGGACTTCTTCAGCAAACACGTCAACCTGCGTAAAGGGGCGACGGACATCGGCTACGGTTTACGTCCAACCCATCCGCTGGAAAAAGCGGCGAAAAATCCGGGTTCCGATGCTTCCGAGCCGATGATCTTTGAAGATTACAAAGCCTTTGTTGCCGAATATACGCTGGAAAAAACCGCTGAAATGACCGGCGTGCCAAAAGATCAGTTGGAACAACTGGCGCAACTGTATGCCGATCCGAACAAGAAAGTCATCTCCTACTGGACGATGGGTTTCAACCAGCATACCCGCGGCGTGTGGGCCAACAACCTGGTCTACAACCTGCATCTGCTGACCGGCAAAATTTCCCAGCCGGGTTGCGGTCCGTTCTCCCTCACGGGTCAGCCTTCCGCGTGTGGTACTGCGCGTGAAGTGGGCACCTTTGCTCACCGTCTGCCAGCGGACATGGTGGTGACCAACGAGAAACACCGTGATATCTGCGAGAAGAAGTGGAATATCCCGAGCGGCACCATTCCGGCAAAAATCGGTCTGCACGCGGTAGCACAAGACCGTGCGCTGAAAGACGGCACGCTGAATGTTTACTGGACCATGTGTACCAATAACATGCAGGCCGGGCCGAACATTAATGAAGAGCGTATGCCGGGCTGGCGCGATCCGCGCAACTTTATCATCGTTTCCGATCCATATCCGACAGTCAGTGCGCTGGCCGCGGACTTGATTCTGCCGACAGCAATGTGGGTAGAGAAAGAGGGGGCTTACGGTAACGCAGAACGCCGTACTCAGTTCTGGCGTCAACAGGTACAGGCACCGGGCGAAGCAAAATCGGATCTCTGGCAGTTAGTCCAGTTCTCCCGCCGCTTCAAAACTGAAGAAGTGTGGCCGGAAGAGCTGCTGGCGAAGAAACCGGAGCTGCGTGGCAAAACGCTGTACGAGGTACTGTATGCCACCCCGGAAGTGAGCAAATTCCCGGTATCCGAACTGGCAGAAGATCAACTTAATGATGAATCCCGCGAGCTGGGCTTCTATCTGCAAAAAGGGCTGTTCGAAGAGTACGCATGGTTTGGCCGCGGTCACGGTCACGATCTGGCACCGTTCGATGACTACCACAAAGCACGCGGCCTGCGCTGGCCGGTAGTTAACGGTAAAGAAACGCAGTGGCGTTACAGTGAAGGCAACGACCCGTATGTGAAAGCGGGCGAAGGCTACAAGTTCTACGGTAAACCGGATGGCAAAGCGGTGATCTTCGCACTGCCGTTTGAACCGGCGGCGGAAGCTCCGGATGAAGAATACGATCTGTGGCTCTCTACCGGGCGCGTACTGGAGCACTGGCATACCGGCAGTATGACTCGCCGTGTACCAGAACTGCACCGTGCCTTCCCGGAAGCGGTCCTGTTTATTCACCCGCTGGATGCGAAAGCGCGTGACCTGCGTCGTGGTGACAAAGTGAAAGTGGTTTCTCGTCGTGGCGAAGTGATCTCGATTGTCGAAACGCGCGGTCGTAACCGTCCGCCGCAGGGCCTGGTGTATATGCCGTTCTTCGACGCCGCACAGTTGGTTAACAAACTGACGCTGGACGCGACCGATCCGCTCTCGAAAGAGACGGACTTTAAGAAGTGCGCGGTCAAACTGGAGAAGGTGTAAGCCATTATGTCCCGGTCAGCGAAACCTCAAAATGGTCGCCGCCGCTTTCTGCGCGATGTCGTTCGCACAGCAGGCGGGCTGGCTGCCGTGGGTGTGGCGCTGGGGTTACAACAGCAAACCGCACGCGCATCTGGCGTGCGGTTGCGCCCGCCCGGAGCCATAAACGAGAACGCCTTTGCCAGTGCCTGTGTGCGTTGCGGGCAGTGTGTTCAGGCTTGCCCTTACGACACCTTAAAGCTGGCGACGTTGGCCTCTGGCCTGTCGGCGGGCACGCCGTACTTTGTGGCGCGCGATATTCCTTGCGAAATGTGTGAGGACGTACCGTGTGCCAAAGTGTGCCCGAGTGGTGCGCTGGATCGTGAAATCGAATCGATCGACGACGCGCGGATGGGGCTGGCAGTGCTGGTGGATCAGGAGAACTGCCTCAACTTTCAGGGGCTGCGCTGCGATGTCTGTTATCGCGAATGCCCGAAAATTGATGAGGCGATTACCCTGGAACTGGAGCGCAACACGCGTACCGGTAAACACGCCCGTTTTCTGCCAACGGTTCACAGCGATGCCTGCACCGGCTGCGGTAAGTGCGAAAAAGTGTGCGTACTGGAGCAACCGGCAATCAAGGTGTTACCGCTGTCACTGGCGAAAGGGGAGTTAGGTCACCATTACCGCTTCGGCTGGCTGGAGGGGAACGATGGCAAATCGTAAACGTGACGCCGGGCGCGAGGCGCTGGCGAAAAAAGGCTGGTGGCGTAGTCACCGTTGGCTGGTGTTGCGTCGCCTTTGTCAGTTCTTCGTACTGGGAATGTTTTTGAGCGGCCCGTGGTTTGGTGTGTGGATCTTGCACGGCAACTATAGCAGTAGCTTGTTACTCGACACCATTCCGCTGACCGATCCGCTGATGACGCTGCAAAGCCTTGCCAGCGGTCATCTACCTGCCACAGTGGCGTTGACCGGCGCAGTGATTATCACTGTGCTCTACGCCCTGGCAGGAAAGCGATTATTTTGCAGTTGGGTCTGTCCGCTGAACCCGATTACCGATTTAGCAAACAGGTTACGCAGGCGATTTGACCTCAATCAGTCTGCGACGATCCCGCGGCACATTCGCTACGTGCTGCTGGTCGTCATACTGGTGGGATCGGCCTTAACCGGCACACTCATCTGGGAATGGATTAACCCTGTTTCCCTGATGGGGCGCAGCCTGGTAATGGGATTCGGCAGCGGCGCGCTGCTTATTCTCGCGCTGTTTTTATTTGATCTACTGGTCGTTGAACACGGCTGGTGCGGTCACATTTGCCCGGTCGGTGCGCTGTATGGCGTGTTGGGTAGCAAAGGTATTGTTACCGTTGCGGCTACCGATCGGCAGAAATGTAACCGCTGTATGGATTGTTTTCATGTTTGCCCGGAACCGCATGTACTACGTGCCCCGGTGCTGGATGAACAAAGTCCGGTGCAGGTCACCAGCCGCGATTGCATGACGTGCGGTCGCTGCGTGGATGTCTGTTCTGAGGATGTATTTACAATAACTACACGATGGAGTTCGGGAGCGAAATCATGAAAAGCCATGACCTGAAGAAAGCGCTGTGTCAATGGACGGCGATGCTGGCCCTGGTGGTGAGCGGCGCGGTTTGGGCGGCTAATGGCGTCGATTTTAGCCAGTCGCCGGAAGTATCCGGGACGCAGGAAGGGGCCATTCGGATGCCAAAAGAGCAGGATCGGATGCCGCTGAACTATGTGAATCAGCCGCCGATGATCCCGCATAGCGTTGAAGGTTATCAGGTAACGACCAATACCAACCGCTGCTTACAGTGCCACGGTGTCGAGAGCTATCGCACCACTGGCGCGCCGCGCATCAGTCCAACTCACTTTATGGACAGCGATGGCAAGGTAGGTGCGGAAGTGGCTCCGCGTCGTTACTTCTGTCTGCAATGTCACGTGCCGCAGGCCGATACCGCGCCAATCGTGGGGAATACCTTCACCCCATCAAAAGGTTACGGGAAATAAGAGGTTATTATGGGAAATTCTGACCGTAAGCCTGGCCTGATTAAGCGCCTGTGGAAATGGTGGCGTACTCCCAGTCGTCTGGCGCTGGGTACGCTGCTGTTGATCGGTTTTGTTGGCGGTATTGTCTTCTGGGGCGGCTTTAACACCGGAATGGAAAAAGCCAATACCGAAGAGTTCTGCATTAGCTGCCACGAAATGCGCAATACGGTGTATCAGGAATACATGGATTCCGTGCATTACAACAACCGTAGTGGCGTGCGTGCGACCTGTCCGGATTGTCACGTTCCGCACGAGTTTGTGCCGAAAATGATACGCAAGCTCAAAGCAAGTAAAGAGCTGTATGGTAAAATTTTTGGCGTTATTGACACGCCGCAAAAGTTTGAAGCTCATCGCCTGACTATGGCACAGAATGAGTGGCGGCGGATGAAGGACAATAACTCGCAGGAGTGTCGTAACTGTCACAACTTCGAGTATATGGATACAACCGCCCAGAAAGGTGTTGCCGCGAAGATGCACGCTCAGGCGGTGAAAGACGGGCAAACCTGTATTGACTGCCATAAAGGGATAGCGCACAAGCTGCCTGATATGCGTGAAGTCGAACCAGGTTTTTAACAGGGTTATTGCGTGGGTATGCTTGAAGCCAGAGAATTACTCTGCGAGCGGGATGAACGCACTTTATTTAGTGGTTTGTCATTTACGCTGAATGCAGGAGAGTGGGTACAAATCACCGGCAGCAACGGCGCGGGGAAGACAACGCTTCTCCGTTTGCTGACGGGGTTGTCTCGCCCTGATGCGGGTGAAGTTCTCTGGCAAGGGCAGCCCTTGCATCAGGTACGCGATAGCTACCATCAAAACCTGTTATGGATAGGCCATCAGCCGGGGATCAAAACCCGGCTGACGGCGTTAGAAAATCTGCACTTTTATCATCGCGATGGTGATACCGCACACTGTCTGGACGCTCTGGCGCAGGCCGGGCTTGCCGGATTCGAAGATATTCCCGTGAATCAACTCTCTGCCGGGCAACAACGCCGCGTTGCGCTGGCGCGTCTGTGGCTGACTCGTGCCACCTTGTGGATCCTCGACGAACCGTTTACCGCGATTGACGTTAACGGCGTCGATCGTCTGACCCAGCGTATGGCACAGCATACGGAGCAGGGGGGGATTGTGATTCTTACTACTCACCAACCGCTCAACGTTGCCGAAAGTAAAATCCGCCGCATATCTCTGACGAAAACGAGGGGCGTATGATGTTCTGGCGCATTTTCCGTCTTGAGCTGCGCGTAGCGTTTCGCCATAGCGCCGAAATCGCCAACCCGCTGTGGTTTTTCCTGATTGTTATTACCCTTTTTCCGCTCAGTATCGGTCCGGAGCCGCAACTGCTGGCACGTATTGCACCGGGCATTATTTGGGTGGCAGCGCTGCTTTCTTCCTTACTGGCGCTGGAGCGACTGTTCCGTGACGATTTACAGGACGGCAGTCTTGAACAACTGATGTTGTTGCCGTTACCCTTGCCCGCCGTTGTGCTGGCGAAGGTGATGGCGCACTGGATGGTAACCGGTTTACCGTTACTTATCCTCTCGCCACTGGTGGCATTGCTACTGGGAATGGACGTTTATGGCTGGCAAGTGATGGCGCTGACGCTGCTGTTGGGAACTCCAACGCTGGGATTTCTCGGTGCTCCGGGCGTGGCGCTGACAGTGGGACTTAAACGCGGTGGCGTGCTGCTCAGCATACTGGTGTTACCGCTGACCATCCCATTACTCATCTTTGCTACCGCCGCGATGGACGCGGCTTCGATGCATTTGCCCGTTGACGGGTATCTGGCAATTTTAGGCGCGTTGCTGGCAGGCACCGCGACATTAAGTCCTTTTGCGACGGCGGCAGCGTTACGAATCAGCATTCAATAACGCTGGATTACTGATTTTTGTTCGAGTCTGGTATCGAAACTATGTGGAAAACACTGCATCAACTGGCGATCCCACCACGGCTGTACCAAATCTGTGGCTGGTTTATACCGTGGCTGGCAATCGCCAGTGTGGTCGTGCTTATCGTTGGCTGGATCTGGGGATTCGGCTTCGCTCCGGCTGATTATCAGCAGGGAAATAGCTACCGCATTATCTATCTACATGTGCCTGCGGCGATCTGGTCGATGGGCATTTATGCCTCAATGGCGGTGGCGGCGTTTATCGGCCTTGTCTGGCAGATGAAAATGGCCAATCTGGCGGTGGCGGCGATGGCTCCCATTGGTGCCGTGTTTACCTTTATTGCCCTGGTTACCGGTTCCGCATGGGGAAAACCGATGTGGGGGACCTGGTGGGTATGGGACGCACGTCTGACCTCTGAACTGGTGTTGCTGTTTCTGTATGTTGGTGTGATTGCGCTGTGGCACGCTTTCGACGACCGCCGTCTGGCGGGGCGTGCGGCGGGGATCCTGGTGCTGATTGGTGTAGTAAACCTGCCGATTATTCATTACTCCGTGGAGTGGTGGAACACCCTGCATCAGGGATCAACGCGGATGCAGCAAAGTATCGATCCGGCGATGCGTTCGCCGCTGCGCTGGTCGATTTTTGGTTTCCTGCTGCTGTCTGCCACGCTGACGCTAATGCGGATGCGTAATTTGATTTTGCTGATGGAAAAACGCCGTCCGTGGGTGAGTGAACTGATACTGAAAAGAGGCCGTAAATGACCCCTGCATTTGCTTCCTGGAATGAATTTTTCGCAATGGGCGGTTACGCCTTTTTTGTCTGGCTGGCGGTAGTGATGACTGTTATTCCGCTGGTGGTGTTGGTCGTGCACTCGGTGATGCAGCATCGCGCAATTCTGCGTGGCGTGGCGCAACAACGGGCGCGTGAGGCGCGTTTACGTGCTGCGCAACAGCAGGAGGCTGCATGAATATTCGCCGTAAAAACCGCTTGTGGATTGCCTGTGCCGTGCTGGCGGGGCTGGCGCTGACTATCGGTCTGGTGCTGTATGCGCTGCGCTCGAATATCGATCTTTTCTATACGCCGGGGGAAATTCTCTACGGCAAGCGTGAAACCCAGCAGATGCCGGAAGTCGGTCAGCGTCTGCGCGTCGGCGGGATGGTGATGCCGGGTAGCGTGCAGCGCGATCCTGACTCGCTGAAAGTGACCTTCACCATTTACGATGCTGAAGGCTCAGTGGATGTCTCTTACGAAGGCATTCTGCCGGACTTGTTCCGTGAAGGGCAGGGCGTTGTGGTGCAGGGCGAACTGGAAAAAGGCAATCATATCCTCGCGAAAGAAGTACTGGCGAAACACGATGAAAACTACACACCGCCAGAAGTCGAGAAAGCGATGGAAGCTAATCACCGTCGCCCGGCCAGTGTTTATAAGGATCCAGCATCATGATGCCGGAAATTGGTAACGGACTGCTGTGCCTGGCATTAGGGATTGCGCTGCTGCTGTCCGTCTATCCTTTGTGGGGCGTGGCGCGTGGAGATGCGCGCATGATGGCCTCTTCTCGCTTGTTTGCCTGGTTGCTGTTTATGTCTGTGGCTGGCGCATTTCTGGTGCTGGTCAATGCGTTCGTGGTGAACGACTTCACCGTCACCTACGTGGCCAGCAACTCTAATACCCAGCTTCCGGTGTGGTATCGCGTGGCGGCCACCTGGGGCGCGCATGAAGGCTCGCTGCTGCTGTGGGTGCTGCTGATGAGCGGCTGGACCTTTGCGGTAGCGATTTTTAGCCAGCGTATTCCGCTGGATATCGTTGCCCGCGTACTGGCGATAATGGGAATGGTCAGCGTCGGCTTTTTGCTGTTCATTCTCTTTACCTCTAACCCGTTCTCCCGCACGCTGCCGAACTTCCCGATTGAAGGGCGTGATCTTAACCCGCTGTTGCAGGATCCAGGGCTGATCTTCCATCCGCCTCTGCTCTATATGGGTTACGTCGGTTTCTCGGTGGCGTTTGCTTTTGCCATTGCATCTTTATTGAGCGGACGTCTGGACAGCACCTACGCACGTTTTACCCGTCCCTGGACGCTGGCGGCGTGGATCTTCCTGACGCTTGGCATCGTACTTGGTTCTGCGTGGGCTTATTACGAACTTGGTTGGGGCGGCTGGTGGTTCTGGGATCCAGTAGAAAACGCCTCGTTTATGCCGTGGCTGGTGGGTACTGCGCTGATGCACTCGCTGGCGGTGACTGAACAACGTGCCAGCTTCAAAGCGTGGACATTATTGCTGGCAATCAGTGCCTTCTCGTTGTGTCTGCTGGGAACTTTCCTTGTGCGCTCCGGCGTGCTGGTATCGGTACATGCATTTGCGTCTGACCCGGCGCGCGGCATGTTTATCCTCGCCTTTATGGTGCTGGTGATTGGCGGTTCGCTGCTGCTGTTTGCCGCGCGTGGACACAAAGTTCGCTCACGCGTAAACAATGCGCTGTGGTCGCGGGAATCTCTGTTGTTAGCGAACAACGTTTTGCTGATCGCCGCGATGCTGGTGGTACTGCTGGGGACGCTGCTGCCGCTGGTGCATAAGCAACTCGGGCTGGGCAGCATTTCGATTGGCGAACCGTTCTTCAACACCATGTTTACCTGGCTGATGGTGCCGTTTGCGTTGTTGCTTGGCGTTGGCCCGCTGGTGCGCTGGGGGCGCGATCGTCCGCGTAAAATCCGCAATTTGTTGATTATCGCCTTTATTAGCACGCTGGCGTTGTCGTTGCTGTTACCGTGGCTGTTCGAAAGCAAAGTCGTGGCGATGACGGTACTCGGTCTGGCAATGGCCTGCTGGATTGGTGTGCTGGCGATTGCCGAAGCGGCGCAGCGTATTTCGCGTGGCACCAAAACAACCTTCAGCTACTGGGGAATGGTGGCGGCTCACCTGGGGCTTGCAGTGACAATTGTTGGTATCGCCTTCAGTCAGAACTATAGCGTTGAGCGTGACGTACGCATGAAGTCTGGCGATAGCGTCGATATTCATGAGTATCGTTTCACATTCCGCGACGTAAAAGACGTTAGCGGTCCGAACTGGCGTGGCGGCGTGGCGACAATCGGCGTGACGCGTGACGGCAAACCGGAAACGGTGTTGTATGCAGAAAAACGTTATTACAACACCGCTGGTTCGATGATGACCGAAGCGGCAATTGACGGCGGCATCACCCGTGACCTGTACGCGGCGCTCGGTGAAGAGCTGGAAAACGGTGCGTGGGCTGTACGTCTTTACTACAAACCGTTTGTTCGCTGGATCTGGGCGGGCGGACTGATGATGGCGTTGGGGGGGCTACTGTGCCTGTTTGATCCTCGTTATCGCAAGCGCGTGAACCCGCAAAAAACTGCGCCGGAGGCTGTATGAAGCGCAAAGTATTGTTAATTCCTTTGATTATCTTCCTGGCGATTGCTGCAGCGTTGCTGTGGCAATTGGCACGTAATGCTGAAGGAGATGATCCGACCAATCTGGAATCGGCGCTTATTGGCAAGCCAGTGCCGAAGTTTCGCCTTGAATCACTGGATAATCCAGGTCAGTTTTATCAGGCGGACGTGCTGACTCAGGGCAAGCCGGTGCTGCTGAACGTCTGGGCGACCTGGTGCCCGACCTGCCGTGCGGAACATCAATACCTGAATCAGCTTTCTGCGCAGGGTATCCGCGTGGTCGGTATGAACTATAAAGACGACAGGCAGAAAGCGATTAGCTGGCTGAAAGAGCTGGGCAATCCTTACGCGTTAAGTCTGTTTGACGGCGACGGCATGTTAGGGCTGGATCTGGGCGTCTATGGCGCGCCAGAAACGTTCCTCATCGACGGCAACGGCATCATTCGCTATCGCCATGCGGGCGATCTCAATCCCCGCGTCTGGCAAGAAGAGATCAAGCCGCTATGGGAGAAATACAGTAAGGAGGCCGCACAATGAGGTTTTTATTGGGCGTGCTGATGCTGATGATCTCCAGCTCGGCACTGGCGACCATCGACGTGTTGCAGTTTAAGGATGAAGCTCAGGAACAACAGTTCCGTCAGCTCACTGAAGAACTGCGCTGCCCGAAATGCCAGAACAACAGCATTGCCGATTCCAACTCGATGATTGCCACCGACCTGCGACAGAAAGTGTACGAACTGATGCAGGAAGGCAAGAGTAAGAAAGAGATTGTTGATTATATGGTGGCGCGTTACGGCAACTTCGTTACTTACGATCCGCCGTTAACGCCGCTGACCGTGCTGCTGTGGGTGCTACCGGTGGTGGCTATTGGCATTGGCGGTTGGGTGATTTACTCCCGTTCGCGGCGTCGGGTGCATGTGGCGCAGGAGGAGTTTCCCGAACAAAGCATGCCGGAAGGTAAGCGTGCCGGATATGTTGTTTATCTGCCGGGTATTGTGGTGGCGTTAGTTGTGGCTGGCGTCAGTTACTACCAGACCGGCAATTATCAGCAGGTAAAAGCCTGGCAGCAGGCCATGGTGCAGGCTCCGGCACTGCTGGACAGGGCGCTGGATCCGAAAGCTGAACCGTTGAATGAAGAAGAGATGTCGCGCCTCGCGCTGGGGATGCGTACTCAACTGCAAAAAAATCCGGGAGATATTGAAGGCTGGATTATGCTGGGTCGCATTGGGATGGCGCTGGGTAATGCCAGTATTGCGACCGATGCGTATGCTAACGCGTATCGCCTCGACCCGAAAAATAGTGATGCGGCGCTGGGTTATGCTGAAGCACTGACGCGTTCTTCTGATCCCAACGACAACCGCCTGGGTGGAGAGTTGTTACGCCAACTGGTGAGAAGCGACCACAGCAATATTCGTGTGTTAAGCATGTATGCGTTTAACGCCTTTGAACAGCAGCGATTTGGCGAAGCCGTTGCTGCGTGGGAGATGATGTTGAAGCTCTTACCCGCCAACGATACCCGTCGAGCGGTGATTGAACGCAGTATCGCGCAGGCGATGCAGCATTTGTCGCCGCAACAAAGTAAATAAGAAGAGGCCCGATGGTGACGCCATCGGGCTTTTTTTATTGTGCCCCGCGTTGTTGCAGGAACAAAATAGTTGCTGCCACGCGTGAGCGGACATTGAGTTTACGCAGCAGATTGCGAATGTGTACTTTCACTGTTTGCTCGGAAATATTCAACACTGAGGCAATCTGCTTATTGGACAGCCCCTGCGCCAGTTCGTGCAGAACATCCAGTTCACGCTCCGTCAACACACTGAAGGGATCTTCCTCTGCGCCAAACATTTCACGTTCGCGTAAGTACTGATTGACGCGTTCGCTAAAGACTTTGCTGCCTTTTGCCCCGGCGCGAATCGCTTCCAGCAGTACTTCCGGGTCGCTATCTTTCAACAGATAACCGTCAGCGCCTGCGTCTATCAACGCAAACACATCACTGGAGGCATCTGAAACGGTCAGAATAATAATTTGCGCGGTAACGCCATCCCTGCGCAAGGCATTGAGGGTATCCAGGCCACTCATGCCTTTCATATTCAGATCCAACAAGATCACGTCGATATCCAGTCGATTCGCCAGATCGATAGCACTTGCGCCGTCGCCCGCTTCAGCGACCACTTCAAAGCCAGGATCAAGTTCCAGTAACTGACGAACACCGCGTCGCATAAGTGGATGATCATCCACAATCAGCACCTGAAAAGGCGTTGCTTCAGGCATAGTAGTCTCCTGAGGTTTTATTAGAATCATTATGTTTGAGCGTAGCGTTGGAAACGCTACCAGGCGCGTGAATGTTACCCCATTTTATGTATGGGCATGTAGTAAAACTGCAAGTGTGGGTTGCGGGACAACGTGTAGATATAAAAAAACCAGCCATAACAGGCTGGTTCTTAAGGGATTTTTGGTCGGCACGAGAGGATTTGAACCTCCGACCCCCGACACCCCATGACGGTGCGCTACCAGGCTGCGCTACGTGCCGACTCGTGGCTACTAATACTACCGTTTTCCACACCGATTGCAAGTAAGATATTTTGCTAACTGATTTATAATTAATCAGTTAGCGATGAAACGCTTCTCGTCTGTCAGCACCTGCAATAACAAACTTAACTGTGGTTTTTCGTCTTTCACTCTTTCACCATGTAAGTTGTAAGTGCGGTATTTACCATTATTGTTCAGCACCAGCGTCATTTTTGGCGTGGTGATTGCCAGCGTATCGTTATCCGCTGCGGTAACCCAATAATGACGGCGTTCAGGATTGAACAAATCCTGACCTTGCGAATATTCGCTGGCAGGCGTACTGACGTGCAGCAGGCGTTGCATCAACGTGGTCATTAGATCGGTATGATCGGTCAGGGTATTAATACGCTGCGCCGGTGTGCCCGGCCAGTGGATCACTAACGGCACCTGAAGATGACCGTGGGACCAGTCAAAGGTTTCTTCCTCTTCGCTCAGTGGAATACCCCGACCGGCAGTAATAATCACCACCGTATTGTCCAGCTTGCCAGAATCACGCAGCGCATTTAACACGCGGTTGATCTGCTCATCAACATTGCCTGCTGCCCGGCTATATTTATGGGTAAATGCTTGCTGGTTGCTATCGTCAATGTTGGTGCCATTGAAAGATACCCATGAGAACCAGCGATTATCTTCTTGCGCGTAGCGGCTCAGCCAGTTGATCCACTGCGTGGCGGTCTGAGCATCGGATTGCGTGCGAACGCTTGGCATTGAGAAGTCTGACAACAATGCCTGGCGATACAACGGGCTGGTAAAGCCATCGGATGAGAATAACCCAAGCTGATAGCCTTGCTGGTTAAGCGCGGTAATTAACGCCGCAGGCGTGCGGGTCGACAGAATGCCATCCATATAACTTGGCGAGATGCCATAGAACAGGCCAAAGATGCCGTTGTCGGTGGTGTTGCCCGAACTCATATGGCGTGTGAATGAAATATTTTGCTCGGCAAAACCCGCCAGTGCAGGCATTTGTTTCTCATAGCGTGAATAGTTCAGGCCATCGACAGTAATCAGCAAGACGTTCTGTCCGGTGCCCATATCGCGGTAGCGCAGTTCGCTTAACGGATACTGTACGGAAACGGCGTCCGGATTGCCTTGCTCAATAAGACGGCGTTGATACTCCTGTGCATCAAGCAGGCCATGCTTCTCAAGAAAACGTCGCGCCGTCATCGGATACGAAAGCGGCAGATTGGCGCGCTGCATGGTGATTGGGCGATAGAAATTGGCATCGGCCCAGATATACACCACGTGCGAGGCGATAAAGGCGATAAATAAGAATGCGGCCAGCGGACGGGCGAAGCGCCGACGACGTGTCAGGCTGCGCAGCTTTTGCCAACTCCACGTCGCGAACACCAGTTCAAGCAATAAAATAACCGGCACGCTGATGAACATCAGTTGCCAGTCGCGCGCCATCTCATTCTCGTCCGGGTTGATAACCAACTGCCAGACGATGGGATTAAGATGGAGATGGAAACGAGTAAAGACTTCGCTGTCGATCAGTAACAGCGTCATTCCCGCCGTTGCCAGAATGACGGATAAAAACCTCATCAGCCTCTGGGAGCCGATGATAAAGGTCAGCGGGAAGAGGATCAGCAAGTAGGTGGCGAACACCAGGAAGCTGAAATGGCCGATAATGCTTACGTAGGAATAAATACGACCAGCAAGTGTTGTCGGCCAGTCAGCGATAAACAGGTAACGGCTGCCTATGACGAGTGAAAGCAGAATATTGAACAGTGCAAACCAGTGCCCCCAACTGACCATTTGGGAGACTTTTTCACGGTAGCGCTGATGATGAGTTACCATAACCTGTTATCTGTTTCCCTTAGTGCGCTTTGTCTTCGTTGATCGAGGACTGCAAGGCGCGGGCAAAAGAGTTGGCAATCGCCTGGCGTTGAGCCGGGGCAATGCTGGTATTGATAAGGTTAGTGACCATGTTGCCTAACACCATCAGGGAAAGGTCGGTCGGAGCCTTATGTTTTTCCAGTACGTTGAGCAGCTCTGCGAGCAATTGTTCAACCTGTTCATCACTGTAGCGGGAAATTTGTGGCATAAATCGAAATCAGTTAGTTGATGAAAGGGCAACATATTACCGTAGCAACGGTTTTTTTTCTGCTTTTTTATACTTTAAATCATTCGCGTTACGCTGCCTTCTGTAAAATGGCTGCCATCTTTTATTGCGTCGCTTTACCGGCGGTGATTGAATACCGCCCGGTCTTAAAGGAGAGTTTATCATGAGTCTGGATATCAACCAGATTGCTCTGCACCAGCTTATCAAGCGTGATGAGCAGAACCTTGAGCTGGTGTTGCGCGATTCATTGCTGGAGCCGACGGAAACCGTCGTTGAGATGGTGGCAGAACTGCATCGGGTCTATAGCGCTAAAAATAAAGCCTACGGCTTGTTCAACGAAGAGAGTGAACTGGCGCAGGCGTTACGTTTGCAGCGCCAGGGCGAAGAAGATTTTCTGGCATTTAGCCGCGCGGCAACAGGTCGCCTGCGTGACGAGCTGGCGAAATACCCCTTTGCTGACGGCGGTTTTGTGCTGTTTTGCCACTACCGTTATCTGGCTGTGGAGTATCTGCTGATTTGCGTGCTGAACAATTTAAGCAGTATGCGCGTTAACGAAAACCTCGACATCAACCCGACCCATTATCTTGATATCAATCATGCGGATATTGTGGCGCGTATCGATTTGACCGAGTGGGAAACTAACCCAGAATCGACCCGTTATCTGACTTTCCTGAAAGGACGAGTAGGGCGCAAAGTGGCTGATTTCTTTATGGACTTCCTCGGTGCCAGCGAAGGGTTGAATGCGAAAGCGCAAAACCGCGGTTTGTTGCAGGCGGTTGATGATTTCACTGCCGAAGCGCAACTGGATAAAGCAGAACGGCAAAATGTTCGCCAGCAGGTTTATAGCTACTGTAATGAGCAATTGCAGGCGGGCGAAGAAATCGAGCTGGAATCGCTGTCAAAAGAGCTGGCGGGCGTCAGCGAAGTGAGCTTCACGGAATTTGCGGCTGAAAAAGGGTATGAACTGGAAGAGAGCTTCCCGGCAGACCGCAGCACACTGCGTCAGTTGACGAAGTTTGCCGGTAGCGGCGGTGGCTTGACCATTAACTTTGATGCGATGCTGTTAGGTGAACGGATTTTTTGGGATCCGGCGACCGATACACTGACCATTAAGGGCACACCGCCGAATCTGCGCGATCAATTGCAGCGCCGGACTTCTGGCAGCAATTAATCGGTTTGGTGTTATGAATGCCAGATACGGTGTGAACGCTTTATCTGGCCGACAAAAAACAACCATACCGTAGGCCTTATAAGACGAGCAGCGTCGCATCAGGCATAATCTGCAGATACAAAAAACCCCGCCGGAGCGGGGTTTCTTACAACTTATTCAGCAATTAAGCGCGAACGAAGTCGATGTGCTGCAGCTTCGGTTTGTACGGGTGACGCTGTACATCCTGAGCTTTAACTTTGATTTCTTTACCGTCAACAACGATGGTCAGAACTTCGCTGTAAAATTCAGCTTTAACTTGCATGTTCATGACTTTGTCGTGATCCAGCTCAATTGCCAGCGGCGCTTCGTTGCCACCGTAGATGATTGCCGGGAATTTGTTAGCGGCACGCAGGCGGCGGCTCGCACCCTTACCCTGCTCTTTACGTACTTCTGCGTTGATAGTAAACATTTCTTTCTCTCTTAATTGATTCCTGCTACAGGCGACCCAGCAACAGGTAAGTGATCTGCTTTGCGTATGCAAAAGCGGGCGAGATTCTATACTCAAACGCCTTTCACATCAATCAAAACTACCATTAACCGCGTAATTCGTGCGCCCGACGAAAACGGCCTTCGTAATCGAACACTTTTTCACGAACCTGCCAGTACTGGCCTTTCATTCGTGCAACGACAAAATCCGGGTGGCGCAGCAACGCTTGCTGGGCGAGGATATCGGCGGCGGTTATCCAGCGCAGAGGGATGCCCGGTGTGCGCGTATGCGGGCGGATAAAAAGCTGCTCGAAGGCGGTTCGCTGGGCGGGTGTTTGCAGACGGAAGCGCTCACTCACATCAGCACCATCTTCATCGTAATAGGTGATTTTCAGCCATTCGCCTTTTTCATCGTGCCCATGCTGTAAAGACATGCCGCTACAGCGTAGCACCAGAGCATCTTTCAACCGTAGCGCCGCTTTTAACATATCATCCGGATCAACCAGAATGGTGTCGCACTCGCGGCAGCGGCGCGCGGCAATGTCATTTTCTGCATTGCACTGGGGGCAGTTTTTAAAGCGGAAGCGAAAATCACACTGTTCGCGATGCCCGTCGTCATCTTCGAACCATCCCTGACAACGGCGACCAAAGTGTTCAATCAATGTGCCGTCGGCGGTTGTTTTGCCCCAAAACGTGTTGGCAAAGCCGCAGGCAGGGCAGAAAACCTGCACCGGGACGTTGTCACTTTTGCCTTTCGGCGTACCTACTTCCGGGGCGTAGAGATCGTGAGGGTTACCTGCATAATCAAGAATTAAGCAATCTGTCTTACCCGGAGCCAGACGCAGACCACGCCCGACAATTTGTTGGTAAAGACTTACCGATTCGGTAGGGCGCAGAATGGCGATAAGATCGACATGTGGCGCGTCAAATCCGGTGGTCAGTACCGCAATGTTGACCAGGTAGCGAAAACGCTGGGCTTTAAAATCTTCAATTAATACATCACGTTCAGCGCCGGGCGTGTCGCCGGTAATAAGCGCGGCATCTTCGGCGGGCAGTAGACCAACGATCTCTTTTGCGTGTTCGACCGTCGCGGCGAAAATCATCACCCCTTTGCGCGTTGCGGCGAACTCCATAATCTGGCTAATAATGTGTGGCGTAATGCGTTGCTGTTTTTTCAGCTCGCGGTTGAGATCAGCTTCGCTGAACAGCCCGTTGCTCTGTGCCTGTAAGCGGCTGAAATCATATTGCACTACCGGCATATCCAGCCGTTCCGGTGGTGTCAGATAACCGTGTTTAATCATATAGCGCAGCGGTAACTCATAAATGCAGTCCCGGAAAAGGGCTTTCTCGTCGCCGCGCACCATGCCGTGATAATGAAACTGATAGATCCAGCCTTTCCCCAGCCGAAAGGGCGTGGCAGTCAGCCCCAGCAGGCGTAAGTGGGGATTCACTTTTGTCAGGTGAGTAAGGATTTGCTGATACTGGCTCTCTTCGTCGTCGCCAATACGATGGCATTCATCGACAATCAACAGTGAAAATTCACTCTGAAAGGCGTCGAGATTGCGGGCGACCGACTGTACGCTGCCAAATACTACTTTACCGAGGCTCTCTTTGCGCTTTAGTCCGGCAGCAAAAATATCCGCTTCCAGCCCCAGCGCCTGATATTTTGCATGGTTTTGCGCTACCAGTTCTTTGACGTGTGCCAGCACCAGCACGCGACCACGCGCCAGCCGTGCCAGTTCCGCTATCACCAGACTTTTACCCGCACCGGTAGGGAGTACGATAACGGCAGGAGTTTTATGACGACGAAAATGGTTGAGCGTGGCATCCACGGCTTCTTGCTGATATGGACGGAGTGTAAAAATCATGGTCTCGCGTAGGTAGATTATTCTGCTAATAGTATGCCACGGATCTTTTTCCCTTGAGGGAAGTTATTAGACCGCTATACTGGGCAGACAACAGTTCAGATTTTCGGGTCAATGCCCGACCTCCGTTTTTACAGGCAAAATCACACACATGCGACTTGATAAATTTATCGCACAGCAACTCGGCGTTAGCCGTGCTATTGCCGGGCGTGAAATCCGCGGCACTCGTGTCACCGTCGATGGCGAAATCGTCCGCAATGCAGCGTTTAAACTGCTTCCTGAACACAGTGTGGCTTACGATGGTAACCCGTTGGTACAGCAACATGGCCCACGTTACTTCATGCTCAATAAGCCTCAGGGCTATGTTTGTTCCACGGATGACCCGGATCACCCAACGGTGCTCTATTTTCTTGATGAACCTGTAGCATGGAAACTGCATGCGGCAGGGCGGCTGGATATCGATACTACCGGTCTGGTGCTGATGACCGACGATGGTCAGTGGTCGCACCGCATTACTTCTCCACGTCATCATTGCGAGAAAACGTACCTGGTGACGCTGGAATCACCCGTAGCGGACGACACGGCAGAGCAATTTGCTAAAGGTGTACAACTGCATAACGAAAAAGATCTCACTAAGCCTGCGGTGCTGGAAGTGATTACCCCAACGCAGGTTCGTTTGACCATTAGTGAAGGGCGTTATCATCAGGTGAAACGTATGTTTGCCGCTGTGGGTAACCACGTGGTTGAACTGCACCGTGAACGTATTGGCGGCATTACGCTGGATGCAGATTTAGCACCCGGTGAATATCGTCCGTTAACTGAAGAAGAAATTGCCAGCGTCGTTTAACACTTTAATGACTTTCAGGAGCCAGTTGTGACCACCCGACAGCATTCGTCGTTTGCTATTGTCTTTATCCTTGGCCTGCTGGCCATGTTGATGCCGCTGTCGATTGATATGTATCTGCCTGCGCTGCCGGTGATTTCTGCCCAGTTTGGTGTGCCTGCGGGCAGTACGCAGATGACTCTGAGTACTTATATTCTGGGGTTTGCGTTGGGGCAGTTAATCTACGGGCCGATGGCGGATAGCTTCGGGCGCAAGCCGGTTGTCCTCGGTGGTACATTGGTGTTTGCCGCGGCGGCGGTGGCGTGCGCGCTGGCGCAAACCATCGATCAGTTGATTGTGATGCGTTTCTTTCACGGTCTGGCGGCGGCAGCGGCCAGCGTGGTTATCAATGCCCTGATGCGCGATATTTACCCGAAAGAAGAGTTCTCGCGGATGATGTCGTTCGTTATGCTGGTGACCACCATCGCGCCGCTGATGGCACCGATTGTTGGCGGCTGGGTGCTGGTGTGGTTGAGCTGGCATTATATTTTCTGGATCCTCGCTGTAGCGGCGATTCTGGCTTCGGCAATGATCTTCTTCCTGATCAAAGAAACCTTGCCGCCGGAGCGTCGCCAGCCGTTTCACATCCGTACCACCATTGGTAACTTTGCCGCGTTGTTCCGCCATAAGCGTGTCCTGAGTTATATGTTGGCCAGCGGTTTTAGCTTTGCCGGGATGTTCTCGTTCTTAAGCGCCGGACCGTTTGTCTACATTGAAATTAACCATGTCGCACCGGAAAACTTCGGTTATTACTTTGCGTTAAACATTGTTTTCCTGTTTGTGATGACCATTTTTAACAGTCGCTTTGTTCGCCGCATTGGCGCGCTGAATATGTTCCGCTCGGGGCTGTGGATTCAATTTATTATGGCGGCGTGGATGGTCATCAGCGCATTACTGGGGCTAGGATTCTGGTCGCTGGTAGTGGGTGTGGCGGCGTTTGTTGGCTGCGTATCGATGGTGTCTTCTAACGCGATGGCGGTAATTCTGGATGAGTTCCCTCATATGGCGGGAACCGCGTCGTCGCTTGCAGGAACTTTTCGTTTTGGCATTGGCGCAATTGTTGGCGCGCTGCTTTCGCTGGCGACCTTTAATTCCGCATGGCCGATGATTTGGTCAATCGCATTCTGTGCAACCAGTTCAATTCTCTTCTGTTTGTACGCCAGCAGACCCAAAAAACGGTGAACTATTGTTCAACAGGGAAGCTAAAAGGCTTCCTTTGTTGATGCATATCAACCACAAATCTATCAATCCCCCGTCATTTGTTTGTTTTATGTAAAATCAATTTATGTAAAAAGTCACATCATTGTAGTTAAAAAGGTTGAGTTAGATCTCAGAAACGGGTACATATAGCCCCGCAAACGTGACCACGCCCGCAGATATTATTTAAATCAGAGCCATAGAGGCCACGCAGGCGAGGCATCAATCTTTACGATCTGTTTAAAGACGGGTTGTTGATGATGTGTTAAAATTAATGTAAATAAATTGTGAATTAAATGTGCTTCCGGGGAAAATAAGTGACTTCATTACAACTCTCAATCGTCCATCGACTGCCGCAGAACTATCGTTGGTCTGCTGGTTTCGCAGGTTCAAAAGTTGAACCGATTCCGCAAAATGGACCGTGCGGTGACAACAGCCTGGTGGCGCTTAAATTGCTTAGCCCGGATGGCGATAACGCATGGTCGGTGATGTACAAACTCAGCCAGGCATTAAGCGATATTGAAGTTCCGTGCTCGGTACTGGAGTGTGAAGGTGAGCCATGTCTGTTTGTTAATCGGCAGGATGAGTTCGCCGCCACCTGTCGACTGAAAAATTTTGGTGTGGCAATTGCCGAACCTTTCTCAAACTACAATCCTTTTTAAGCATCAGCTCAACGCCAGTAGCTGACGCGTATACTCCTGTTGTGGTGCGGCAAACACGCGCGCGCACGGTCCTTGTTCCACTACTTCTCCCTGTCGCAGCACGATAACCTGATGACATAATGCGCGAACAACATGCAAATCATGGCTGATAAACAAATAGGCTAGTTGGTGCTTTTGTTGCAATGATTTTAATAGCGCCAATATTTGCGCCTGTACCGTTTTGTCGAGCGATGATGTTGGTTCATCAAGAATGATCAGCGAAGGTTTCAGAATCAATGCTCGGGCAATCGCAATACGTTGTCGTTGACCTCCCGAGAACTCCGCCGGATAACGGTGGCGCGTTTCAGGATCTAACCCCACTTCCTGCATTACGGCTTTCACTTGCTCTTCGCGTTGCGTGGCTGAAAGGGTGGGTTGATGCACACGTAACCCCTCCTCAATAATCTGCAACACGTTGAGTCGTGGGTTGAGTGAGGAGTTTGGATCCTGAAATACCACCTGAATGCGATGGCGAATGGGCAATAGCTGGCGACGAGTTAGATTTTGCAATGGCTGACCGTCAAAAACGATGCTGCCCTGAGAGTCAATTAATCGTAGCAACGCCAGTCCTGTGGTGCTTTTGCCGGAGCCGGACTCGCCCACTAAACCCAGCGTTTCACCCGCCCGAAGCGTAAAACTGACGCTTTTCACCACCACGTTATGATCGACGACGCGTTTCAGGAGTCCCTTACGAATGGGGAAAGCGACCTGAAGCTGTTCAACATCAAGCAACGTTGAGGCTGGCTCTGGCAACGGCACTGGATCGCCTGACGGTTCGCTGTTGAGTAGTTTTTGCGTGTAAGGATGAACGGGGGAGGCAAAGAGCGCAGTGGCGCGATTTTCCTCCACACAGCGACCGTTTTGCATCACTGCCACGCGGTGGGCCAGTTTTCTGACAATGCTGAGGTTATGAGTAATAAATAACATGCCCATATTCAGTTCATGTTGCAGTTCGCGTAATAATTGCAAAATCTGCGCCTGGACAGAGACGTCCAGCGCGGTAGTCGGTTCATCAGCAATCAATAATTCCGGTCGAGTGAGTAGCGCCATTGCAATCATCACCCGCTGACGTTCGCCGCCGGAGAGCTGATGCGGGTAGTCTGTCAGCCGTTTTGCTGCCTGGCGGATACCGACGCGATCGAGGCAATTAAGGATTTCACCACGCGCCGCTTCCCGACGCATCCCGCGATGCAGTGAAAGCACTTCATAAAGCTGTTTTTCCAGAGTATGCAATGGGTTTAACGATACCATCGGCTCCTGGAAAATCATGGCAATCTTATTTCCCCGCACACCACGCAACGTTTGCTCGCTGGCATGAAGCAGCGATTCGCCATGAAAACGAATATCGCCAGAGAGATATTCAACAGGCGGGGAAGGGAGAAGACGTAAAATCGACAGCGCAGTAACGCTCTTGCCGGAGCCAGACTCACCCACCAGCGCCAGCGTTTCGCCAGCTTCAATGCGTAGCGAAACATCATTCACTACGGTGCGAACGGTTTGCTGATGGCGAAAACCCACCGACAAATTTTCAATCGCTAACAGAGTTTGCGTCATGCTACACCGCCTTATTAGGATCAAATGCGTCGCGGACTGCTTCACCAATAAAGATCAGCAATGACAATAATATCGCCACCGACAAGAAGGCGGTGATCCCAAGCCACGGTGCCTGAAGGTTATTTTTCCCTTGTAACAGCAGTTCTCCGAGCGATGGTGAACCGAGTGGCAAGCCGAAGCCGAGGAAATCGAGCGAGGTCAGGGTGGTGATCGAGCTACATAAAATAAACGGTAAAAAGGTGAGGGTAGCGACCATTGCATTTGGCAACATATGACGCAGGATAATACTGCGATCGCTGACGCCAAGCGCCTGCGCCGCGCGGATGTAGTCGAAATTACGGGTACGCAAAAATTCCGCACGCACTACGCCCACCAGACCCATCCAGCCAAACAAGACGGTAATCGCCAGCAGCCACCAGAAGTTAGGTTGAACGACACTGGAAAGCAGAATTATCAGAAACAGCGTCGGCATCCCCGACCACACTTCAATGAAGCGCTGCCCCCAGAGATCCACTTTTCCGCCGTAATAACCTTGCAGCGCCCCCGCCAGCACGCCCATCACACTGGAACAGAGTGTCAGCATCAGACCAAACAGAACCGAGATCCGTGTGCCATACAGAATACGCGCCAGCACATCGCCGCCGTTGGCATCCGTCCCCAGCCAGTTTTGCGGTGAGGGTGGGGAGGGGAAGGGCTTATCGGTCGCAAAATTGATACTGGTAGCACCAAAGCGAATCGGTGCCCACAGTACCCAGCCTTTATCCTCCAGCCGTTGTTTTAGCCACGGATCCTGATAATCCGCCTGGCTTGCCAGCGGGCCGCCAAAATCACTTTCACTGTAGTTTTTCAGCAACGGGAAATACCAGCTACCGTCATAACGTACCAGCAACGGTTTATCGTTGGCGATCAGTTCAGAACACAAACTCAAACTGAATAAGAAGAGGAAAATCCATAACGACCAGTAGCCGCGACGATTATGACGAAAACGCGCCCAACGGGCCTGATTGACGGGGCTGAGTTGCGGCATTAGCGTCCCTCAAAATCAATACGAGGATCGACCAGTGTATAGCTGATATCACTGACGATATTCAGGAGCAGGCCAATCAGGGTGAAAATATACAAGGTGCCAAACATCACCGGATAATCGCGCGAGACGGTCGCTTCATAGCCCAGCAAACCGAGGCCATTGAGTGAAAACATCACCTCAATCAACAGCGAACCGGTGAAAAACATGCTGATGAAAGTCGCTGGAAAACCGGCAATCACCAGCAGCATGGCGTTGCGGAACACATGTTTCCAGAGAATGTTTTTCTCACTCACTCCTTTCGCGCGCGCGGTAACCACATATTGCTTGCGCACTTCATCAAGAAAGGCGTTTTTTGTCAGCATGGTGAGCGCCGCAAAGCCGCCAATCACCGTCGCCAGCACGGGTAGCGTGATGTGCCACAGATAATCGGTGATTTTCTGATACCACGGTAGTGAATCAAAATTAGCGGAAACCAGGCCGCGCAGAGGGAACAGGTCGAAATAACTGCCGCCCGCGAAGAAGACAATCAGCAGGATTGCAAACAAAAAGGCCGGAATAGCGTAGCCGATGATAATAAATGCGCTACTCCAGACATCAAAGCGACTACCGTTATAAACGGCTTTGCGAATACCCAGCGGAATTGACACCAGATAGATAATCAACGTGCTCCACAATCCGAGGGTGATGGAAACCGGCAGACTGTCTTTAATCAATGTCAGCACTGAGGCGCTACGAAACAGGCTGTCGCCAAAATCAAAACAAATGTAGTCCCGGAGCATTTTGAAGTAACGTTCGTGGATCGGTTTATCGAAACCGTAGCGATGGGTGATCTCTGCGATCACTTCTGGATCCAATCCGCGTCCACCGCGGTAGTTGCTGTCGCTGATGTTGCCGACGCCCGTTTGTGCATGGCCGGCACGCACGCCTTCGCCGCCTGCACCTGGTAATACTCCGGCATTACCAAACTCAATGGCGGCGATGGCCTGGTCGACCGGACCGCCAGGCGCAATTTGCACGATAAAAAAGTTGATGGTGATAATCGCCCATAACGTTGGGATCACCAGCAACAGACGGCGAATCAGGTAAGCGCCCATCTACTCTCCCTGTTGTCTGGCTGACGGCAGTTTGGCCGCTTTATTGACGTCATACCACCAGGTATCAATACCGAGACTATAAACGGGACGCACTGCCGGGCGGGAGAATTTATCCCACCAGGCGAGACGGTCTTCCGCCATGTACCACATCGGCAACATGTAATAATTCCACGTTAATACGCGATCCAGGGCGCGCCCCAACGGCAGTAATTTTTCTTTATTTCCCTGGGCGGCAATAATTTGGTTGATCAGCGAGTCGATGACCGGACTTTGTACGCCGGGAGCATTATAAGTAGAGTTGATATATTCCGATGACCAGGAAATCTGTAAATCGGAGCTGGGCCACGGCATCGCCCGCCACACGCGTGGCATCATGTCATAGTCGCGGCTGCGCATTCGGTTGGTGATTTGTGAGTTATCCACCTTGCGAATGTCCATGTTGATACCAAGCCGTTGCAGGCTGTGCTGGAACGGCAATACCCACTGGCTATTACTGCTGGCTGGAAGCAATAATTCAAAGCTGAGAAGCTGACCCGTCGTAGCGTTAACGCGTTGCTGACCCTTCAGTACCCAGCCTGCTTCGTTGAGAAGTTTGTCGGCTTTTAACAGATTACCACGGTCGTAGCCATCGCCTTTGGATTCTGGCGGCTGGTAGATTTGTGTGAACACCTCTGGCGGTAGATCTTTTTTCATTGGTGCCAACAGCACCAGTTCCGCAGCGTCGGGGTAATTTCTGGCAGCGTATTCGGTATTCTGAAAATAGCTGTTAGTGCGACTCCAGGCATTGTAAAACAAGGCCTTGTTCATCCATTCAAAGTCGAAGGCGAGGGTGATGGCTTCCCTAACCCGGCGATCGTTGAATACCGGGCGCTGAATATTAAACGCCAGCCAGCGTGTATCCTGGGCTGATTCGTTCTTTTGCTCATCTTTGATAATGTATTTTTTGTCGAAATTTTTACCGGTATAGCGCGTGGCCCAGTTTTTGGCGTCGTTTTCCATGCGCAAATCAAAGGCACCAGCTTTAAATGCTTCAAAAGCGACGTTATCGTCAAGGTAATAATCGTAGCGAATGGTGTCGAAATTCCAGCGTCCACGGTTTACCGGTAAGTTTGCCGCCCAGTAATCTTTCACGCGGGAATAGACAATATTTTGCCCCATTTTCCAGGCCGTAATGCGATACGGACCACTGGCAAGTGGAGGCGTAGCGAGCGGGTCGCTCAGTTTGTGACCCTTCCAGTATTTTTCTGGAAATACCGGCAGTGAAAACAGGCTAAGCATATCTTCTTTGCCGGGTTTAGCTAATTCGATGCGCACGGTTAACGGCGCAATGGCTTTAACTGTGGTGCCTTTGTATACCAGGCGAAATTGCGGCACGCCTTCAGTCATAAACTTTTGAAAAGTGAACTCAACATCGCGGGCAGTAATGGGCGAACCATCATGAAAACGGGCGCGCGGATTAATAGCAACTTCAACCCAGGAATAATCGTCGGCATAGCGCGCGCTTTCGGCAATTAGCGGGTAATAACTGCCCGGCTCGTCATCGGAGGTGGTAAATAGTGTGTCGTACAACTGCTCGGTACGTGCACCGGGGTTTCCGCGTAGTGCATAGCGGTTGAAATTATCGAAGGTGCCAATGGAGGATAACGTTATCTGCCCGCCTTTTGGCGCGGCAGGATTAACATAATCAAAATTGTTGAAATTAAAGGCATATCTGGGTTCTCCCAGTACTGCAAAGGCATAGCTTTCCTTAATAGCCTGCGCCTGCACACCGAAGGTGAACAGGGTGATAAACACCAGCAGTATGCGCACAATCATCTGCAATGGATTTCCTTTTACTCATCATTAGCCGCAATCCGGCATGCTTTCCCTATGAATAATAAGGGACACAAGCACTCCTTACCACTGCGGCGTATGCGGTTTCTCCAACCAGCGGATAAAATCATCCAACGGCAGAGGGCGACTAATCCAGTAACCTTGCAGGAAATTAACACCACGTTCGCGTAACCAGCGTGCCTGTTCCGGCGTTTCAACCCCTTCAGCAACTGTCAGCATATTGAGACGCTTCGCCAGCGTCAGCACCGCGTCAAGCACTGGTGAGGTGACCGTTTCCGTACCTATGGCATTGATGAAACCGCGGTCAATTTTCAGGTAATCGAGCGTGAAACGTTCCAAATAGATAAGCGCGCTGTGTCCGGTGCCGAAGTCATCAATGGCAATTTCCACGCCGACAGAATGCAGCCATGCGAAGAGTTGTGACGCTTCATGTTCTTTCAGCATATCGCGCTCGGTAATTTCCAGCACAATCTGGAAATGGTGAGCGGGCAGGGAGGCAAGCAGTCGATGTATATCGGCTTTAAAGCTCTCGTTGTGCAAATGGTCCGGCGCAATGTTAATACCAAACTTTACGCCCACCGGCAGTACGTTGTGTAATTCTGCCGCGTCACGAGCAATCAGCTCAAACAGGTGCTGGGTCAGTGGCACAATCATCTTTTGCGATTCGGCATAATGAATGAAGGCATCCGGGGGGATTTCACCCACTACCGGATGACGCCAGCGCAGTAACACTTCCAGACCCGTTACCCGCAGCGTTTGTGTATCAACCACCGGTTGATACACCACGTAAAACTGCTCACGCTTGATGGCCATCATAATCTCTCTGCCAGGGCGCATACGCACGCTCATCAGGTAATAGCAGAGCAGGCCAACGACAGTTCCACTCATTCCACCCAGTAAAAACGCGTACCACACATCACTCCATGTCCAGTCGTTAGCATAAAGTCGAACAGTCAGCGGAATGCCTGCGATTTTGGTTTCACGTACCGGCGTGCCGGTTAACTCGCGGACGTTCATCAAATGCGGCGTAAAGGTCGATATCGCAGTATTACCAATAATGAGTGCTATACCATCGAAATCTTGCTGGTGAGAGCTATAGAGAAGATACGGCGTCAGGTTCAGGTTCAATGCTGCAAAAACGCCGCTATTTTTTAATAAAGGATTGCGATACCAGATGACGATCGTGGGTTTGTTGGGCACCATCGGTGTGCCAGGCAACATTGCCATATCAATATTTTTACTAATGTCGAGCGCCGGAATCAGTTCATTGAGCGGAATGTCCATCTCACCAGTCGCAGAAGAACAGAAACTCTTTTTATCCTTTACCAGCACAAACGTTCGTACATTCATACTGAATGCCGCACGTGCAGTCAGTTCAGGGTTGGCTTGCTGACAGGTATCTAAGGTGAGTGGCTGGAGGTGATCAGTAGTGGACTTCAGCTCGGTGAAATAGGTGTCGAGATATTTTTGTACGTCGGTAATCAAGGTGTCGTATTTGACTTCATGTTTATGCCAGGCCACTAAAAACTGAAGGCAACTGACAAGTATCGCGATCATCACGCCCGCAATAATGCAGGTAAGCAGGATCTTACGTCCGGAAGAGGGAGCGCGTATGAACATAGTTCCGTTAATATTCCTGAGATTACGATAACGCTGAAGTAGAAGAGAATGACGGGACTATAGCCTGGATCAAGGCATGGAAACATCATTTTCTATAATGGATGAAAATAAAAAAGCACTGCTTAAGCAGTGCCTTCAGTTAACTCGTCAGGATAGCCAAGGGATTGCATCCAAACGGTTTATTAGCTGCGACTAAGAACCCGACGTGCTTCGTTGTAACGCTTTTTCCAGTACGGCTCATTCATGCTGGAAATAATAACACCACTGCTGGTGGAAGCATGAACGAACTGATTATTGCCGATATAAATACCGACATGGCGTCCCGTTGAACCGGCACGGAACAGAACTAAGTCACCTGTACGCAAATTACTGCGGGAAACTGACTTGCCCATTTCCTGTTGTTCATAAGTTGAACGAGGGAGTTCTAAGCCAAATTGTTCGCGGAATGTACGCTGTACGAAACCAGAACAATCGATACCTTTTTTGGTGCTGCCGCCCAGACGATAACGCACGCCTTTCCAGTCAGCATACTGATCCATAATTCGCGATTTTACGTCGACATTACGAACCAGGTTTTCAAATTCATCCTGAGAAGCTTGCAGTGATGATGTTTCACTACCCACTGCACGTGTCTCAGGATGCATATTCTTTGCGGTGTTGTTTGCACTACATGCAGAAAGCAGAACCGCTACTGCAATCGCGGGAATGCCGCGCAAGATATATCTCAAAATCGGTTGAGATTTGACCATGTTGTTTGTTTTCCCTTGAAGTCCTTAACGACAAATATCGTTATAAAAAAATGCCAAGCGAGACGAGACTAATTACCTGGGCATGTTGAAACAATTCCCTAAGGCAAAATCTGTGGACTAACGCACAAAATTATATGCTGTGAGGATAATTTACCGCCGAGGCAAAACGAGTTCGAGATTACCCGATTGGCGCGGTCTTGGCGAGGGGTTTTACATGATTTTTTATAAGAAAAAGTGATACAGAAAGTTAATAACCGGGATTGGTCAATTAAAGAACGATTGAGCAAAAAGCATGCAATCCATTCATTTAGTTAGAGAATGACTATTTTACTCGATGAACGAAAGCAACGCAGTGCATCATCAGGATTATCCGGTCTATGAAAATAAACCTGATGATGTTAATTACTGTGAGTTATTTGTTTTAGGAATGTTTTCTTTTTCCTGGCAATGATTTGTCAAAGAAGGTGATTAATCGATCACTTAATGGCGTCATCAACCACCAGGGCAAACCAATCAATATCACAGTCAGGGAACCGACAATGATATCGGTAAACCAGTGTGCGCCAATCATCACTCTGGGAAATGCAAATACCACAAAAATAATAAGGGCGATGACGCCTGCGACTTTTCCGAAATAACGCCACATGAATGCAGAAAAAACAAGCAACATCATGCCATGATCGCCAGGAAAACTATCTCGCGAGGCATCTTTTGTTGGCACAGATAACAGTTCGCTGACGCGGTTAATATTCGCAAATGTTAATGTCGGGCTGGCTCGCTTTACCGGAATTAATGCCTGGCCCAACTGGTTTAATACCACTGCGGTTAACAGCATGACGAGACCGATAATCATGATATGGCGTCTGCCGGAGGCGTTTTCTTTCAGCCAGAAACTCAGCATCAGCAGTCCCATTGCCAGCAGTGAACAGCCGTCAAAAGCGCGATTATTGGTCAATGCGACCAGCCATAAAAAAGCCTTGCTTTCGACCAGTTTCTGATTAAAAAAATAGAAAATATCCGCGTCAATCGGCAACCAGAATCCATGATTGACGGGAATGTACCAGGAAAGAAACAGCGCGAGGCCGACAACGTTTAACAACGCTATTTGCGGCAAATTTTTAATCATATTTTCTCTAATCATCTTACTGAAAAACGCAAGCAACCTTACGCGTTGGTCACTAAACGAAGCTTCAACAGCGCGCTCTGTAAGGCATTCCAGTCAGTTTCGCTGCTGGAAATCAGCTCAACGCGACTGTCCGGTGGTGCCACGTTTTGCGTTTCAATGTGCAAGTCATCGCCCTGACGGTTGATTCGCACCAGTCCTTCAGGAATACGCATCACGCCTTTCACGCGTTCCACTGGTGCAAGCCGCGCCCATTCCAGAATGCCAACGGTGTCGAACACCGTATCAGCATCGAATATCCAACCGCAGGCCTGATGCCCTTGTCCGCTGTTGAGACTGCGACGCCAGCGTTGATGCTCTGGCAGGCTTAACGCGGCTAACCCTTTTTTCACGGTATGCTGATGTGAATGGGCGGCGCTGGCGGGTAATTTGATTAAATTGCGACGGGGTAAATCCAGAAGATGACCATCAATTTGCCCATGTTCGCTGTGAATTAATTGCCGATCGCCACCATTTTGTTGCCACCAGCGTTGCAACGCTTGCTCGCTTTCGGACGTCGCTCGGTCGGATTTATTGGCGACAATAATGTCTGCGGCAGCCAACTGGTCACGGAAATTTTCATTATTGACGCTTTTTTCATCCAGCAGCAGGCGAGGATCGAGAATACATAACGTGGCGCGCAGATCGATCCACGGTTCATAAACCGGAGCGGTTAACAGATCGAGGATCTGTTTTGGATGGCCCAGCCCTGTAGGCTCTATCAGCAAGCGGTCTGGTTTTCCCTGGCGCAGTAAGGTATTCAGCCCCACCTGCATCGGTAAGCCATTAACGCAGCACATGCAGCCGCCGGGGATCTCTTTTAGTAATGCACCGCTGTCAGCGAGCAAAGCACCATCTATCCCGACTTCACCAAATTCATTAACCAGCACCGCCCATTTTTCTTGCGGATCTTTGTGGGCTAATAGATGAAGAATTGACGTCGTTTTCCCGCTGCCGAGAAAACCGGTGATGAGGTTGGTCCTGGTCACAACGGCTCCGCAATAATCAGATTAGTTAACTGTGCGTTAATCCTGGCTAAAAAAGCTGGAAAAGAGAAGAGAAGGAGCGGACGAAGCATGCCTCCGTCCACCTTAACCGCAGAAATCGTTAAATTTTGAGGGTATTTAACAGTGCCTGATGCGCTCCAAACTGCGCTATTTGTTGCCAGGCATTTTTGATTGTCTGCACAAAATGCGGGTTATTGGGCAGGTCATCACCGAAAACTTCACGCAGAGAAAGCAGGGCGCTAACGCGTTGTTCATTGCTACTTTCCGCAACCAGATCGCGAATTTTATCGCTGAGCGGATCGCGAACATCAATGGCATTTCCGGCATCATCAACGCCGCTCACATAGCGCATCCAGCCTGCGACTCCTAACGCCAGTAACGGCCAGTTTGTTTCGCGCGCCAGATGAATGCGAATGCTCGCCAGCATGCGTTGCGGTAATTTCTGACTGCCATCCATCGCGATTTGCCAGGTTTTATGTTTCAGTGCGGGATTGGCAAAACGTTCAATTAACTTATCCGCATATTGCGTCAAATCGACATTTTTAATCCGTAGCGTCGGCGCTTGCTCATCCAGCATTAACGTTCTGGCGGCATGGCGAAATGCTCGGTCATGCATGCAATCACTGATATGGGCAAACCCTGCGAGATAACCCAGATAAGCGAGAAAAGAGTGGCTGCCATTAAGCATGCGCAGTTTCATCTCCTCCCAGGGCAAAACATCATCCACCAGTTGTACACCTGCGACTTCCCAGGCTGGACGTCCTGCAACGAAGTGATCTTCCACTACCCACTGGATAAACGGTTCGCAGCTAATCGCACAGGGATCATTCACGGCCAGATGCTGGCTAATTTCTGCCAGCGATTCGTCGGTTGCTGCCGGAACAATGCGATCAACCATCGTTCCCGGAAAGCTGACGTGTTCTTTTATCCATTCGGTGAGTTCTGGTGAGCGTTTTTCTGCCATTCCCAAAACCGCATTTTTCACCACATGGCCATTGTCGGGAATATTGTCGCAGGAGAGCACGGTAAATGGCGCAAGGCCGCGTTCACGGCGGCGTTTCAGTGCTTCGACAAGAATGCCTGGTGCGGAATGAGGTTCTTCCGGCGTTTGTAGATCGTGAATAATGCGCGAATTGCTGGTGTCGAGCGTGCCGGTGGCCGGGTCGATGCAATACCCCTTTTCGGTAATCGTCAGGGAAACTATCGCCACCTGCGGTTCGCAAAATTTCTCAATAATCGCTGCTAATGAATCCAGTTTTGCATTCAGGCATTCGTGAACGGCACCGACAATAATCGCCTGATTGCCGTCTGCACCTTTCTCTAACACAGTGTATAAATGGTCTTGTGCGCGAAGCTGGCTCATCAATTGCTCACCGCTGAACAGGCTGATTTCACAAATTCCCCAGTCGCCACCCTGCTCATTCAGCACACGATCGGTTAATAATGCCTGATGTGCGCGGTGAAAGGCTCCAAAGCCAAAATGAACGATACGGGATTTCAATTGCTGGCGATCGTAGCATGGAGTGTGTACGTGATGGGGGAGCGTAACGGAGGCAATAGTATTCATAGAGGTCACGTCTCAGTAACGATTAATTAACAATGGCAGTGTAAAGTTATATGACAGCAATTGAAATTGGTCTGGATTGTTAATGCAATGAAGTGTGAGGGCGATCAATCAACGAGTAAATTTTACGGGCGGAAGGCGTTCAGTAAGCACAAAATAGCAGATTGGTATAATAAATTAAAAAAGGGACAGCCTGAGCAGTCCCTTTTTGAATGTGGCTGAAGTTAGTCAGCACGCCCCATGTAACGGCGTTCTTCGATATGGATACGGATTTTTTCGCCCGGGCTTAAGTATTCTGGCACCTGAATCACCAGACCGGTGCTTAATGTTGCCGGTTTGTTACGTGCGCTGGCAGAAGCACCTTTAATGCCTGGTGCGGTTTCAACGATTTCCAGATCAACGGTCTGCGGCAGTTCAAGTGCCAGCAGTTGGCCGTCCCAGGTCAAAACCTGCATGTCAGGCATACCGCCTTCCGGCATAAACAGCAGTTCTTCTTCAATCTGATCTTTCGTGAAGGTATACGGGGTATAGTCCTCTTTATCCATAAAGACATATTCGTTGCCATCAACGTAGGAGAAGTCAACATAGCGGCGGGTCAGCGTCACGGTGTCAACGATATCATCACCTTTGAAACGCTCTTCTACTTTCAGCCCGGTACGGACATCAGAAAAGCGCATTTTGTACAGCGTAGCGGCACCGCGGGCAGTGGGGGACTGAATATCAATATCCTTAACCAGCAGCAATTTGCCGTTGTAATTCAGAACCATACCTTTTTTAATTTCGTTCGCTCTTGGCATCGAAAAATTCCTGTAGTCGAAAATGTCAAAAATATCGCGACAAACTACTCGCGACGGCCATTTCAGGCAAGAGGTATTCGCACTTTTGCTGGTGCAAAAAAGGTGGTACTGTGCGCGCTCATCAATCCGGTGGTTAACCTGAAGAGAACAATGTATGGAATGCCGTCCGGATTGCGGGGCGTGTTGTACCGCCCCCTCAATCTCCAGCCCTATTCCGGGTATGCCAGATGGCAAGCCCGCTAATACACCCTGCATTCAGCTCGATGAACAGCAACGCTGTAAAATTTTTACCTCGCCACTGCGCCCGAGAGTCTGCGCAGGCTTACAAGCCAGTGCAGAAATGTGCGGCAACACGCGTCAGCAGGCAATGACCTGGCTTATCGATCTGGAAATACTGACCGCGCCTTAAACATCTTTAATCCGCAGTAAGCAGAACAGGGTGGCGATAATCATCACCATCGCAAACCAGAACACTGCATGATAATTCCAGATCTCTGCGACTATTCCGGCTACTGAACCGGCGATAATCCAGCCCACACGTGATGTATTGGTATAGAGCGTGGTTGCTGAACCCGCCTGGCCGGGCATCAGATCCTGAAAATAGAGCATCCCAATACCGCCAAGAATACCGATAAAAATAGCATTCAGCATCTGTAAGCCCAACAGAATAACAGGTGAATGTGCCATCAGCATACCTGCGTAAAAACAGATGCCACCCACGGCTGCTACGCGCATCAAGAACCGCTTACCCAGACGTTTGGCAAAATAACCGGCAATTAACATCGTCGGGATTTCCAGCCCGGCGGCGGTCCCCATCATCACACCCGCCAGTTTTTCTGGAAGATGTAGTTCGTTAATAATAAATAGCGGCATGTTGATGATGTACAGGCTATTTGAACCCCACATCAACGTACAAATGACAAACAGCAATAGCGTATCGCGACGGTTACGCCGCGGTGCTTCAACCGTGCCGGTCGCCAGCGGAACCTCTTTTTGCATCGACGGTAAAAACAGCCACACCATCACGCCGCAAACAATAAACGCTACCGCCGCGCTGAGATACATCACCGTAAAGCTGAAACCCATCGCTAAGGCATAAGCCAGCGGCGGGCCGATGATCCATGCCAGTGAAACCTGGGCGCGCAAAAAAGAGCTGAACATCACTGCTTCACGCCCGGTTTTATCGGCATGTTCACGGGCAAGAGCAAACATCTGCGGGTTGGCGGTAGAGCCAAAGCTGCTAAGAAAAACGCCGACAAACAACAGGATGAAGTAGTTGCGATTCCAGGCGAAAAGGGTGCAGGCCAGCACGCCTAACAGGCAGCAAAAGACAATCAGTGATTTACGATCGCCGCGCTTATCGGAGCGCCCGGCGAGAAACTGGCTGACCAGAATCCCGATGACGGCGCTGCCGGTAAAGAAGAATCCCACCATTGCCGGGCGGGCGTGTACCTCATCGGTAAGAAAAATACTGAGCGTTGGGGTTTGCAGAGCGCCTGCAATGCCGGTGAGAAAGGCAACAATTAAGAATGCCGTTGATGTCAGGTCAAACGATTTCGCGCTGGAGACTGCGGGGGAATTATGCATGCTGGTCGATCACTGAAAGATGAAGACGCGGAGTTTACGCCGCTTGTCAGAAAATAAACAGTCAGTGAAATCAAACTCGCCATGAATAATCAAAATGCTATTTCACTCTTGTTGAACCTTTGCTGACGCTGCTGAAATGATCATGTTGATAACAAATTTCGCCATCAGCGATTCAGATTATCGGCAAAAAAATGTGCAGCACATCAAACTTTTGTACATAATTTAGCGCCATCCCTTGCGTGCTGAAACAGAAGTATTATGCTTTCTTGAAACGTTTCAGCGCGATCTTGTCTTTAACCCTAAGCCAGGTTAGCGCTTTTTTTCTCATAGAAGCTGAATCGTTTCAATTCAGCAAGAGAGGAGAACTATGTTCCAGTTATCCGTACAGGACATCCATCCGGGCGAAAAGGCCGGAGACAAAGAAGAGGCGATTCGCCAGGTCGCTGCGGCGCTGGTGCAGGCCGGTAATGTCGCTGAAGGTTACGTCAATGGCATGCTGGCGCGCGAACAGCAAACCTCAACGTTCCTCGGCAATGGTATTGCTATTCCACACGGCACCACCGACACCCGCGATCAGGTACTGAAAACCGGCGTTCAGGTGTTTCAGTTCCCGGAAGGCGTGACATGGGGTGAAGGTCAGGTGGCATATGTTGCTATCGGTATTGCCGCCAGCTCGGATGAACATCTGGGGCTGTTGCGTCAACTGACGCACGTCCTGAGCGATGATTCCGTTGCTGAACAACTGAAATCAGCCACCACTGCAGAAGAACTGCGCGCACTGCTGATGGGCGAAAAGCAGAGTGAACAGTTGAAGCTTGATAACGAAATGCTGACGCTGGATATCGTCGCCAGCGATTTGCTGACTCTTCAGGCGCTGAATGCTGCTCGTCTGAAAGAAGCGGGCGCGGTTGATACCGCTTTTGTTACCAAAGCCATCAATGAACAGCCGTTGAACCTCGGGCAGGGGATCTGGCTGAACGATAGTGCCGAAGGCAACCTGCGCAGCGCCATTGCGGTAAGCCGTGCGGCAAATGCTTTTGATGTTGAAGGCGAAACGGCAGCCATGCTGGTGAGTGTGGCGATGAATGACGATCAGCCAGTCGCGGTACTTAAGCGTCTGAGCGACCTGCTGATCGACAATAAGGCTGAACGTCTGTTGAAAGCTGATGCAGCAACGTTGCTGGCGCTGCTGACCAGCGATGATGTGCCGACCGACGACGTGTTAAGCGCGGAGTTTGTGGTGCGCAATGAACACGGCCTGCATGCCCGCCCAGGCACCATGCTGGTCAATACCATTAAACAATTTAACAGTGATATTACCGTGACAAACCTTGATGGCACCGGCAAACCGGCAAATGGACGTAGTCTAATGAAAGTTGTAGCACTTGGCGTTAAGAAAGGTCATCGCCTACGCTTTACCGCCCAGGGAGCAGATGCTGAACAGGCGCTGAAAGCCATTGGCGACGCCATCGCCGCCGGTCTTGGGGAGGGCGCGTAATGAGCAGACGTGTTGCTACGATCACCCTCAATCCGGCCTATGACCTTGTCGGTTTCTGCCCGGAAATTGAACGCGGCGAAGTGAACCTGGTGAAAACCACCGGTCTGCATGCAGCGGGTAAAGGCATCAACGTGGCCAAAGTTTTAAAAGACCTGGGGATTGATGTCACCGTTGGCGGTTTCCTCGGCAAAGACAATCAGGACGGTTTTCAGCAACTGTTCAGCGAGCTGGGCATTGCCAACCGTTTCCAGGTTGTCCAGGGGCGTACCCGCATTAACGTCAAGCTGACAGAAAAAGACGGTGAAGTCACCGATCTCAACTTCTCTGGTTTCGAAGTTACTCCAGCCGACTGGGAACGCTTTGTGACGGATTCTTTAAGCTGGCTTGGTCAGTTCGATATGGTCTGTGTCAGCGGTAGTTTACCGTCAGGTGTCAGCCCGGAAGCATTCACCGACTGGATGACTCGCCTGCGTAGTCAGTGTCCTTGCATTATCTTTGATAGTAGCCGTGAAGCGTTAGTGGCTGGTTTGAAAGCGGCACCATGGCTGGTGAAACCTAACCGCCGTGAGTTGGAAATCTGGGCGGGTCGTAAACTGCCTGAAATGAAAGATGTCATTGAAGCTGCACATGCGCTACGTGAACAAGGTATCGCGCATGTTGTAATTTCACTGGGTGCCGAAGGCGCGCTTTGGGTTAATGCCTCCGGCGAATGGATCGCCAAACCACCGTCAGTCGATGTCGTAAGCACCGTTGGCGCAGGGGATTCTATGGTTGGTGGCCTGATTTATGGCTTGCTAATGCGTGAATCCAGTGAACACACACTGCGTCTGGCGACGGCTGTTGCAGCCCTGGCGGTAAGTCAAAGTAATGTAGGTATTACCGATCGTCCGCAGTTGGCCGCAATGATGGCGCGCGTCGACTTACAACCTTTTAACTGACAGCAGGAGAGGCATAATGAAAACGCTGCTGATTATTGACGCTAATCTCGGTCAGGCACGCGCCTATATGGCGAAGACCCTGCTGGGCGCGGCGGCGCGAAAAGCAAAACTGGAAATCATCGATAATCCTAACGACGCTGAAATGGCGATTGTTCTTGGTGATTCCATCCCGAACGATAGCGCGCTGAACGGTAAAAATGTCTGGCTGGGCGATATTTCCCGGGCCGTCGCGCATCCGGAGCTGTTCCTGAGCGAAGCCAAAGGCCATGCGAAACCTTACACTGCGCCGGTAGCTGCTACAGCACCGGTTGCAGCCAGCGGCCCGAAACGCGTGGTTGCGGTTACTGCTTGCCCAACCGGCGTGGCACACACCTTTATGGCGGCTGAAGCTATTGAAACTGAAGCGAAAAAACGCGGTTGGTGGGTGAAAGTTGAAACCCGTGGCTCTGTTGGTGCGGGGAATGCCATCACGCCTGAAGAAGTGGCGGCAGCGGATTTGGTGATTGTGGCGGCAGACATTGAAGTCGATCTGGCAAAATTTGCCGGTAAACCCATGTACCGCACTTCTACCGGTCTGGCGCTGAAGAAAACGGCGCAGGAGCTGGATAAAGCGGTTGCTGAAGCGACGCCTTACGAGCCAGCAGGTAAAGCCCAAACGGCAAGCTCTGAAGCTAAGAAAGAGAGTGCAGGCGCGTATCGTCACCTGTTGACGGGCGTTTCTTACATGTTACCGATGGTGGTTGCTGGCGGTCTGTGTATCGCGCTTTCTTTTGCTTTTGGTATTGAAGCATTTAAAGAGCAAGGGACGCTTGCTGCGGCGCTGATGCAGATTGGCGGCGGTTCAGCTTTTGCGCTGATGGTTCCGGTACTGGCGGGTTATATTGCCTTCTCTATTGCCGATCGTCCGGGGCTTACTCCGGGTCTGATTGGCGGTATGCTGGCGGTCAGCACCGGTTCTGGCTTCATTGGCGGTATTATTGCGGGTTTCCTGGCCGGTTACATTGCGAAGTTAATCAGTACGCAACTGAAACTGCCACAGAGTATGGAGGCGCTAAAACCGATTCTGATCATTCCGCTAGTTTCCAGTCTGGTGGTGGGTCTGGCGATGATCTACCTGATCGGTAAACCGGTTGCTGGCATCCTCGAAGGCCTGACCCACTGGCTGCAAACTATGGGGACTGCGAATGCGGTTCTGCTGGGGGCGATCCTCGGTGGAATGATGTGTACTGACATGGGCGGTCCGGTAAACAAAGCGGCGTACGCGTTCGGTGTGGGTCTGCTGAGTACTCAAACCTATGGCCCGATGGCGGCGATTATGGCGGCAGGTATGGTGCCACCGCTGGCAATGGGGCTGGCTACGATGGTGGCACGTCGCAAATTCGACAAAGCGCAGCAGGAAGGCGGTAAAGCGGCTCTGGTTCTGGGACTGTGCTTTATTTCTGAAGGTGCAATTCCGTTTGCCGCCCGCGATCCGATGCGAGTACTGCCGTGCTGTATCGTTGGTGGGGCGCTGACTGGTGCAATCTCTATGGCGATTGGTGCGAAACTGATGGCGCCGCACGGTGGTCTGTTTGTTCTGCTGATCCCTGGCGCAATTACGCCGGTTCTGGGATACCTGGTGGCAATCATTGCCGGTACGCTGGTGGCAGGTTTGGCCTATGCTTTCCTGAAACGTCCGGAAGTGGACGCTGTAGCGAAAACAGCATAATAAAACGTGAACTGCAGGGCAGGAATTTTCTGCCCTGTATCCGTTGATGACCGCAAGATAAGTGAAAAGTGTTTGAAATTAATTCTATGAATTTAAATGGTTTTTACTTCAAATAGAAACCTGAACCTCTCATCAAACAGCAACGTCATTTTCTCAAGGGCAGATTAATTTCTGCCCTTTTTTATTGTTTCAGTTCTGTGCATTACTTCACAATTTCTTCGCTTTTTCTAAAACCGCCAATAATAGAGTTTTGTGAGCCTGCTCAAATCTGCTCATTTTGCCCCTCTGGCAGTAATTTACTTTAAGTAAAACAAGCATACTATGAGCACATGTTTAAATATGAACATATGTTTAAACGGTCTTTGCAGTACCTATATTCTTGTGGATTGACAGGGTTGGTAATTTTTTACCAGAGGACGTGCTATGCGCGAAAAGGAATATGTCGTAATTATAGGTTCGGCTAATATTGATGTCGCCGGATATTCACATGGATCATTAAATTATGCGGATTCAAATCCTGGGAAAATAAAATTTACCCCCGGTGGCGTAGGGCGCAATATTTCACAAAACCTGGTGTTGCTGGGGAAAAAATCCTGGCTACTGAGCGCCGTAGGAAGTGATTTTTATGGTCAATCGCTCCTGACACAAACTAATCAGTCCGGTGTTTATGTCGATAAATGCCTTATTGTGCCAGGGGAAAATACCTCAAGTTATTTATCTCTACTCGATAATACCGGCGAAATGCTGGTTGCTATAAATGATATGAATATTAGCAACTGTATTTCAGCGGAGTTCCTCTCACAGCACCGTGATTTTATTCAAGGGGCAAAGGTCATTGTCGCAGACTGTAATATCAGTGAAGAGGCGCTGATCTGGCTCCTGGATAACGCCGCCGACGCACCTGTATTTGTCGATCCTGTTTCAGCATGGAAATGCGTCAAAGTACGCGAACGGTTAAAGCAGATCCATACACTGAAGCCAAACCGTCTGGAAGCGGAAACCCTGAGCGGTATTGCCCTTTCGGGGCGTGAAGATGTGGCGAAAGTTGCCGCCTGGTTCCATCAAAATGGCCTGAACCGACTGGTTCTGAGCATGGGCGGTGACGGTGTTTATTACAGCGATATCCGCGGTGAAAGCGGCTGGTCTGCGCCGATTAAAACCAATGTCGTCAATGTTACCGGAGCGGGCGATGCCATGATGGCGGGACTTGCTTCGTGCTGGGTAGACGGGATGCCGTTTGCCGAATCCGTTCGTTTTGCACAGGGATGTTCGTCAATGGCGCTCTCCTGTGAATACACCAATAACCCTGATTTATCGGTTGCCAACGTTATATCGTTAGTGGAGAACGCAGAATGTCTGAATTAAAAATTTCCCCGGAGTTATTACAGATTTCCCCGGAAGTGCAGGATGCTTTAAAAAACAAAAAACCGGTTGTGGCGCTGGAGTCGACCATTATTTCTCACGGTATGCCGTTTCCACAAAATGCCCAGACTGCAATTGAAGTAGAAGAAACTATTCGTCAACAGGGAGCCGTACCAGCCACTATCGCTATTATTGGCGGTGTGATGAAAGTAGGCTTAAGCAAAGAAGAAATTGAATTACTGGGGCGTGAAGGACATAACGTAACCAAAGTTAGCCGTCGCGATTTACCTTTTGTTGTTGCGGCCGGAAAAAATGGCGCTACTACTGTTGCTTCAACCATGATTATTGCGGCGCTTGCCGGAATTAAGGTATTTGCCACCGGCGGTATTGGTGGGGTACATCGTGGCGCGGAACAGACATTCGATATTTCTGCCGATTTACAGGAATTGGCGCATACCAATGTTACCGTGGTTTGTGCCGGAGCGAAATCTATTCTCGATTTAGGTTTAACCACCGAATATTTAGAAACCTTCGGTGTGCCGTTAATTGGTTATCAGACCAAAGCATTACCGGCATTTTTCTGCCGCACCAGTCCGTTTGAGGTCAGCATCCGTCTCGATAGCGCCAGCGAAATTGCCCGTGCGATGGCGGTGAAATGGCAAAGTGGTCTGAACGGTGGCCTGGTGGTGGCGAACCCGATCCCGGAACAGTTTGCGATGCCGGAAGAAAGTATTAACGCTGCAATTGATCAGGCCGTTGCCGAAGCTGAAGAGCAAGGTGTAATCGGTAAAGAGAGTACGCCGTTCCTGCTGGCGCGAGTTGCTGAACTGACCGGCGGCGATAGCCTGAAATCTAACATCCAGTTGGTGTTTAACAATGCCATTCTGGCGAGCGAAATTGCCAAAGAATATCAACGTCTCGTGGGTTAATTTCTGACGGGCAGAAAGCCGTCGCCCGTACTTATCATACATACCGAAACCTGGCGTTGACGCCGGGTTTACTGGCATGAAGGGAAATCATTATGGATATAATGAGAAGTGTTGTGGGGATGGTGGTATTGCTGGCAATCGCGTTTTTGTTGTCAGTGAATAAAAAAAGCATCAGTTTACGCACCGTAGGTGCCGCGCTGCTGCTGCAAATCGCCATTGGCGGCGTTATGCTCTATTTTCCGCCGGGAAAATGGGCGGTAGAGCAGGCGGCGTTAGGCGTACATAAAGTCATGTCCTACAGTGACGCCGGCAGCGCCTTCATTTTTGGCTCGCTGGTGGGGCCGAAAATGGATGTCCTGTTTGATGGCGCAGGCTTTATTTTCGCCTTTCGCGTACTTCCGGCGATTATTTTCGTTACCGCACTCATCAGTTTGCTGTACTACATTGGTGTGATGGGACTGCTGATCCGTATTCTTGGTAGTATTTTTCAGAAAGCCCTCAACATCAGCAAAATCGAATCATTTGTTGCGGTTACCACTATTTTCCTCGGGCAAAATGAGATCCCGGCGATCGTTAAACCGTTTATTGATCGCATGAATCGCAACGAGTTGTTTACCGCAATTTGTAGCGGCATGGCATCTATTGCCGGTTCGATGATGATTGGTTATGCCGGAATGGGCGTGCCGATTGACTATCTGTTAGCAGCATCGCTGATGGCTATCCCTGGCGGGATCTTGTTTGCGCGTATTCTTAGCCCGGCGACGGAATCTTCGCAGGTGACATTTGAAAACCTGTCATTCAGCGAGACGCCGCCAAAAAGCTTTATCGAAGCGGCGGCGAACGGTGCGATGACCGGGTTGAAAATCGCCGCAGGTGTGGCGACGGTAGTAATGGCATTTGTCGCAATTATTGCGCTGATCAATGGCATTATCGGCGGTATTGGCGGCTGGTTTGGTTTTGCCAATGCCTCTCTGGAAAGTATTTTTGGCTATGTGCTGGCACCGCTGGCGTGGATCATGGGGGTTGACTGGAGTGATGCCAACCTTGCGGGGAGTTTGATTGGGCAGAAACTGGCGATTAATGAATTTGTCGCTTACCTGAGTTTCTCGCCCTATCTGCAAACGGGCGGCACGCTGGACGTGAAGACCGTGGCGATTATCTCCTTTGCGCTTTGTGGTTTTGCTAACTTCGGCTCTATCGGTGTTGTCGTTGGGGCGTTCTCGGCTATTTCGCCAAAACGTGCGCCCGAAATCGCTCAGCTTGGTTTACGGGCGCTGGCAGCCGCGACGCTCTCCAACCTGATGAGTGCGACAATTGCCGGATTCTTTATTGGCCTGGCGTAATGCTCGATTCGTAGGCCGGATAATACGCATCAAGCGTCGCATCCGGCAATCGCGCAGCATTCAAATAATTTTTACTGCATCATCCCGGAGAGTTTATTCTCCGGGTCCATCTCCCGCGCCAGCTCTAACAACTGCTTTCTGTTTTTAATTAAATATCCTTTCTTATTTTTAATTAATAAACCATCGTGAATGAATTGTGCGAGAACATATAACAGGTGTCGATAAGAAACACCCAGATACTCTGCCGCTTGGGTATGCTTTTCGTGATAAAGATCACCTTCCTGCGAGAGTAATATAAATGCGGCCAGGCGATTCACTAACGGAAATGATTGATTCTGCGTTAAAGAAACAATATTGCGATAATTTTTATGGCTTAAGCTGACGCAGAGTTTTCGTAAAAATAGTGTGTCGTTTAATAACAGCGGACGGTAATTTTTCATGGGAAGCGCAATACACCAACACTCTTCAATAGCCTGCACCGCGCGCGGTTTATGGTCTTTATCGATTAACTCAATCTCGCCAATAAAACAGGGTGCGGCAAAGAAATCGATCAGCGACACCCGACCATTAGCAAGCGTGGCGTAGAGTCTGGTGCGGCCTCGCGTCAGGTAAAACAGCCATGACGGCTGTTGTCCTTCCTGCACAATGTAGTCACGCGCTAAAAAATGAAACAGCCGCGTGTCCACTGAAACATCCGTTGCAAAGCACACCTTAAATGCGGATTCGTCAATTAATTGCTGCTTAAGATCATTATTGTGGATTTCTTTCACGATGTTTACCCGCTATGAGATTTCTCATATTTAGCATACGTACGCTGTTGTTAAGATTCAATTATCGGCCCGATTGAATTTTCTTTGCTGTAGAAAAAATAACGCAACTTGAAACAGAGGGAATAAACAATGGAAAAAAGAAAAATTATCCTGGATTGTGATCCGGGTCATGATGACGCTATTGCAATAATGATGGCAGCGAAACATCCGGCGATTGATTTATTAGGTATTACCATTGTGGCCGGTAATCAAACCCTCAATAAGACATTAATTAATGGTCTGAATGTTTGTCAGAAACTGGAGATTAATGTTCCGGTTTATGCGGGGATGCCGCAGCCGATTATGCGCAAACAAATCGTTGCCGATAATATTCACGGTGAAACCGGACTGGATGGCCCGGTATTCGAGCCGCTGACCCGTAAAGCTGAAAGCACCCATGCGGTGAAATACATCATCGATACCCTGATGGCAAGCGATGGCGATATCACTCTGGTGCCGGTTGGTCCACTTTCAAACATCGCGGTGGCAATGCGGATGCAGCCTGCAATTCTGTCGAAAATCCGTGAAATTGTGCTAATGGGCGGCGCTTACGGTACAGGTAACTTTACGCCGTCTGCCGAGTTCAACATCTTTGCTGATCCGGAAGCCGCACGCGTAGTGTTCACCTCCGGCGTTCCGTTGGTGATGATGGGCCTCGATCTCACTAACCAGACTGTTTGCACCCCGGATGTGATTGCGCGGATGGAAAGGGCAGGTGGCCCTGCCGGTGAACTGTTCAGTGACATCATGAATTTCACCCTCAAAACTCAGTTCGAAAATTATGGTCTGGCTGGTGGCCCGGTGCATGACGCCACCTGCATTGGCTATCTGATTAACCCTGATGGCATTAAAACCCAGGAAATGTATGTCGAAGTAGACGTCAACAGCGGCCCTTGTTACGGGCGTACCGTCTGCGACGAACTGGGTGTTCTCGGCAAGCCCGCTAATACCAAAGTCGGCATCACAATTGATACCGACTGGTTCTGGGGATTAGTCGAAGAATGCGTTCGCGGCTACATCAAAACCCATTAAGTTTGATAGCAAGTCGGGCCTGTATCGCAAGGTGCAAGCCCGGCTATTTATAATGGGCAGAAAGCCGTCGCCCAAAATGACATGAAGAGATAATAACTATGGATGTCATGAGAAGTGTTCTGGGAATGGTGGTATTGCTGACGATTGCGTTTTTGCTGTCGGTGAATAAGAAGAAGATCAGCCTGAGAACCGTCGGCGCGGCGCTGGTATTACAGGTTGTGATTGGCGGTATTATGCTTTGGCTTCCGCCTGGACGTTGGGTTGCAGAAAAGGTCGCTTTTGGTGTCCATAAAGTGATGGCGTACAGCGATGCGGGTAGTGCCTTCATCTTCGGTTCTCTGGTTGGGCCGAAAATGGACACCCTGTTTGATGGCGCAGGATTTATCTTTGGTTTCAGGGTATTACCGGCAATTATCTTCGTTACTGCACTGGTGAGTATTCTTTACTACATTGGCGTGATGGGGATCTTAATTCGTATTCTTGGCGGTATATTCCAGAAAGCTTTACATATCAGCAAGATTGAGTCATTTGTTGCTGTCACCACCATTTTCCTCGGGCAAAACGAAATTCCGGCGATCGTGAAGCCATTTATTGATCGTCTGAATCGCAATGAATTATTTACGGCGATTTGTAGTGGCATGGCCTCAATTGCCGGTTCGACGATGATTGGGTACGCTGCACTGGGCGTGCCAGTGGAATATCTGCTGGCGGCATCGTTAATGGCGATCCCCGGCGGGATCTTGTTTGCTCGCTTGTTAAGCCCGGCTACGGAATCTTCGCAAGTTTCCTTTAATAACCTCTCTTTCACCGAAACACCGCCAAAAAGCATTATTGAAGCCGCTGCTACAGGGGCAATGACCGGGCTGAAAATCGCCGCAGGTGTAGCGACTGTGGTGATGGCATTTGTCGCCATCATTGCGTTGATTAACGGTATTATCGGCGGTGTTAGCGGTTGGTTTGGTTTTGAAAATGCCTCGCTGGAGTCCATTTTAGGTTACCTGCTGGCTCCGCTGGCGTGGGTGATGGGGGTTGACTGGAGTGATGCCAACCTTGCGGGAAGTTTGATTGGGCAGAAACTGGCGATTAACGAATTTGTCGCTTACCTGAGTTTCTCACCGTATTTGCAAACCGCAGGCACTCTGGATGCTAAAACCGTAGCGATTATTTCTTTTGCGCTGTGCGGTTTCGCTAACTTTGGTTCTATCGGCGTGGTGGTTGGCGCATTTTCTGCGGTTGCGCCGCACCGTGCGCCGGAAATCGCCCAACTTGGTTTACGGGCGCTGGCGGCGGCGACGCTCTCCAACCTGATGAGTGCGACCATTGCCGGGTTCTTTATTGGTTTCGCTTGAGTGTCATTGCCTGATGCGCAAGCTTATCAGGCCTACATTTACTTGCTGAAATTGCCTGATTTGTAGGCCGGATAAGACGCGTCAAGCGTCGCATCCGGCAACATTGTTACACCATTGGCACTAATGAAAGCGCGTTATCGGCAGACAGAGTAGGGTTGTTTATGCTGCCGCTGGCGCGCGAAATTGCCGCGCAGGCCATCGCAAAACGGGCGCTATCGCGAAAACTGCTTCCTTCCAGAAAGCTATACACCAGTCCCGCCATAAAACCATCGTCGGCGCCAAAACTGTCTACCGTCGTATGTTTTGGTGCAGTCAGTAAAAATTGCTCGCCATCCTTTTCGCTGCAATAAACTGACTCATCGGGCAAATAAACAAACAGTTGCTGAACACCTTGCTGATGCAACGCATTCACTGCGGCATTACGGTCAGCATCGCTGGTGATCGCCTGTCCCCATAAAATTTCCAGTTCCTGCAAAGTCGGTTTCAGGGTGTGAATATGTGCCAGCCAGTGTTTGATTTTTCCTGCTTTAAATTCCGAAACGGTATCGACAAACACCGGAATTTCATCGGCAAGGGTAAAGACCCACTCCAGCGCCTCAGCAGTCAGGTTACAATCAGCCAGTACCACGCCCGCATGGCGAAGTAAATCACGCGACCCGTTCAGTAATTGCGGCGTCAATTGATCCAGAAGATGGGTATCGTTTATCGCCAGCACGGTTTCATCGTCTTGATTGGCAATCGCGAGATACGTTGACGTACTTTGACCGTGTAAACGAACGCAGCCTGAGACATTCACTCCGGCACGGCGCGTCTCTTCTAAGAGCATTTCGCCATAAAAGTCATCGCCAATCACCGAGAGTAAATGCACGTCACGGCCCAGTAGTGCCAGATTGTGGGCGATATTGCGCCCGACGCCGCCAGCCGAGCAATGAATTGTACCGGGATTAGAGGCCGCTTGCGGATAACGGATATCCGCCATCCCGCGAATATCCATATTGATTGTCCCCACCACCACACAGTATTCCTGCTCGGTGAGAATGTAACCTTTGCCTTTAATCAGGCCTTTGCGCATTAAATCCATAATATGCGCCGCTACGCGCGAACGGCTGATTTGCAGCATATCAGCAATTTCATTCTGCTGGATCAGCGGGTTACGCCGCAAAATTGCAAGGATCTCCTTCTCCCGGTTATTCATTTTCAGGCTACCGCTTTTTCAGTTTGTTGCGCTTTCAGCCAGGCGATTTCTTCCGCCCAGATATCCGGGTTAATGGTTTCGAGGATCAGCGGAATACCGTCGAAGCGATCATCCTGCATGATCCAGCGGAAAGCATCATGGCCAATATTGCCTTCACCAAGACTGTGATGGCGGTCGACGCGGCTACCAAAGGTGCTTTTCGCATCGTTGAGGTGCATCCCGCGCAGATACTTAAAGCCGACAATACGGGCAAAATCTGCGAACGTTTTCTCGCATTCGGCAGGGGTACGCAAATCATATCCGGCAGCAAAAGCATGGCAGGTATCAATGCAAACGCCGACGCGGGATTTATCTTCCACGCCGTCGATAATCGCCGCGAGATGTTCGAACTTAAATCCTAAGTTGCTGCCCTGACCGGCGGTATTTTCTATCACCGCCGTCACACCTTGTGTTTTATCCAGCGCAATGTTGATAGATTCGGCAATGCGCGCCAGGCAATCCTCTTCTGAAATTTGCATCAGGTGACTACCGGGGTGGAAGTTGAGCAAAGAGAGACCCAGTTGTTCGCAACGCTGCATTTCATCTATAAACGCATCGCGCGACTTTTCCAGGGCTTCTGCGACCGGATGGCCAAGGTTAATCAGATAACTGTCGTGGGGAAGAATTTGCGCCGACGTGTAGTGATACTTTTCGCAGGCGGCTTTGAATTCATCGATGGTTTGCGTCGTGAGCGGTGCAGCACGCCACTGACGTTGATTTTTGGTGAACAAGGCAAACGCGGTTGCGTCGATTTCGGCGGCGCGAATTGCGGCATTTGCCAGACCGCCAGCAGCACTAACGTGCGCTCCAATGTATTTCATGCGAGGACTCCTGTTAAACCCGCTGGAGGAAAACGGTAATCATAGCGGGTTAACAGGAGCAAGATGTAGTGGTTTATGCGATGACGCTTTGAATCACATAGTTAATTGCACCACCACCAACAATCAGCCAGGCAAACAGTACCAGTGCCATCAGCAGAGGTTTCGCCCCGGCTTTTTTCAGCGCGCTGACGTGAGTGGTCAGACCCAGCGCCGCCATCGCCATTGCCAGCAGGAAGGTATCCAGCGTTACCAGCATGTTCACCACGCTCTGCGGTAACAGGTGGAACGAGTTAAAGATGGCAACTACGATGAACAAGATGGCAAACCACGGAATGGTGATTTTGCTTTTCTCGCCGCTGTTCGCCCCAGATAGCTGTTTAACACGTGCAGCCAGCAGAATAAGGAACGGAGCCAGCATCATCACGCGCAGCATTTTGGAAATAACTGCTGCGTTTTCTGCATCCGGGCTGATGGCATGACCTGCCGCCACCACCTGCGCCACTTCGTGCACAGTAGAACCAATGTAGATACCGAAAGTTTCCGGGCTAAACCATTGAGACATCAGCGGATATATCGCCGGGTAGAGGAAAATCGCGACGGTCCCGAAGATAACAACGGTTGCAACAGCCACGGTTACTTTACTGGCTTCCGCTTTCACTACCGGCTCAGTTGCCAGTACCGCAGCGGCACCACAAATACTGCTACCGGCACCAATCAACCAACTGGTGTGCTTATCCAGGCCAAACACTTTCTGCCCCAGGAAGCAAGCCAGCAGGAAGGTACTGGACAGCGTCAGCACGTCAATGATGATCCCACTGATACCGACATCGGCAATTTGCGAGAACGTCAGACGGAAGCCATAAAGAATGATACCCAGACGTAATAAATATTGCTTGGCAAACAGCACGCCACCGTCACAGCTTTTCCAGATGTGCGGATAGATGGTGTTGCCTAAAACCATCCCCAACAAGATTGCGAGGGTGAGGGCACTAAACCCGGCACCCGCAACGGCGGGAATGGAACCACCCCACAGGGCGACCCCGGTGATAACTGCACTCAGGGCTAACCCCGGAATAAAATGCCACAGTGTACGATGTTGTTTCTGTAAGGTGATATTCGTCATAACCCTCTCCTTTAACCGGGCATAAGGTTACGTCTAACTGGTTTAAAAATAAAATTGATTATATATTTATAATTAATCTTTATAAGTGGTAAGCGACTATGCACATCACCCTCCGACAGTTGGAAGTTTTTGCAGAAGTATTGAAAAGTGGATCCACCACCCAGGCGTCGGTGATGCTGGCGTTGTCGCAATCAGCAGTGAGCGCAGCCTTGACCGACCTGGAAGGGCAGCTTGGCGTGCAACTGTTTGATCGCGTGGGGAAAAGACTGGTTGTTAATGAACACGGACGGCTGCTTTATCCGCGCGCGCTGGCGCTGCTGGAACAGGCTGTTGAAATTGAACAACTGTTTCGCGAAGACAACGGCGCGATTCGTGTCTATGCCAGTAGCACCATCGGCAATTACATTTTACCCGCTGTTATCGCCCGTTATCGCCATGATTACCCGCAGTTGCCGATTGAACTTAGCGTTGGTAACAGCCAGGACGTGATGCAGGCGGTGCTGGATTTCCGCGTTGATATTGGCTTTATTGAAGGGCCGTGCCACAGCACTGAAATCATTTCTGAACCTTGGCTGGAAGACGAACTGGTGGTTTTCGCCTCGCCAACCTCGCCGCTTGCTCATGGTCCGGTCACCTTAGAACAGCTTGCTGCCGCACCGTGGATCCTGCGTGAACGCGGTTCTGGTACGCGGGAGATTGTCGACTATCTGTTACTGTCGCATCTGCCGAAGTTTGAGATGGCGATGGAGTTGGGAAACTCCGAGGCCATCAAACATGCTGTGCGTCACGGACTGGGGATTAGCTGCCTGTCGCGACGGGTGATTGAAGAGCAATTACAGGCTGGCTCTTTACGTGAAGTTGCTGTCCCGCTGCCGCGCCTGATGCGCACGCTGTGGCGTATTCATCATCGGCAAAAACACCTTTCCAACGCGTTAATGCGCTTTCTGGACTACTGCAATCCTGCCAATTTACCGCGTTAAGTTGCTGTACAGGAATATGCTGGCGCTGTGTCGATTTCGTGACGTAGCGCCAGCGTCAGGTATTCGCCAGAAAAGAGATTGGCTGCTTTACTTATAATTCCTGGGCGATCATGAAGGTCTCTTATAAAAGCGCATTTCTATCGGAAGGATTGCAAATCGTCTGCTACAATCGCGCCTCATTTTTAATGATGGATAGCATTTTCGTATGGTTTCCGAAACTAAAACCACAGAAGCGCCGGGCTTACGCCGTGAATTAAAGGCGCGTCACCTGACGATGATTGCCATTGGTGGCTCCATCGGTACGGGTCTTTTTGTTGCCTCTGGTGCAACGATTTCTCAGGCAGGTCCGGGCGGGGCGCTGCTCTCGTATATTTTGATTGGCCTGATGGTCTACTTCCTGATGACCAGTCTTGGCGAACTGGCGGCGTATATGCCAGTTTCTGGTTCGTTTGCGACTTACGGTCAGAACTATGTAGAAGAGGGCTTTGGCTTCGCGCTGGGCTGGAACTACTGGTACAACTGGGCGGTAACTATCGCTGTTGATCTGGTGGCCGCGCAGTTGGTAATGAGCTGGTGGTTCCCGGATGTCCCTGGTTGGATCTGGAGTGCGCTGTTCCTCGGCGTTATCTTCCTGCTGAATTACATTTCGGTCAGAGGCTTTGGTGAAGCGGAGTACTGGTTCTCACTGATCAAAGTTACGACCGTGATTATCTTTATCGCCGTTGGCGTGATGATGATTTTCGGTATCTTCAAAGGTGCACAGCCTGCTGGCTGGAGTAACTGGACGATAGGCGAGGCACCGTTTGCCGGTGGTTTTGCGGCGATGATCGGTGTGGCGATGATTGTCGGCTTCTCCTTCCAGGGAACCGAACTGATTGGTATTGCGGCGGGTGAATCTGAAGAGCCGGGGAAAAATATTCCGCGTGCGGTACGTCAGGTGTTCTGGCGAATTCTGCTGTTCTATGTATTCGCGATCCTGATCATCAGCTTGATCATTCCGTACACCGATCCAAGTCTGTTACGCAATGATGTGAAAGACATCAGCGTCAGCCCGTTCACGCTGGTGTTCCAGCACGCAGGACTGCTTTCTGCGGCGGCGGTGATGAACGCGGTTATTCTGACAGCAGTACTGTCAGCGGGTAACTCCGGTATGTACGCGTCTACCCGTATGCTGTACACCCTGGCGTGCGATGGCAAAGCGCCGCGTATTTTCTCTAAACTGTCGCGCGGCGGTGTACCACGTAATGCGCTATATGCCACGACGGTGATTGCCGGTCTGTGCTTCCTGACCTCCATGTTTGGTAACCAGACGGTGTATCTGTGGCTGCTGAATACCTCCGGGATGACCGGCTTTATCGCCTGGCTGGGGATTGCTATCAGTCACTATCGTTTCCGTCGCGGCTATGTATTGCAGGGACACGATATTAACGACCTGCCGTATCGTTCGGGCTTCTTCCCGCTGGGACCGATCTTCGCCTTTGTGCTGTGCCTGATTATCACTCTGGGCCAGAACTACGAAGCGTTCCTGAAAGATACCATCGACTGGGGCGGCGTAGCGGCAACGTATATCGGTATCCCGCTGTTCCTGGCCATCTGGTTTGGTTACAAGTTGATTAAAGGAACTCACTTCGTGCGTTACAGCGAAATGAAGTTCCCACAGAACGACAATAAATAAGCGTTATCTCTTCCTTATTAAGCCCTCTCACCTGAGAGGGCTTTTTCAATTCTATTTCCCATATAAATCATAAGTATATAAAATTTAACAATTGAATTGATAATTGTTATCGTTTGCATTATTGTTACGCGAAATGAAAAAGGCTGACAAATCAGAGGCTGTTCAGGCGCTCTGGGATGATCACCTGCATACAAAAAAAGTCCACTGCGATGCTGCCGTGCGCAAGAGGACGTGAAGAAGATGTGAGCGATAACCCATTTTATTTTCGTAGTTACCTCATGGAGATATGGAATGTTTAGGTTGAACCCCTTCGTACGGGTCGGGCTGTGTTTGTCCGCGATTTCTTGTGCATGGCCTGTGTTAGCGGTTGATGATGATGGCGAAACGATGGTTGTCACCGCCTCTTCCGTTGAACAAAACCTCAAAGACGCACCTGCCAGTATCAGCGTCATTACCCAGGAAGACTTGCAGCGTAAACCGGTACAGAACCTGAAAGATGTCCTCAAAGAAGTGCCAGGCGTACAACTGACTAACGAAGGGGACAATCGCAAGGGCGTCAGCATTCGTGGTCTGGACAGCAGCTATACCCTGATTCTTGTCGATGGTAAACGCGTGAACTCCCGCAATGCTGTCTTCCGTCATAATGACTTCGATCTGAATTGGATCCCGGTTGATTCCATCGAACGTATTGAAGTGGTACGTGGCCCGATGTCCTCGTTATATGGTTCTGATGCGCTCGGCGGGGTGGTCAACATTATCACCAAAAAAATTGGCCAGAAATGGTCAGGAACCGTTACGGTCGATACCACCATTCAGGAGCATCGCGATCGCGGCGACACCTACAACGGTCAGTTTTTTACCAGTGGGCCACTAATTGACGGCGTGCTGGGAATGAAAGCCTACGGCAGCCTGGCGAAACGTGAAAAGGATGACCCGCAGAACTCAACCACCACCGATAGCGGAGAAACGCCGCGCATTGAAGGATTCTCCAGCCGCGATGGCAATGTCGAATTTGCCTGGACGCCGAATCAAAATCACGATTTTACCGCTGGTTACGGTTTCGACCGTCAGGATCGTGATTCCGACTCGCTGGACAAAAACCGCCTGGAACGCCAGAACTACTCTGTCAGCCATAATGGTCGCTGGGATTATGGCACCAGTGAGCTGAAATACTATGGCGAGAAAGTCGAAAACAAAAACCCTGGTAACAGCAGCCCGATTACCTCAGAAAGTAATACTGTTGATGGCAAATACACGTTACCGCTGACGGCGATTAATCAGTTTGTCACGGTCGGCGGTGAATGGCGTCACGACAAACTTAGCGATGCGGTAAACCTGACCGGCGGCACCAGCACCAAAACATCTGCCAGCCAGTATGCACTGTTTGTGGAAGACGAATGGCGGATCTTCGAGCCGCTGGCGCTGACGACCGGCGTGCGTATGGACGATCACGAAACCTACGGCGATCACTGGAGCCCGCGTGCCTATCTGGTCTATAACGCCACCGATACCGTAACGGTGAAAGGCGGCTGGGCGACGGCTTTTAAAGCACCTTCTTTACTGCAACTTAGCCCTGACTGGACGACTAATTCCTGCCGTGGCGCATGTAAGATTGTTGGTAGCCCGGATCTGAAGCCAGAAACCAGCGAAAGTTGGGAGCTGGGGCTTTACTACATGGGGGAAGAAGGCTGGCTGGAAGGCGTTGAATCCAGCGTGACTGTTTTCCGTAACGATGTGAAAGATCGCATCAGTATCAGCCGCACGTCCGACGTCAACGCTGCACCGGGCTACCAGAACTTTGTAGGTTTTGAAACCGGGGCTAATGGTCGACGTGTACCGGTATTCAGCTACTACAACGTTAACAAAGCGCGCATTCAGGGCGTGGAAACCGAGTTGAAAATCCCGTTCAGTGACGAATGGAAACTGTCACTCAACTACACCTATAACGATGGTCGTGATGTCAGCAATGGTGAAAACAAACCGCTTTCCGATCTGCCGTTCCATACCGCCAACGGTACGCTGGACTGGAAACCACTGGTGCTGGAAGACTGGTCATTCTATGTTTCTGCTCATTATACCGGGCAGAAACGTGCCGATAGCGATACGGCTAAAACGCCGGGTGGCTATACGATCTGGAATACCGGTGCGGCATGGCAGGTGACCAAAGACGTCAAACTGCGCGCGGGCGTGCTGAACCTGACAGATAAAGATCTCAGCCGTGATGACTACAGCTATAACGAAGACGGACGTCGTTACTTTATGGCGATGGATTATCGCTTCTGATGAGAAGATGCCCGGCGAACCGGGCGGACTGTCACTTCAGTAAATACTGCGCATGGAAGCGCAGATGATCCTCTATAAAAGAAGCAATGAAGTAATAGCTGTGATCATAACCCGGCTGAATACGCAGCGTCATCGGCCACGCTTTCTGGCGCGCGGCTTCTGCCAACACGGCGGGTTGTAACTGGTCGGCAAGAAACTGATCGTTATCACCCTGATCAATCAGCGTCGGGATCGCATCCTGCGCATTGCTGGCGTACATCAGCGCACAACTGTCCCATGCCACCCAGTCATTTTTATCCTCACCCAGATAGGTGCTAAATGCTTTGATTCCCCACGGAACGCTGCACGGATTCACAATCGGCGCAAAGGCGGAAACGCTGGTATATTTGCCCGGATTTTTCAGCGCCATAATCAGAGCACCATGACCTCCCATCGAATGGCCGCTGATGGCGCAGCGATTGCTGACGTTAAATTGCGACTGAATCAGTGCTGGTAATTCATCACGCAGATAATCATACATCCGGTAATGTGCCGCCCACGGCGGTTGCGTGGCGTTAAGATAAAACCCGGCACCCTGGCCTAAATCATAGCCGTCGTCATTGGCAACATGTTCGCCACGCGGGCTGGTGTCTGGCATTACCAGTACAATCCCCAGTTCTGCCGCCATGCGCTGGGCACCTGCTTTGGTGGCGAAGTTTTCATCATTACAGGTTAAGCCTGAAAGCCAGTACAGCACCGGCGGCGGGGCGTTATCGCGGGGCGGTGGGAGAAAGATACTGAACGTCATCGGGCAGTTTAAGGTACTGGAGTCATGTCGCCAGCGTTGCTGCCAGCCTTCAAAACAGCGATGCTCTTCGAGCATTTCCATGCGTGGCTCCTTGTTATGTTGTTTGCAATTTTTTCATCATACCGTTTATTCAGTGTGTTGTGAGTAACTTTCACTTCCGCATATGCATAACGATGTTTTAACATCTACGGCTGAAAGGCAGCGGCAATTACAATAATTATCGCTGTGAATACTGGATTATGTGCGCCACCTCACGCACAATAATCAGGCTGCGAATCAGCTTAATAACTTTGCCCCCACGCAGGGCGGAGGCGTCACACCTGCAGGAGAAATCATAAATGCCATCACTCAGTAAAGAAGCGGCCCTGGTTCATGAAGCGTTGGTTGCGCGAGGACTTGAAACACCGCTACGCCCGCCCGTGCATGAAATGGATAACGAAACGCGCAAAAGCCTTATTGCCGGTCATATGACCGAAATCATGCAGTTATTGAATCTCGACCTGGATGATGACAGTTTGATGGAAACGCCGCATCGCATCGCCAAAATGTATGTCGATGAAATTTTCTCCGGTCTGGATTACGTCAACTTCCCGAAAATCACCCTCATTGAAAATAAAATGAAGGTCGATGAAATGGTCACCGTGCGCGATATCACCCTGACCAGCACTTGTGAACACCATTTTGTCACTATTGATGGCAAAGCGACGGTGGCCTACATCCCGAAAGATTCGGTCATCGGCCTGTCTAAAATTAACCGCATTGTGCAGTTCTTTGCCCAGCGTCCGCAGGTACAGGAACGTCTGACCCAGCAAATTCTCATTGCGCTACAAACGCTGCTGGGCACCAATAACGTGGCGGTCTCTATCGACGCGGTGCATTACTGCGTAAAAGCGCGTGGTATTCGCGACGCGACCAGCGCCACGACAACGACTTCCCTCGGTGGTTTGTTCAAATCCAGTCAGAATACGCGCCACGAATTTTTGCGCGCTGTGCGTCATCACAACTGATTAAAAGGCAGGAACCATGGAGCGCAACGTCACGCTCGATTTTGTTCGCGGCGTCGCCATTCTGGGGATCCTGCTTCTCAACATCAGCGCCTTTGGACTCCCAAAGGCGGCTTATCTCAATCCCGCCTGGTACGGCACCATTACACCGCAGGATGCCTGGAGCTGGGCTTTTCTCGATCTTATCGGCCAGGTGAAATTCCTCACGCTTTTTGCGTTGCTGTTTGGTGCCGGTCTGCAAATGTTGCTGCCGCGTGGCAGACGTTGGATCCAGTCGCGTCTAACACTGCTGGTCTTGCTGGGCTTTATTCACGGTTTATTATTCTGGGACGGCGATATCCTGCTGGCTTACGGGTTGGTGGGCTTAATCAGTTGGCGACTGGTGCGCGATGCGCCATCGGTAAAAAGCCTGTTTAACACCGGCGTCATGCTTTATCTGATAGGGCTTGGTGTTTTGCTGTTGTTGGGGGTGATTTCCGATAGCCAGACCAGCCGTGCCTGGACACCGGATGCATCCGCCATTTTGTATGAAAAATACTGGAAACTTCACGGCGGCGTTGAAGCCATCAGTAACCGCGCCGACGGGGTAGGGAACAGTTTGCTGGCCCTGGGAGCGCAGTATGGCTGGCAACTGGCGGGGATGATGTTGATTGGCGCGGCATTGATGCGTAGTGGTTGGCTGAAAGGGCAGTACAGCCTGCGCCACTATCGCCGTACCGGTTTTGTGCTGGTGGCAATTGGGGTGATGATTAACCTTCCTGCTATCGCACTACAATGGCGGCTGGACTGGGCATATCGCTGGTGCGCCTTCTTACTCCAGATGCCACGAGAACTGAGTGCGCCATTTCAGGCGATTGGCTATGCCTCGTTACTGTTCGGCTTTTGGCCGCAATTAAGCCGCTTTAAGCTGGTGCTGGCGATTGCTTGCGTTGGGCGGATGGCGCTGACCAACTACCTGCTGCAAACGCTGATTTGTACCACACTGTTTTACCACCTCGGTTTGTTTATGCAGTTTGACCGTCTGGAACTGCTGGTGTTTGTTATTCCAGTATGGCTGGCGAATATTCTCTTCTCTGTTATCTGGTTGCGTTACTTCCGCCAGGGGCCGGTAGAATGGTTATGGCGTCAGTTAACCTTGCGCGCTGCCGGATCTGCATTATCCAAAACATCCAGATAACGATCTGGATCACATTCATTAACAAAATGGTTGTAACCGTTTCCATTGCTGTGACTCGATTCACGAAGTCCTGTATTCAGTGCTGACAAAATAGCCGCCAGCAAGCAGTAACTTACTGCAATCTCACAACAGGTAGTGAATATGATCACCATTCGTGATGTAGCGCGTCAGGCTGGCGTCTCTGTGGCAACGGTTTCCCGGGTGCTAAATAACAGCGCTCTGGTAAGTGCGGACACGCGTGAAGCGGTTATGAAAGCAGTGAGCGAGTTGGACTACCGACCAAACGCCAATGCCCAGGCGCTGGCAACTCAGGTGAGCGAGACTATTGGCGTGGTAGTGATGGATGTCTCCGACGCCTTTTTCGGTGCGCTGGTGAAAGCCGTTGATCTTGTCGCCCAGCAACACCAGAAATATGTGCTAATCGGCAATAGCTATCATGAAGCGGAAAAAGAGCGGCACGCCATTGAGGTGTTAATCCGCCAGCGTTGTAATGCGTTGATCGTTCACTCAAAAGCGTTAAGTGACGACGAACTGGTGCAGTTTATGGACAACATTCCTGGCATGGTGTTAATCAATCGCGTTGTGCCGGGTTACGCCCATCGCTGCGTTTGCCTGGATAATATCAGCGGTGCCCGAATGGCGACGCGCATGTTACTGAATAACGGTCATCAGCGTATCGGTTATCTTTCTTCCAGCCACGGTATTGAAGATGACGCGATGCGCAAAGCCGGTTGGATGAGCGCGCTGAAAGAGCAGGATATTGTTCCGCCAGAGAGTTGGATCGGCACCGGTACGCCAGATATGCCCGGCGGCGAAGCTGCGATGGTTGAACTGCTGGGGCGTAATCTGCAACTCACCGCGGTGTTCGCCTATAACGACAATATGGCCGCTGGCGCACTGACAGCGTTAAAAGACAATGGTATTGCTATTCCGTTACATCTCTCGATCATCGGTTTTGATGATATCCCCATCGCCCGTTACACCGACCCGCAGTTAACAACCGTACGTTATCCCATTGCTTCAATGGCGAAAATGGCCACCGAACTGGCATTACAGGGGGCCGCAGGCAACATTGATCTGCGTGCCAGTCACTGTTTTATGCCGACGTTAGTGCGTCGTCATTCTGTTGCTATACGCCAGAATGCGGCGGCGATCACTAACTCAACAAATCACGCGATGTAACCGCTTTCAATCTGTGAGTGATTTCACAGTATGTTAACAATGCAGTAGTTATGATTGCACCGTTTTAACGTTGTAACCTATGTGTAACAGTGGAAATTCACTTTTATCGAGGTATAGCGTCATAACAACAATTAAAGCTGTTTTCTGGAGCGTTACCGGACATGGAAGAACGAATTTTAAAACGTGAGCTTCGGCGTTCAGTAACACTTCATTAACCATACTGCCCCGCCGAGCATTTATCTCAAGCACTACCCTGCATAAGAAAAACCGGAGATACCATGAATAAGAAGGTGTTAACCCTGTCTGCTGTGATGGCCAGCATGTTATTCGGTGCCGCTGCACACGCTGCTGATACCCGTATTGGTGTGACGATTTATAAATATGACGATAACTTTATGTCTGTAGTGCGTAAGGCTATCGAACAAGATGCGAAAGCCGCGCCAGACGTCCAGTTGCTGATGAATGATTCACAGAATGATCAGTCCAAGCAGAACGATCAGATTGACGTGCTGTTGGCGAAAGGGGTGAAGGCGCTGGCAATCAACCTGGTTGACCCGGCTGCTGCGGGTACGGTGATTGAGAAAGCGCGCGGACAAAACGTGCCAATCGTTTTCTTCAATAAAGAACCTTCCCGTAAGGCGCTGGATAGTTACGACAAAGCCTACTACGTTGGCACCGATTCGAAAGAATCCGGGATTATTCAGGGCGATTTGATTGCTAAACACTGGGCGGCGAATCAGGGTTGGGATCTCAACAAAGACGGTCAGATTCAGTTCGTACTGCTGAAAGGCGAACCGGGTCATCCGGATGCAGAAGCGCGCACTACGTATGTCATCAAAGAGCTAAACGACAAAGGCATTAAAACTGAACAGTTACAGTTAGATACCGCAATGTGGGATACCGCTCAGGCGAAAGATAAGATGGACGCCTGGCTGTCTGGCCCGAACGCCAACAAAATCGAAGTGGTTATCGCAAACAACGATGCGATGGCAATGGGCGCGGTTGAAGCTCTGAAAGCACACAACAAGTCCAGCATTCCGGTGTTTGGCGTCGATGCGCTGCCAGAAGCTCTGGCACTGGTGAAATCTGGTGCACTGGCTGGCACCGTGCTGAACGATGCTAACAACCAGGCGAAAGCGACCTTTGATCTGGCGAAAAATCTGGCTGATGGCAAGGGAGCCGCTGACGGCACCAACTGGAAAATCGACAATAAAGTTGTCCGCGTTCCTTATGTTGGCGTAGATAAAGACAATCTGGCTGAATTCAGCAAGAAATAAGACTGATTGGGCGCAGTCATTCACTGCGCCCTTATTGTATGGCCAACAAGGTAAAATTATATGGTCAGCTCAACGACTCCGTCATCAGGAGAATACTTGTTGGAAATGAGCGGTATCAACAAGTCTTTTCCAGGCGTTAAGGCACTTGATAACGTTAATTTAAAAGTGCGACCACACTCCATTCATGCGTTAATGGGGGAGAATGGCGCAGGAAAATCGACATTATTAAAATGCCTGTTTGGTATCTATCAAAAAGACTCCGGCACTATTTTATTCCAGGGTAAGGAAATCGATTTTCACTCAGCCAAAGAAGCCCTGGAAAATGGTATTTCGATGGTACACCAGGAGTTAAACCTGGTATTACAGCGTTCGGTCATGGACAACATGTGGTTGGGGCGATATCCCACCAAAGGGATGTTTGTCGACCAGGATAAAATGTACCGCGAAACCAAAGCGATATTTGACGAACTGGATATTGATATCGATCCGCGTGCGCGCGTTGGTACGTTGTCCGTTTCACAAATGCAGATGATTGAAATCGCCAAAGCATTTTCCTATAACGCGAAAATAGTCATTATGGATGAACCAACTTCTTCATTAACTGAAAAAGAAGTCAATCATCTGTTTACCATTATTCGTAAATTAAAAGAACGCGGCTGCGGTATTGTCTATATCTCGCATAAAATGGAAGAGATATTCCAGTTATGTGATGAAGTCACCGTACTGCGCGACGGACAGTGGATCGCTACCGAGCCGCTGGCGGGGCTGACGATGGACAAGATCATCGCCATGATGGTTGGCCGTTCTCTTAATCAGCGTTTCCCGGATAAGCAAAACAAACCTGGCGAAGTGATCCTTGAAGTGCGTAACCTGACGTCACTGCGTCAGCCGTCAATTCGCGATGTCTCGTTTGATCTGCATAAAGGGGAGATCCTCGGTATTGCCGGGCTGGTAGGTGCGAAACGTACCGATATTGTCGAAACCTTGTTTGGGATCCGTGAGAAATCTTCCGGCACCATTACACTGCACGGCAAAAAGATTAATAACCATAATGCCAACGAAGCCATTAACCATGGGTTCGCGCTGGTCACCGAAGAGCGCCGCTCAACGGGGATTTATGCTTACCTGGATATTGGCTTTAACTCGTTAATTTCTAATATTCGCAACTACAAAAACAAAGTGGGGCTGCTGGATAATTCGCGGATGAAAAGCGACACCCAGTGGGTCATTGATTCGATGAGGGTAAAAACGCCGGGTCATCGTACGCAAATTGGTTCACTCTCCGGCGGTAATCAGCAAAAAGTCATTATTGGGCGCTGGCTGCTAACGCAACCGGAAATATTAATGCTCGACGAACCGACGCGTGGCATTGATGTTGGCGCGAAGTTTGAAATTTATCAATTAATTGCCGAGCTGGCGAAAAAAGGCAAGGGGATAATTATTATCTCCTCTGAAATGCCAGAGTTGTTAGGGATAACGGACCGTATTCTGGTAATGAGCAATGGTCTCGTTTCCGGCATTGTCGATACAAAAACAACAACGCAAAACGAAATTCTGCGTCTTGCGTCTTTGCACCTTTAAGATTAGGGGCTTCCCATGAGTGCGTTAAATAAGAAAAGTTTTCTTACTTACCTGAAAGAAGGTGGTATTTACGTCGTTCTTTTAGTTTTGCTGGCTATTATTATTTTCCAGGACCCAACATTCTTAAGTCTGTTGAACTTAAGTAATATTCTTACCCAATCATCGGTGCGTATTATTATCGCGCTCGGCGTGGCAGGGTTAATTGTCACCCAGGGAACTGACCTTTCTGCTGGTCGTCAGGTAGGGCTGGCGGCGGTGGTGGCGGCTACCTTGTTACAATCGATGGATAACGCCAACAAAGTATTCCCCGAAATGGCGACCATGCCGATTGCGCTGGTTATTCTGATAGTCTGTGCCATTGGCGCGGTTATCGGTTTGATCAACGGTCTGATTATCGCTTACCTCAACGTGACGCCGTTCATTACCACGCTCGGCACGATGATTATCGTCTACGGTATCAACTCGCTCTATTACGACTTTGTTGGTGCGTCACCGATTTCCGGTTTTGATAGCGGCTTCTCCACCTTTGCCCAGGGGTTTATTGCGCTGGGGAGTTTCCGGCTATCTTACATCACCTTCTACGCGCTGATTGCCGTGGCGTTTGTCTGGGTGCTGTGGAACAAAACCCGTTTCGGCAAGAATATTTTTGCTATTGGCGGCAACCCGGAAGCGGCGAAAGTTTCTGGTGTTAACGTCGGCCTGAATCTGCTGATGATTTATGCGTTGTCTGGCGTGTTCTATGCCTTTGGTGGGATGTTAGAAGCCGGACGTATCGGCTCTGCCACCAACAACCTCGGCTTTATGTATGAGCTGGATGCTATCGCGGCGTGCGTGGTGGGCGGTGTATCGTTTAGCGGCGGCGTGGGTACGGTCATTGGCGTGGTGACCGGGGTCATTATCTTTACGGTCATCAACTACGGTCTGACCTATATCGGCGTCAACCCGTACTGGCAGTACATCATCAAAGGGGCGATCATTATCTTCGCCGTGGCGCTGGATTCCCTGAAGTACGCGCGTAAGAAGTGATGTGAATTTGGGCATTACCGGATGCGACGTTTACGCCGCATCCGGCAGTTGGTGTCAAATGTCGGATGCGACGCTGGTGCGTCTTATCCGTCCTACTATCCGTCCTACAACGTTACCGGATGTTCTTTTTCTCCCTTCTTAAACTTCACTTCCCCGAGATCAATACAGCTAACCGGGCAAACGTGACCGCAAAGCAAACAACCGACGCATTTCTCAGTATTACAATGCGGCGTGCGTGTTTTCTCATCCCATTCCATCGCCTGGTGACCACCGTCGTAGCAGGAAATATAACAGCGCCCGCAGCCGACACACTTATCAAGATTGATATGGGGATAGACGATATAACTGCGGTCTAAATCTTCCGCCGGGACAATATTGTGATTCGCCAGACCCACCATCTCCTGTAACGAGTCAAATCCCTGATCGGCAAGATAATGCGATAACCCGCTCGCCATATCTTCCACAATCCGATAACCGTACTGCATAATTCCGGTGGTCACCTGCAGTGTAGCCGCGCCGAGCAATAAAAACTCTGCCGCGTCTTCCCAGGTTTCAATGCCGCCAATACCGCTGATCGGGAAATCGCGCAGCTCCGGATGCGTGCGCATTTGCTGAATAAAGCGCAGGGCGATCGGTTTCACCGCTTTACCGGAATAACCGGAAATACTCGATTTACCGTTAACGATCGGCATACCGATTTTCTGATTCAGATCGATATTGGTGATGGATTTAACGGTGTTAATCGCTGCAATGCCATCTGCACCGCCACGCTTAGCCGCCAGCGCCACTTCGCACATATCACCGATATTCGGCGTCATCTTCGCCAGCATCGGCAGCGTTGAACCACGTTTCACCGCCCGACAATATTTCTCTACCAGTTCCGGGCTTTGCCCGACATCGCTACCCATCGCATGAGAAGTCATCTGCGGGCAGGAGAAATTACATTCGATCATATCCGCGCCAGCTTCTTGCACCAGACGCGCCAGATCTTCCCATTGTTGCTCATTTTCCCCCATGATCGAGGCGATCAGCACTTTGTCCGGGTAATCCTCTTTCAGCCGACGCAGAGCGGTCAGATTCTCTTCCAGCGGATGTTCGGCAATCTGCTCCATATTTTTGAAGCCAATAAAACCGGTATCTTCTTTCACCAGATGATCAAAACGTGGCGAAACCTCGTTAGCGATAAAAAAGCCGATAGTTTTGAATACCACGCCGCCCCAGCCGGTGTCGTAGGCTTTGGCACACATCTCATAGCAATTGCCTACTGGCGAAGAAGAGAGGCAGAACGGGTTGGGAAACTTCACGCCGCAAAAGGTAATAGAAAGATCTTTCGTTAACATGAGCAAGCTCCCTCTAAATAGTGATGGATCGCCTCGGCGGCTTCTTTCCCGGTCTTCACGGCATAGACCACGGTTTTATCACCCTCAACAATATCGCCAGCGGCAAACAGTTGCGGGTCACGGGTCTGGTAATTTTTCGTTTCGATGGTATTACGTTGGGGTTCCAGTGTAGCAAAAGCGGTAAGTTCGGCATGTTGACCGATGGCGAGAATAATTTTGTCTGCCGCCATCGTCAGCTCGCCCGGTAAACGAACATGTTTAAACGTCACTTTATTGCCATCTACCGCCACAGGCGTAAAGCCATCGATAATCGATACCCCCAATTTCTGAGCACCGGTGAACTCTTTCTTGCTTGCCGGAAACACATCTAACTCTTCACGCGCCACGCAGGTCACCGCCGGACAACCGAGAACTTTCAGCGTACTGGCAACGTCCATCGCGACATCGCCGCCGCCAATAATTAATGCGCTTTGTGGAATGCTGATATCGCCTTGTGCCAGGCGTGCGCGTTGCAGGAAATCGACGGCAATCTCAACGTCGCTATGCTCAAACAGCGGCAGGGTGGAACCACGCGATAACCCCACGGTTACCAGTACCGCGCGGTTTTCTGCTTTCAGTTGCTCCAGCGAGAGCGTTTTGCCAATTTCACAGTTGCACTTAATAGTCACACCCATTTTTTCGATGCGGGTGATTTCCGCATCCAGCACCGACTGCGGCAAACGGAATTGTGGAATGCCGTTACGCAACCAGCCGCCTGGTTGTACTTCTTTTTCGTAAACCGTGACGTCGTAACCCAGGTTGGTTAGCGTCACGCTGGCCTGCAGCCCAGCAGGGCCAGCACCGATAACCGCTACTTTACCAAGCGTCTTACTGCCCGGTTGATAAATATCCATTCCGGTTTGTTGTTCGAAATCAGTAACAAAACGCTGTAAGCGAGCAATATCAATCGGATCATCGACACCTGCGCGGGTACAACCGCTCTGGCATAATTTTTCTGTGGGGCACACTCTGGCACAAACGGCACCGAGGGCATTATTTTCGCGAATAGTCTCGGCAGCGCCTTTAAAATTACGAAAATAGATTGAGCGAATAAATTTTCCCGGATCGGTTTGCGCCGGGCACGCCTGGCTGCAAGGGGCGTCGTGGCATAATAAACAACGAGAGGCTTCTTTAATCGCCAGTAAAGGCGTAAAAGCCGGAGCGAGTTCATCCAGATAATTTTGTTGCGGCATGTGATCTTCCTTAATGCTATGGGTAATTAAGGCGAACGTATAGTAAATATAACGTGCTGATATTAAGGCTAAGCGTGCGGGGGAATTTAAACTGTGAAAAGATTCACAAATAGCTGCGGTTCAGAATGTTATATCCGCAGCTTAGCGGGGGAAATAATAATTATTCTCAATAGTTAACAGTGGGCGAGAAATAATATTATCGGTAAAAAATAAGATAAATAATCATACCGATGGATAAAATACCGAAGCCGCTATACGCCACTATATAAGCAAAGAAGAGAGCGGGATTTTTTTCACGCCAGACATACACCGGTTCCGGCACATTTTTAACCCGTTTATCAATTGCGCCAGCACGCCAGCCTTTCCATGCTTCGCGAAAACAAAATACCGGGATAAGGAAAAAAACGGCAATGACAAAAAACTGCTGAACATCCATAACTACTTTCCTTGTTTCTTTTGTAATTCAAGTAACTGTTCTGGCGTGACGGCGGGATAACCCTGCGCATCTTCGGGCACCTGGTGCATTGCCGGAATAGGGACCAGTGGTCCTAAAAAGCGCGGTTCACGTTTAAAAATATAAAGGTCAGCCAGCGCACCGAAGCGGGCGGCAAATTCGCGAATACGTACTGACCACATATCTTTTGGTGACGGTACGGCATAACACTGCGCCTGAATACCCATATGCAGAGCGATAAATAATGCCCGCTCACAGTGGAAGCGCTGAGTAATAATAATGAAGTCGTTGGTATCGAACACCTTGCGTGTACGCACGATGGAATCCAGGGTACGAAAACCGGCGTAGTCGAGAACAATATCAGCCGGATCGACGCCAGCGGCAATTAAATCTTTGCGCATGGTCATCGGTTCGTTATAACTCTGTAATGCGTTATCACCGCTAAGTAATAGATAATTCACCTTACCGCTGTTATAGGCATTTATTGCACCCTGAATACGGTAGCGGTAATACTGATTAATCACCCCAGTACGATAATATTTTGCCGTGCCAAGTACCACGCCGACCTGGCGGTAGGGGAGATCCTGCAATTCATCGTAGATATAAGGCGCAGTTTTCCAGCTCATCCAGCGGTCGAGGCCGAGCACTGTCAACAGCAGCAAGCCGATCAGGACTAACAGGCTGTAGAACACGCGCTTTAACATGCTGAAAACTCGATCTTGGGGAATTTCAATCAGGCTACTTTACCTGTGGGCTTTGCGCAAGAAACGGCAAACTGTTTGCCGGGATTTTCGACACCAGGGTGAGTAGAAATGCCGGATGCGCTACGCTTATCCGGCCTACGAAATTTTGCACTCTGTAGGCCGGATCAGGCGTTCACGCCGCATCCGGCACCGGGCTTAAGCGAGAAGCACGCGGTCGATATTGTGACAACCGAGAGCTTTCAGCGTTGCCGAGGTTGCATCCCACTGAACCAGCGGCGCATCGGCTTTTTCTGCCAGAATCGCCCGCTGAATATCCGGGTAATCATAACCTTTGAGATTTAACAGAATTAATGCGCCCTGCAACGGCGGTAGAGTTGGGTTGAATGCGGCGTTTTCAGCATAGCTACCACTGAAAATACGACCGTCTTTGCATTCCAGCGCCACGCCGCTTGGAGACTTGCTGTAAGGCATGTGCGAACGGTTGGCCGCGGCAATTGCCGCCTGAGAAAGCGCATCGCCAGTCAGCGCATAGCCGTGATCCTGCTCGTCCATCAGCAGTGTCTTAATCTCCAGATCTTTCGGCCCAAAGGCATCCGGCAAATAGTCACGCAGCGCATGCGCTTCGCGGCCCGGCAGATGAATGCGTAGATCCAGCCCGCTGTTCAGTTCGTTCATAAACTGACGGCAGTGACCACAAGGTGTGTAGTTAACGGTGATGGCCGCGAGCGCTTTCTCACCGCTCAGCCAGGCGTGGCTGATTGCGCTTTGTTCGGCATGAACGGTTTGCTGCATTGTTGCGCCAATAAATTCCATATTGGCACCAAAATACCAGGTTCCACTCACGCCGCGCGCAATGGCACCAACATTAAAATTCGACAATGGCGTGCGGGCACAGGCCGCCGCCAGTGGTAGCAGTGCGAAAGCCAGCGCGTCTTCGTCCAGCCCCGTTGCGCTCTTCAGCGAAGAGACCTGCTCTCTGGTCAACAACGCGGGGAAATACTTATCTGCCAGAATGGGTTCCAGTGCAGATTGCAAGTTATCCGCAAGTTGGGCAAAAGCAGTTTGAAAACGTGGATGCATGGCGTTGCCTCATAATCATGTAATGGGATAACAGTTTACGAACCCATTATGGCTTTATATGTGATCTGAATCTCATTAATTATGCAACGCGTGAAACTTACATCAAAAATGCGCGACGCATCGCAAATTTTAGCCCATTACTGCCAGAATAATCGGGAAAAGAAATGGTGCAACCAGCGAGGTAATAATCCCGCATAACACCAACGCCAGCGAACTAAATGCGCCTTCCTGATAATCCAGCTCGGCACAGCGCGCTGTTCCGAGGGCGTGAGAGGCCGTCCCCATCGCCAGGCCACGCGCTGCTTTGGTACGAATACGCATCGCATTGAGTAGCGTATGACCAAACACCGCACCCAAAATACCGACAAAAATCACACAAACCGCGCTGATTGCCGGAATACCGCCAATACTGCCACCAACGGCCATCGCAATTGGTGTGGTAACCGATTTCGGTAATATTGATGCAGCGATTTCCGGTGAAGCGCCCATCAACAATGCTACGCAAGTCCCCGTCACCATCGCGACCACGCTACCGATAAAACAGATAGTGATGATGGATTTCCAGCGCGCGCGGATCTGGTGCAGTTGTTCATATAAAGGATAGGCCAGTGCGACCACCGCCGGTTGCAACAGATCGTTTAACACTTCGCTACCTTTAAAGTAGCTGTCGTAAGAGATGCCGGTCAGCATTAAAAAAGGAATGATCACCACCATTGCCACCAGCAACGGGTTAAGCAACGGAAACTTATACCGTGTTGCCAGTTTGCGGGCGGCAAAAAAGACAATCAATGTCAGCGGTAATGACCACCAGATATTCGCCATCATTTTTCTGATCCTTTCTGACCTATGACTTTACGTTCACCGTGTACCAGGTGCGAACTCCAGCTCACCACCAGAAAAACCACCAGCGTACTAATGGCACAGGAAACCACCACCGGGCCAAACTGTGCGCGTAGCAAATCAAAATATTGCATTACGCCTACGCCAATTGGCACAAACAACAGTGCCATATAGCGAATCAGTACGTAACACCCCGGATTGACCCACTTCGCCGGAAGAATTTGCAAGGCCAGCAGGACAAACAGGATTAGCATCCCGATGATGCTGCCCGGAATGGTTACCGGTAGCAGGGAAGCAATGAAAATGCCTGCATACAGGCAGGCATAAATCAGGACAAAAGCGCGTAAATATTGCCAGATAATGTTCAGTGTCTTACTCATAATCAACACCCCAGATGAGATGGATTCATCATACAATTAATCTATAAAATGTGCTACCGATCACATTAAGAAAACATCGCTTATTTTTCGCGCCAGGGCATGACGATGTGAGCAGCGAACTCAGGCATACCATACTTTTGCAGATCAGAAAGCGCGCCAGCCATACATCAAGCATAGAGAGGGATTGTAGTTTGCAGCAATCCCTCTCTGCAGACCTTTAATCCGTTGACCGGAGGCGCTACCATAGCGCCTCATTTTTTTGCGGGTGATGATATGCGTGTGTTACTGGCACCGATGGAGGGTGTGCTTGACTCCCTGGTGCGTGAATTACTGACCGAAGTTAATGACTACGATCTGTGCATCACCGAATTTGTCCGCGTGGTGGATCAACTGCTGCCGGTAAAAGTTTTTCATCGCATTTGTCCTGAGCTGCAAAACGCCAGTCGAACGCCTTCCGGGACACTGGTGCGGGTACAACTGCTGGGTCAGTTCCCGCAATGGTTAGCAGAGAACGCCGCCCGTGCGGTGGAGTTGGGTTCCTGGGGCGTGGATCTCAACTGTGGTTGCCCGTCGAAAACGGTTAACGGCAGTGGCGGCGGGGCAACGTTACTCAAAGATCCTGAACTTATCTATCAGGGTGCAAAAGCGATGCGCGAAGCTGTACCGGCGCATTTACCCGTCAGTGTGAAAGTGCGGCTTGGTTGGGACAGCGGTGATAAGAAGTTTGAAATTGCCGATGCTGTCCAGCAGGCTGGGGCTACGGAACTGGTCGTTCATGGGCGGACAAAGGAGCAGGGTTACCGTGCGGAGCATATCGACTGGCAGGCGATAGGCGATATTCGTCAGCGATTGGCCATTCCGGTTATTGCCAACGGAGAAATCTGGGACTGGCAGAGTGCGCAACAATGTATAGCTATCAGCGGTTGTGACGCGGTGATGATTGGGCGTGGGGCGCTTAATATTCCTAACCTGAGCCGAGTGGTGAAATATAACGAACCGCGGATGCCGTGGCCGGAGGTCGTTGCATTGCTGCAAAAATATACCCGTCTGGAAAAACAGGGCGATACCGGGTTATATCACGTCGCACGGATTAAGCAGTGGTTGAGTTATTTGCGTAAAGAATATGATGAAGCAACGGATTTATTTCATCATGTTCGGGTGTTGAATAATTCCCCTGATATTGCAAGGGCTATTCAGGCGATTGATATAGAAAAACTCTAAAAATCATCGACCCGATAGTCATAAGGGATAAGCCGGGGGGCAGGGGGAGGAGGTGATTATCCACCCCCTGCGTGCTCCTTGCGCCAGTGATTATATGAAGCAATGTACATGACAGGGGCGCAACAGGATGAGAGACTGAAATATCCTCGTTATTTTCGGAGCTGATGACATTAATTAATTTTAAAATATCATCTTAAATACGCCAGTCACCACCAGTAGCCCAATCAGGAAAATAATCAATACTGCCCAGAGTATAATTTTCATTGGCGTTCCTTTATTTGTGAGTGCTAAATAAGTATAGGAAAAAACAAAACCCTTTGCCGCCATTCATAAAGAATTAAGATAAATCGGAGAATATCATTCACTTACTTTATATTTTTCTGAATATGTCGCTTTATTGCCACTGATGTATTGCCACGCGAAACTAAAAAATATATCGCAACACACGGTAATCTCCGCGCACCTTTTCTTACCTGATTACTCCCCCATGAATCGTGATTCCTTTTATCCGGCAATCGCCTGTTTTCCGTTGTTACTTACTCTGGCCGGGTGTGCGCCTATGCATGAAACACGCCAGGCTTTAAGCCAGCAAACGCCCGCCACACATGTTGACACCGCATTACCGGTATCTCTGAAAAACGGCTGGCCGGACAATCAGTGGTGGTTGGAATATCACGATAATCAACTCACTTCCTTAATTAATAATGCCATACAGAACGCGCCGGATATGCAGGTTGCTGAACAGCGCATTCAACTGGCTGAAGCACAGGCGAAGACCGTCGCCGCCCAGGATGGTCCACAGCTCGATTTTTCTGCGGATATGGAACGGCAAAAAATGTCGGCAGAAGGGTTAATGGGGCCGTTTGCCCTGGACGATCCTGCCGCAGGCACTACCGGCCCCTGGTACACCAACGGCACCTTTGGTTTAATGGCGGGCTGGCATCTCGATATCTGGGGAAAGAATCGGGCGGAAGTGACTGCGCGCCTCGGTACGGTAAAAGCGCAGGCGGCAGAACGCGAGCAGACCCGGCAATTGCTGGCAGGCAGTGTGGCTCGTTTGTACTGGGAGTGGCAAACCCTGGCAGCTTTAAACACTGTCTTGCAGCAAATCGAAAAAGAGCAGAACACGATTATCGCGACCGACCGCCAGTTATATCTGCGCGGCATTACCTCGTCGGTTGAAGGTGTCGAAACCGATATCAATGCCAGCAAAACCCGGCAACAGCTCAACGATGTCGCGGGGAAAATGAAAATTATTGAGGCGCGGCTAACTGCGCTGACTAACAGCCAGACGAACGCCTTAAAACTGCATCCGGTTGCGCTGCCCAAAGTGGAAAGCAAACTTCCTGACGACCTGGGCTATTCTTTGCTGGCTCGCCGGGCAGACTTACAGGCGGCACACTGGTACGTTGCATCATCCTTAAGCACCATCGATGCGGCAAAAGCTGCCTTTTACCCCGACATCAACCTGATGGCCTTTCTGCAACAAGATGCGCTGCACTTAAGCGATTTGTTCCGTCATTCTGCGCAGCAAATGGGCGTTACGGCAGGTCTGACGCTACCTATTTTCGATAGTGGTCGTCTTAACGCCAACCTTGATATTGTGAAAGCCGAAAGCAATTTGTCGATCGCCAGTTACAACAAAGCGGTGGTTGAAGCGGTGAATGACGTGGCGCGGGCAGCAACTCAGGTTCAGACACTGGCGGAGAAAAATCAGCATCAGGCGCAAATTGAGCGCGATGCCCTGCGGGTAGTTAGTCTGGCGCAGGCGCGTTTTAACGCAGGTATCATCGCAGGTTCTCGCATCAGCGAAGCCCGAATCCCGGCGCTCCGTGAACGGGCGAACGGTCTGCTTTTGCAAGGGCAATGGCTGGATGCGTCCATTCAGCTCACCGGTGCGCTGGGTGGTGGTTATAAACGTAGCTGATGAGTATGCCCGTGGGGACGTTAGGTTTATCCAGTGTTTCAAATGCTGATCGAGATTGTGCAGCCACGGCGCAATCACCTGGCCTCCCGCGTAACCAATAGCGGTAAAAATCAGCGCCCAGGCCAGCGCGCCGAGAATATTCAGTGGCAGAAAGATTTTCGGTGGGAGCTGGCTGGCACCGATTAGCGTTGGGCCAATCACCCGAAAGCCGTACATAAAACGCGTGCCGATGACAAACAGATAAGGATGGCGCTGGATCAGCTTTTGTGCGCGCTCAATTTTGTCCTGATGTTTTGATAACCGGCGTAACAGTTTGCCGCCAAATCGCCGTCCGCACAGATAAAGCACCTGGTCGCCAATCATGCCGCCAAGCGCCACAGAAAGAACCACCAGTGGGAATTTTAATAATCCCTGATGTGCCGCAACGCCTCCCAGCAATGTCACGGTTTCACCCTCTGCCAGACTACCGAGCACCAGCGCGGCATAACCATATTGTGAGATGAGTGTATTGAGATCCATAGGTCGGTCTGTCTCCGTTTGATTGTCTGTAAGCATACACCCTGTGAATTGTTTACGCAGGAGAAGGCGTTTTATCACGCGACGCAAATTTTGCGTCAGAACAAAAAACAACCACAAGCTGACTTATACTTGAACTGTCAGGTTCATGAACTCACAACAAGGGGGCGGTATGAGCCATGTCTGGGGACTGTTTTCCCATCCCGATCGTGAAATGCAGGTGATTAATCGTGAAAACGAAACGATTTCTCATCACTACACCCACCACGTTCTGCTGATGGCGGCGATCCCGGTGATCTGCGCCTTTATTGGCACTACACAAATCGGCTGGAATTTTGGCGATGGCACTATCCTGAAGTTATCCTGGTTTACCGGACTGGCGCTGGCTGTCTTGTTTTATGGTGTTATGCTGGCTGGGGTGGCAGTGATGGGACGGGTCATCTGGTGGATGGCACGCAATTACCCACAGCGCCCGTCGCTTGCGCACTGTATGGTTTTCGCGGGCTACGTTGCAACACCGCTGTTTTTAAGCGGCCTGGTGGCGCTTTACCCGTTGGTCTGGCTGTGTGCGCTGGTGGGAACGGTGGCGCTGTTTTACACCGGCTATCTGCTTTATCTCGGTATTCCAAGCTTTCTGAATATCAACAAAGAGGAAGGTCTTAGCTTCTCCAGTTCGACACTGGCGATTGGCGTACTGGTGCTGGAAGTGCTGCTCGCCATTACCGTTATTCTGTGGGGTTACGGTTATCGCCTGTTCTAGAAAGTTCTTTTGTGCTGCATTGTTGGCGTAAATATCAGCAATGCAGCATTTCCTCACGATTCTCCTTTGACGATCGCACTTTTTGCTCGTTATGATGGCCTCGCCAGCCTCAGTAAATCCTTACTCCGGCGGTGCGCAACCCATGCGCGTGAACCACTATCTGAATGCTCATCATGCCGAAATTTCGAGTTTCTTTATTTAGCCTGGCCCTGATGCTGGCTGTGCCTTTTGCGCCTCAGGCCGTTGCCAAAACGGCAGCCGCGACTACAGCTTCGCAGCCGGAAATTGCCTCCGGTAGTGCGATGATTGTTGATCTCAATACCAACAAAGTGATCTATTCGAACCACCCGGATTTGGTGCGTCCGATTGCTTCAATTACCAAATTAATGACTGCGATGGTGGTGCTTGACGCACGATTGCCGCTGGATGAAAAACTGAAAGTGGATATCAGCCAGACGCCAGAGATGAAAGGCGTTTATTCGCGCGTGCGACTGAACAGCGAAATCAGCCGCAAAGAGATGCTGTTGTTGGCGCTGATGTCTTCAGAAAACCGCGCAGCGGCAAGCCTGGCGCACCATTATCCTGGTGGCTATAACGCATTTATTAATGCGATGAATGCGAAAGCGAAATCTCTCGGAATGAACAACACGCGCTTCGTTGAACCGACCGGATTGTCGGTGCATAACGTTTCAACTGCCCGTGATTTAACCAAACTGCTGATTGCCACCAAACAGTATCCGTTGATTGGTCAGTTAAGTACCACTCGCGAAGAGATGGCGACCTTCTCAAACCCGGCTTATACCTTGCCATTCCGTAATACTAACCACCTGGTGTATCGCGATAACTGGAATATCCAGTTAACCAAAACCGGTTTTACTAATGCGGCGGGGCATTGCCTGGTGATGCGTACGGTCTTCAATAATAAACCGGTGGCGTTGGTGGTGATGGATGCATTTGGCAAATATACCCATTTTGCCGATGCGAGTCGTTTACGCACGTGGATTGAAACCGGCAAAGTGATGCCTGTTCCGGCAGCGGCGTTGAGCTATAAAAAACAAAAAGCCGCCCAGATGGCGGCTGGGCAGATGGCTCAGAACGATTAAGGGTAGGCCGGATAAGGCGTTCACGCCGCATCCGGTATTAGGTGCCCGTGCCTGATGCGATGCCTGCGCATCTTATCTGGCCTACATCTGCATCAGGCATCCAGCCGTATTTACTCTACTTCCTGCCAGTTTTTTCGCTTGCTGGTTTTACCGATCCCCGGGTTCATACTGTTGGTCGGATCGTTCTCGCGATAAAACTTCTGCAGCGTCTCCGGTGCCTTATACAAATGACCAACGTTATGTTCGGCGGGATATTGTGCGCCGCGCTGCTGCAATAGTTCCAGCATCTGCTCCTTCAACGCATGCACATCCACACCTTTTTTAACGATGTAATCCTGGTGGAAGACGTAACACATAAAATGGCCGTAATAGAGTTTATGCACTAACTGGCTATCGATCTCCGGCGGCAAATGCTCATACCACTCGGTGTCATTACGACGCAGAGCGATATCCAGTGCCAGAATGTCTTCGACTTCATCGGAATGCACCGCCTGATAACGAATTGCCGCACCTGCTGCTGCGAAACGGTGCAAAAATGCTTTGCTGCCTTCCTCCGGCGTACAGACAAAGAAATCACCTTCCGCCTGTTTGAAATAATCCACCAGCCAGGATTTGGCTTCGCCAATGCCATCGCCCGCCATTTTTAACAGCAGATGATGTTCATATTTATCGCGCCAGCTTTTCATACGCGGGGGCAAATGGCTGGGGAACAGATGGCCGAATTTCTGCATCGCACGGTCGGTAAAATGCGGGCGGAAGAATTTTACTTTTTCCAGCATCGCATCGGTACGCCCTTTGATATTAAAGAAGAGTGGCATCTTGTCGGTGCCAAGTTTATCGATCATCAGGAAGGTGTCTTTGCCGTATTTTTCCGCGATATCGTAGATATCCCGGTGCATATATTCCCCGGCAACCGGCAGATTTTCAAAATTGGCCAGAATATGGCGGCGGATTTCGGTCAGGACTTCCGGCTGATTGGTGCCGATATAAAACACCTGCTGATTTTTCTCTGCTGCGAAAGTGTCGAGACGTACCGCGAATACCGCCAGCTTACCGGCGCAGCCGGAGGCTTCAAACAGTCGATCCGGGTCAGCGTTATAACGTGCGGGGGTGTCGGCTTCGATGTCACGCACGCGGTGAACATAATCATAATCGTGGGCGTGGCGGCCATCGTGGCGTACATCGTCATCTTTGATGCGATCGTCATCCAGTTTGCTGAGGATCTGCTCCGGCGTTTCGCCCAGATCAATCCCCAGATGGTTGACCAGCGTCAGTTTGCCGTTTTCATCAATGCGCGCGAACAACGACATTTCGGTATACGCCGGACCACGCTGTACCAGCGAGCCGCCGGAGTTGTTACAGATCCCCCCGATGACTGATGCGCCAATGCAGGATGAACCAATCACCGAGTGCGGTTCGCGCCCCAATGGTTTCAGGGCTTTTTCCAGCGAATAAAGCGTGGTGCCAGGATATGCCAGCACTTGCTCACCCTTGCCGAGAACGTGCAGTTTGTCGAGTCGCAGGGTGCTGATGATAACGATATCGCGATCATAATCGTTACCGTTTGGCGTGGAGCCTTCGGTCAGGCCGGTATTGGCGGCTTGCATCAGAATAATTTTGTCAGCGGTGACGCAGGCTTTCAGTACCCGCCACAACTCCAGTAGCGAGCCTGGGAAAACAACGGCCAGCGCGTCGCCCTGACCGGAGCGGAAGCCCTTGCGATAGCGGGCCGTTTTTGCGGGATCGGTGAGCAGGTGTGAATGACCCACCAGGCGGGCAAGTTCATTCAAAAAGGCTTTATTATCAGTTGTTGTCATGGAAGACATTTTCCACTCCTTGTGGTGGCGAAAAAACATCACAAACTAGAATAGCGCCTTGTACGACAATTCAGCGAGTGAATATTTTGAAAATTCAGACAATAAACAGAGCATTCTTTTTCTCTCTCCATCATGCTTATGGCAAACTACGGTTTTTGCACCATTTTCGCTGCCACGTCGGGCAACAGAGGAAGAAAAATCCATATGAAATGGCTATGTTCAGTAGGTATCGCGGTGAGTCTGGCCCTACAACCAGCACTGGCGGATGATTTGTTCGGCAACCATCCATTAACGCCCGAAGCGCGGGATGCATTCGTCACCGATCTGCTCAAGAAAATGACGGTTGATGAGAAAATTGGTCAGCTTCGTTTAATCAGCGTTGGCCCGGATAACCCGAAAGAGGCGATCCGCGAGATGATCAAAGATGGGCAGGTGGGGGCGATTTTTAACACCGTGACTCGCCAGGATATTCGCGCCATGCAGGATCAGGTGATGGAACTAAGCCGCCTGAAAATTCCTCTCTTCTTTGCCTACGACGTGCTGCACGGTCAGCGTACCGTTTTCCCGATTAGCCTTGGTCTGGCGTCCTCTTTTAACCTCGATGCAGTGAAAACCGTGGGGCGCGTTTCAGCTTATGAAGCGGCAGACGATGGCCTGAACATGACCTGGGCGCCGATGGTCGACGTCTCGCGCGATCCGCGCTGGGGACGAGCTTCCGAAGGTTTTGGCGAAGATACGTATCTCACCTCAATTATGGGTAAAACTATGGTTGAAGCGATGCAGGGCAAAAGTCCGGCAGATCGCTACTCGGTGATGACCAGCGTTAAACACTTCGCTGCTTACGGTGCGGTAGAAGGCGGTAAAGAGTACAACACCGTCGATATGAGTCCGCAGCGTCTGTTTAATGATTATATGCCGCCGTACAAAGCGGGGCTGGATGCAGGCAGCGGCGCGGTGATGGTGGCGCTGAACTCGCTCAATGGTACACCGGCAACTTCCGATTCCTGGTTGCTGAAAGATGTTCTGCGCGATCAGTGGGGTTTTAAAGGCATTACGGTTTCCGATCATGGTGCAATCAAAGAGCTGATCAAACACGGCACGGCGGCAGACCCGGAAGATGCGGTGCGGGTGGCGCTTAAGTCCGGTATCAATATGAGCATGAGTGACGAGTATTACTCGAAGTATCTGCCTGGTTTGATCAAATCCGGCAAAGTGACGATGGAAGAACTGGACGACGCCACTCGCCACGTGTTGAACGTTAAATACGATATGGGGTTGTTTAACGATCCGTACAGCCATCTTGGGCCGAAAGAGTCTGACCCGGCGGATACCAATGCCGAAAGCCGTTTGCACCGCAAAGAAGCACGTGAAGTGGCGCGCGAAAGCCTGGTGTTGCTGAAAAACCGTCTCGAAACGTTACCGCTGAAAAAATCAGCAACCATTGCGGTGGTTGGCCCACTGGCAGACAGCAAACGTGACGTAATGGGAAGCTGGTCGGCAGCAGGTGTCGTCGATCAATCCGTGACTGTGCTAACCGGGATTAAAAATGCCGTTGGTGAAAACGGTAAAGTGCTGTACGCCAAAGGGGCGAACGTTACCAGTGATAAAGGCATTATAGACTTCCTGAATCAGTATGAAGAAGCGGTAAAAGTCGATCCGCGCTCGCCGCAAGAGATGATTGATGAAGCGGTGCAGACCGCGAAACAAGCTGATGTGGTGGTGGCTGTGGTCGGTGAAGCTCAGGGGATGGCGCACGAAGCCTCCAGCCGTACCGATATCACCATCCCGGAAAGCCAGCGCGATTTGATTGCTGCCCTGAAAGCCACTGGTAAACCGCTGGTGCTGGTGTTAATGAACGGTCGCCCGCTGGCGCTGGTGAAAGAAGATCAGCAAGCCGACGCGATTCTGGAAACCTGGTTTGCCGGTACTGAAGGCGGGAATGCGATTGCCGATGTGCTGTTTGGCGATTACAACCCGTCTGGCAAGCTGCCGATGTCCTTCCCGCGTTCTGTCGGGCAGATCCCGGTTTATTACAGCCATCTGAACACGGGGCGTCCGTATAACGCCGACAAGCCAAACAAATACACTTCACGTTATTTCGATGAAGCAAACGGGGCGCTTTATCCGTTCGGTTATGGTCTGAGCTATACCACTTTCACCGTCTCTGATGTGAAACTTTCTGCGCCGACCATGAAGCGTGACGGCAAAGTGACCGCCAGCGTGCAGGTGACAAATACCGGCAAACGCGAAGGGGCGACGGTTGTCCAGATGTACTTGCAGGATGTGACGGCTTCCATGAGCCGTCCGGTGAAACAACTGAAAGGCTTTGAGAAAATCACCCTGAAACCGGGTGAAACCCAAACCGTCAGCTTCCCGATCGATATTGAGGCGTTGAAGTTCTGGAATCAGCAGATGAAATATGACGCCGAACCCGGCAAGTTCAACGTCTTTATCGGCACTGATTCCGCACGCGTTAAGAAAGGCGAGTTTGAGTTGCTGTAACTCTTTATGAAGGGCGCGACGTTTGCGCCCTTTGCCTGATGCGCTGCGCTTATCAGGCCTACAGGTTGCAAACACCCTGTAGACTGGATAAGGCGCTCACGCCGCATCCGGCAGGAAAACGCGGGCAGTATTTCCCTCTTCAGTATTTATCTGATTCTGCCACTGAATTCGTCCTGTCAGGCTAATCCCGTCATTATCAACTATGCTTTTTTCTTAATTCTCTGAAAACAACAGTAAAAGAATGAGGAAAGCATCATGCCACTCTCAAAGCTCCAGGCCGGTTCACTGGTTTTGATAGCCGCCGTGAGCCTGCCGCTACAGGCGGCTTCCCCCGTTAAAGTCGGTTCGAAAATCGATACCGAAGGCGCACTGCTCGGCAACATCATTTTGCAGGTGCTGGAAAACCACGGCGTTCCCACGGTAAATAAAGTCCAGCTTGGCACCACGCCAGTGGTGCGCGGGGCGATTACTTCGGGCGAACTGGATATTTACCCGGAATACACCGGCAATGGTGCTTTCTTCTTTAAAGATGAAAACGATGCGGCATGGAAAAACGCGCAACAAGGCTACGAGAAGGTCAAAAAACTCGATGCAGAGCAAAACCAGTTAATCTGGCTGACGCCCGCACCTGCGAATAACACCTGGACCATCGCCGTGCGTCAGGATATGGCAGAAAAAAACAAACTCACTTCGCTTGCCGATCTCAGTCGTTATCTGAAAGACGGTGGCACCTTTAAACTGGCGGCCTCGGCAGAGTTTATTGAACGCGCCGATGCGCTGCCCGCTTTTGAAAAAGCCTATGAATTTAAACTCGATCAGGATCAGTTGCTGTCACTGGCAGGTGGCGACACGGCAGTGACGATTAAAGCCGCAGCCCAGCAAACGTCCGGCGTTAATGCGGCGATGGCCTACGGTACTGACGGCCCGGTAGCAGCGCTGGGGCTACAAACATTAAGCGATCCGAAAGGTGTCCAGCCAATTTACGCGCCTGCGCCAGTGGTGCGTGCGTCGGTGTTGAAAGAGTATCCGCAAATGGCGCAGTGGCTACAGCCTGTCTTCGCCAGCCTCGATGAAAAGACGTTGCAGCAATTGAATGCCAGTATTGCTGTAGAAGGGCTGGACGCGAAAAAAGTGGCTGCCGACTACCTGAAACAAAAAGGGTGGACGAAGTAATTTCCCGTGGCGCATCTTCGTATTAACTCTGTTCTGGCGTTGCTGCTGTTACTGATGGCAATAGCAGCGGCGTTGCCGTTTATCAGTTACGCACCTAACCGATTAGTTTCTGGTGAAGGTCGACAACTCTGGCAGTTGTGGCCGCAAACCATCTGGATGCTGGTGGGCGTTGGTTGCGCATGGCTGACTGCTTGTTTCGTTCCCGGAAGAAAAGGCAGCATTTTTGCTTTTCTCCTCGCGCAACTGGTGTTTATTTTGCTGGTATGGGGGGCAGGAAAAGCCGCGACGCAACTGGCGCAAAGTGGTAGCGCCCTGGCGCGTACCAGCCTCGGCAGTGGCTTCTGGCTGGCTGCGGCGTTGGCGCTGCTGGCCTGTAGCGATGCTATCCGGCGAATTTCCACGCATCCGCTATGGCGCTGGTTGCTGCATATTCAGATCGCCATTATTCCGTTGTGGTTACTGTTCTCTGGCACGCTTAACGATCTTTCGTTAATGAAAGAGTATGCCAACCGTCAGGATGTATTCGATGATGCACTGGCTCAACATCTGGCACTGCTGTTTGGTTCGGTACTGCCTGCGCTGGTTATCGGCGTACCATTGGGCGTCTGGTGCTACTTTTCCACCGCGCGGCAGGGGGCGATTTTTTCTTTACTCAATGTCATTCAGACCGTGCCTTCGGTGGCGCTGTTTGGTTTGTTGATCGCACCGCTTGCCGGACTGGCCGCTACCTTTCCGTGGCTGGGGACGCTCGGCATAGCAGGAACAGGCATGACGCCAGCATTGATTGCCCTGGTGCTCTATGCCTTGTTGCCGCTGGTGCGCGGCGTGGTAGTGGGCTTGAACCAGATCCCGCGCGATGTGCTGGAAAGCGCCAGAGCAATGGGCATGAGCGGGGGGCAGCGATTCCTTCATGTCCAGTTACCTCTGGCGCTGCCGGTATTTCTGCGCAGTCTGCGGGTGGTAATGGTGCAGACCGTCGGTATGGCGGTGATTGCGGCGTTAATTGGCGCGGGCGGTTTTGGTGCGCTGGTTTTTCAGGGACTGTTAAGCAGTGCCATTGATTTAGTGTTGCTGGGGGTGATCCCGGTGATTGTACTGGCGGTGCTGATCGACGCGCTGTTCGATTTGGTTATCGCACTGCTGAAGGTGAAAAGTCATGATTGAATTTAGCCATGTCAGCAAACAGTTCGGCACGCAAAAGGCCGTTAACGATCTCAATCTCAATTTTCAGGAGGGGAGCTTTTCGGTGCTGATTGGCACGTCAGGCTCCGGTAAATCAACCACTCTGAAGATGATCAACCGCCTGGTGGAGCACGACAGTGGCGTGATCCGTTTTGCCGGAGAAGAGATTCGTTCGCTGCCAGTGCTGGAGCTGCGCCGCCGAATGGGCTACGCCATTCAGTCGATAGGTTTATTTCCCCACTGGAGCGTGGCGCAAAATATCGCCACCGTACCGCAATTACAAAAATGGTCGCGGGCGCGAATTGACGATCGTATCGACGAATTAATGGCGCTACTGGGGCTGGAGGCAAATTTACGCGAGCGTTATCCGCATCAGCTTTCCGGCGGTCAGCAGCAGCGCGTGGGGGTTGCCCGTGCACTGGCTGCCGATCCACAAGTCTTGCTGATGGACGAACCGTTTGGCGCACTGGATCCGGTAACGCGCGGCGCGTTGCAACAAGAGATGACGCGCATTCACCGTTTGCTGGGGCGCACCATTGTGCTGGTGACTCACGATATCGATGAGGCGCTGCGCCTGGCGGAGCATCTGGTGCTGATGGATCATGGTGAAGTGGTGCAGCAGGGCAATCCGCTGGCGATGCTTACCCGTCCGGCGAATGATTTTGTGCGCCAGTTTTTTGGTCACAGCGAGCTGGGCGTGCGCCTGTTATCGTTACGCAGTGTGACCGATTATGTGCGCCGCAACGAACGTGCTGAAGGTGAGGCGCTGGCAGAAGAGATGACGCTACGTGATGCACTCTCATTGTTTGTCGCCCGTGGCTGTGAAGTGCTGCCGGTGGTTAACGCTCAAGGCCAACCTTGCGGCACACTGCATTTTCAGGATCTGCTGATGGAGGCGTAATCGCATGAAAATAGTGCGCGATCCGCTTTTCTGGTTGATTGCCCTGTTTGTGGCGCTGATTTTCTGGCTGCCATACAGCCAGCCGCTGTTCGGTGCCTTATTCCCACAACTGCCGCGGCCTGTTTATCAGCAAGAAAGTTTTGCTTCCCTGGCGCTGGCCCATTTCTGGCTGGTGGGGATCTCAAGTTTGTTTGCCGTGGCTATTGGCGTCGGTGCAGGAATTGCGGTCACTCGCGCGTGGGGCGCGGAGTTTCGCCCGATGGTGGAAAACATAGCCGCCGTTGGGCAGACTTTTCCACCCGTAGCGGTACTGGCGATTGCCGTTCCGGTGATGGGGTTTGGTCTGCAGCCAGCGATTATTGCGCTGATCCTTTATGGTGTATTGCCCATCTTACAGGCGACACTTGCCGGACTGGGAGCGATTGATGATAGCGTGACAGACGTTGCCAAAGGTATGGGAATGAGCCGGAGTCAGCGATTGCGTAAAGTGGAGTTACCGTTGGCCGCACCAGTGATTCTGGCTGGCGTGCGGACTTCGGTGATTATCAACATTGGCACGGCGACCATCGCCTCAACGGTCGGGGCCAGCACGCTGGGAACGCCGATCATCATCGGACTTAGCGGATTTAATACCGCTTATGTCATTCAGGGGGCGTTGCTGGTGGCACTGGCGGCGATCATCGTAGACCGCCTGTTTGAACGGCTGGTGCAGCGACTTAGCCAGCACGCAAAATAAAGGTATAACCTGCGAGCATGACGCCACCGATACCGCCTAACGCCATCAACAGGAACAGGGTGATAACCCCAATTTTAGCTATGCGCATAATGCACTCCTTATGTTAACGAAAGGATTGTACAGTAAAGCGCATTTGTTAACGAATCATTAAATGCCAAGCGGAAAAATATCATGTCCTTGCTCTTGCCAGTGGGTAAGTTGCTGCTGCTGGGCGGGAGACTGGTTGTCACCGCACCATACCAATAATGTTCGGCCTTCGAACAGTTCCGGGCGTAGCTGATTGAGCGAGTGAGCGAGAACATCAATACGCCATCCCTGTTGGCTGGCGATCCAGCCTTCCAGCCACAGGCGGGTGGTGTCCTGAATATTCCAGCCGACGACCAGCGCATCTTTGCCCTGTTTTTTACGTGCCGAGGCCAGACAAATGGCGATGTAGTTGATCAACACGCCATCAAGGATCGCCAGCAACGTCTGGAGGGTTGGCTGCTGACACTGAAGCCGTCGGCGCAGGGGAATAAACAGATGTGTGGTGAGGGTCTGAGCGGGATAATCCTGACCGCGCTCTTTGATCCACATTCGCAGACTTTGCAGATTGCCGCTTTGCAGGTAATTAAGCAGAGTTTCTTGCTGATCGCGCCAGCCGTTCTGCACATCAACATTTTCATTACTGAGTAGCATTTTGACTTTGCTCACCTGCACGCCGTTGTCGATCCAGCGTTTGATCTCCCGGATCCGGTCGATATCCGCATCGTTGAACAGGCGATGACCGCCGTCGGTCCGCTGTGGTTTCAGCAATCCGTAACGTCTCTGCCACGCGCGTAACGTGACAGGATTGATATCACAAAGCAACGCCACTTCACCAATTGTGTAAAGCGCCATCCATCCTACCACCCTTGCTCGCGAGGTCCCGGTTTAACTTTAGACGTAGTTTTGCGAACCAGGTAGTTTTGCCCGTTTTTTGTTCATCTTCAGGGTGATTTTGTTTTTGCCAGATTGTTTTGAGTGATCGTAATCACGAATTCTCATTTTTCTGCAAGAGTTCAAAGAAAGTTAAACGCAGGCAATGTATGTTACGCATGTTTAAGGGATCTGTGGTTTGCGGGTATGTACGATTTTAATCTGGTGTTGCTGCTGCTTCAGCAGATGTGCGTTTTTCTGGTTATCGCGTGGTTAATGAGTAAAACGCCATTATTCATACCATTAATGCAGGTCACGGTTCGTCTGCCGCATAAATTTCTCTGCTATATCGTCTTTTCCATCTTCTGCATCATGGGCACCTGGTTCGGGCTGCACATTGACGATTCTATTGCCAACACCCGGGCGATTGGCGCGGTGATGGGCGGCTTACTGGGCGGCCCGGTGGTGGGCGGGCTGGTTGGTCTGACCGGCGGGTTACATCGTTACTCGATGGGAGGCATGACCGCGCTGAGTTGCATGATCTCGACCATCGTCGAAGGTTTGCTCGGGGGGCTGGTACACAGCATCCTGATCCGTCGCGGGCGCACCGATAAAGTCTTTAATCCGATTACCGCAGGTGCTGTTACATTCGTCGCGGAAATGGTGCAGATGCTGATTATTCTGGCGATTGCCCGACCTTATGAAGACGCCGTGCGTCTGGTGAGTAATATCGCTGCGCCGATGATGGTAACCAACACCGTGGGCGCGGCGCTGTTTATGCGCATTTTGCTTGATAAGCGCGCGATGTTTGAAAAATACACTTCGGCTTTTTCTGCCACGGCGCTGAAAGTGGCAGCCTCGACAGAAGGGATTTTGCGCCAGGGCTTTAATGAAGTGAACAGCATGAAAGTGGCGCAAGTGCTCTATAAAGAGCTGGATATTGGGGCGGTGGCGATTACCGATCGTGAGAAACTGCTGGCGTTTACCGGAATTGGCGATGATCACCATCTGCCCGGTAAGCCAATCTCTTCTACGTACACCTTAAAAGCGATAGAAACCGGCGAAGTGGTGTACGCCGACGGCAACGAAGTGCCTTACCGTTGTTCTCTGCACCCGCAGTGCAAGTTAGGTTCAACGCTGGTTATTCCATTGCGTGGCGAAAATCAGCGGGTGGTGGGAACCATCAAATTGTATGAAGCGAAAAACCGCCTGTTCAGTTCGATCAACCGCACGCTGGGTGAGGGGATCGCACAACTCCTTTCGGCGCAGATCCTCGCCGGGCAGTATGAGCGGCAAAAAGCGATGCTTACGCAGTCGGAAATCAAGCTGTTACACGCCCAGGTGAATCCCCATTTCCTGTTCAATGCGCTTAATACCATTAAAGCGGTGATCCGCCGCGACAGTGAGCAGGCCAGTCAACTGGTGCAGTATCTTTCTACTTTTTTCCGCAAAAACTTAAAGCGGCCTTCGGAGTTTGTTACTCTCGCTGACGAGATTGAACATGTGAACGCTTATCTGCAAATTGAAAAGGCGCGTTTTCAGTCGCGCTTGCAGGTCAATATTTCTATTCCGGAGGAATTATCCCAGCAGCAGTTGCCCGCGTTTACCCTACAACCGATAGTCGAAAACGCCATTAAACATGGGACATCGCAACTACTGGATACCGGGAGAGTGGCAATTAGCGCGCGCCGTGAAGGGCAACATTTAATGCTGGAGATCGAAGATAATGCCGGTTTGTATCAACCGGTAACCAATGCCAGCGGGCTGGGGATGAATCTGGTGGATAAGCGTTTACGTGAACGGTTTGGCGATGACTATGGGATCAGCGTCGCCTGTGAGCCTGATAGTTACACCCGAATAACGTTACGACTGCCATGGAGGGATGAGGCATGATTAGAGTCTTAATTGTCGATGATGAACCGTTAGCACGGGAAAACCTGCGCGTATTTTTGCAAGAGCAGAGCGATATTGAAATCGTCGGTGAGTGTTCAAACGCCGTGGAAGGGATTGGCGCGGTGCATAAACTGCGCCCGGATGTGCTGTTTCTCGATATCCAGATGCCGCGCATCAGTGGTCTGGAAATGGTGGGGATGCTCGACCCGGAACATCGTCCATATATCGTTTTTCTGACTGCGTTTGATGAATACGCCATTAAAGCCTTTGAAGAACATGCTTTTGATTATCTACTGAAGCCGATTGATGAAGCGCGGCTGGAGAAATCCCTGACCCGCCTGCGTCAGGAACGCAGCAAGCAGGATGTTTCCTTGTTGTCGGAGAATCAGCAAGGACTGAAATTTATCCCTTGTACCGGTCACAGCCGTATTTATTTGCTGCAAATGAAAGATGTGGCATTTGTCAGCAGTCGGATGAGCGGTGTTTACGTCACCAGTCACGAAGGTAAAGAGGGCTTCACTGAACTGACTTTACGCACCCTGGAGAGTCGTACGCCGCTACTGCGTTGTCATCGGCAGTATCTGGTTAACCTCGCGCATTTGCAAGAGATTCGTCTGGAGGATAACGGCCAGGCGGAGTTGATTTTGCGTAATGGCTTAACCGTTCCGGTCAGCCGTCGTTATCTGAAAAGTTTAAAAGAGGCGATTGGCCTGTAAAAGACTGCTAAAATGGCTTTTTGCCTCATCAACACCTGAAGGCCTCATGCTAAGTAACGATATTCTGCGCAGCGTGCGCTACATTTTAAAAGCCAATAATAACGACCTGGTGCGTATTCTCGCGCTGAGCAATGTTGAAGCTACCGCCGATCAGATCGCTATCTGGCTGCGTAAAGAAGACGAAGAGGGATTTCAACGTTGCCCGGACATTATTTTGTCTTCATTCCTGAATGGCCTGATTTATGAAAAACGCGGCAGGGATGAGTCTGCACCGGCACTGGAGCCGGAACGTCGTATTAATAACAACATTGTGCTGAAAAAATTGCGCATCGCGTTTTCGCTGAAAACCGATGACATTCTGGCGATCCTCACCGAACAGCAGTTCCGTGTTTCCATGCCGGAAATTACTGCAATGATGCGCGCACCGGATCATAAAAACTTCCGCGAATGCGGTGATCAATTCTTGCGTTATTTTCTGCGAGGGCTGGCAGCGCGCCAGCATGTGAAGAAAAGCTAAGACGGATATGGCGGCCATGTAAGAACATGGCCGCCGACAGATTATTTCACTTCTTTAAAGCCTGCGGCTTTCATCACCAGTTCCATTTGCGCCATAGTGATGCCTTTTTTGGCATCTTCAGCAGAAATGTTGATGCCAGAAATACCCTGCAGGGCTTTAAAATCAACTTTCTCCATATCGATAGTTACGTTTTCCTGTGCGTAAGTGTCTGTAAAAGTTAATTTTTCTTCAACGCCAGCAATGTTTTTATATTTTGCGCTTAACGGCTCAAGCGTTTTAGCTGCATCTTCTTTGTTAGCCGCACCGATGGATGCGAACTGAATTTTAGTTTCTGAAGATTGCTTAAGTACCTTGTCGCCTTTGTAGACATAGGTAATGGCAATTTCAGTACCGTTCAGATTGGCACTAAATTTCTTTGATTCTTCTTTGTCACCACAGCCAGCGAGAGAGAAAACCAGAACAGATGCAACAACGAGGGAAAACAGCTTGTTGAAAGCCTTCATGTAAAACTCCATTTTATCAAGATCAGAAAACTGGTGACTCTCACCAGGGCGCTATAGAATATTCTTTATACCTCGTCTTGAGCAGTCCGGAAATGGAGTAGAACTCTTAATAAAAAGCATTTTTCCCCCCTTGTTGCTCAAGCATCAGTAACAACTGTTCGCAGAGTAAAACGCAGTTGTTTAATGTTTCACCCAGAGCCTCTCCCTCTGTAGTACGCAATTGATTCAACAAATGTGCCAGCCGGTAAAAGCCCGCCCCGGTCAACTCATTTACCAGCAAGCCGACCTGACTGATGACACTTTGCCCCTGATAGCGCCAGCCGTTATGTAGCACCTGAATTAATAATGACTGGCAGCGCATCAACAACTGAGGAGCGGTGGACGGCACAGGAAGAACGCTGGCGGAAGGTAGCGGTGCCACAGACGCAGTTTCTGCATCCAGCGCCCAGGCGCGAGATTGCGTCATCATCACCCGTGGCTCCAGCGTTAACTGTCCTTCGGTAAAACTGACGAATCCAGAAACCAGACACACGGGATCATCTTGCTGGCGTAACAGGGACGCCATGCGTTCAACGGCAAAGGGTGAGCTGGCAGAGGCTGGCAGTGATAACGTCAGCACATTATCTTCGCCTTCGCCACTGATTACCTGCGCATCCAGTGTCTGGCGGCTGCTGTCCCAGCCAAGTGAAATACACTCAGCCACAGGCAGAATAAATAAATTATCCACCTGATTAAGCGGGCGAACGGAGACTGGCGGGCGCAGGCGTAAGTATTCCCGTAACGCTACGATTCCCGGCTGGCGCAGCGGCGCACTCAGCATTTGCCACGCATCCGGAGACAGTGGAACGACGCTGCTTAAGCGGTTGCGCGTACCTAACAACAGCTCACCTTCGGCACTGCGTTTCGCTGCTTGTGAGACGATTTGCCCTCCCGCCAGCGCCCCTGCCTGAAAGGTAAATAGCCGACGCGTTGCCGCAGGCGCGTTTTCCTGTTCACTTCTCGGCCAACTGCGTGAAAGGTGTAAAATACTACCGGTGTCGGGGTCGGTGAACCAGATCCGTAAACCATACTGTTGGAAGTCTTGCCAGCTACGCATACCTAATGACACCAGCCGCAGATGATCCAGTTTTGCTTCTCCGGCAATCCCTGCGCCAACGACCGTGCGCCACGGCATGGGCGGTACTTCACCGACACAGTCACGTCGTACCATCTCTTGTGCACTGGCTAACCGACTGTTTAATGCTGCAAGCTGGCGCAAACATTCTCCTGCGTGATAGTGGCTGGCGCGGGCGTGGAACGCATCAACGCTGGCACGCAGTTGCCGTAGCGATTCACTTACCCATCGCCAGTTGCAGGCTTCTGCCGCTTGCCGGGCGCGGCTGAATGCTGCCTCGTAATGAATTAACGGCTGGCTGATCCCCCCCAGCCATAACGCGTAACTTAATTGCTGGACATATTTACGACAGGCTTTGCCCTCATCGCTGGCAAATGGATCGTCATTTGATGCGATTTGTTCGCTGCGCATCTGCCAGAGCAAATGAGAAAATTCTGCCTGCTGTGCTTTGGCCTGGACGAATGCCTGCACTGCCAGTACCACGTGTTCGCACAGCGTTCCTTCAATGCAATCACAACGGGCGAAACGAATACTGCTGCGGGAATAAAAACGCACATCGCTCATCGGTAAGCGGGCAGAGGGAATTTCGCCTGGCGCGCAGAACAGTTCAATAGTTATACCTTTGGCGACCAGGGATTGTGCGCGTTTGTGCGTGGCAGTGGGCAGGGTAGTCAGTTCTTCCAGCCAGATTGCCGGGGGCCATTCCTCTGCTTTTTCCGTGGGCTGAGGGGTAGCACAAAGTCGCTGATAACTTAACACCAACATCACGCGATGGCGGCACATGCCGCTGGCCCCGCAGCTACACTGGGCCTCTTTCAGAGCCTGACCGTTTGCCAGTTGGCAGCGTGTACCGTCACTGAAAGTGGCGATCAGTGTGCCGCTCTCATGGCTAATTTCTGGGATATTGCCATTTTCCAGTTCTTTAAGGCTGCGCTTAACAAAACCGGCATTACTTAACGCTGTCAGTGCCTGTGGCGTCAGTTCTAATAATTCCGGGCGTAGTGAATTCATGACTGAAGATTCTCCGCCAGCCAGGAAGCCAGTTCACCCGGCGTCATGGCAGCTATTTGTGCACCGACATTGACCAATGCCTGGGCCATATCCCGGTCATAACAGGGGGTTGCTGTGCTGTCGAGCGCCGCCAGCCCCAGCACCTTGATGCCGCTTTGAACACACTGCTTCACCTGGTGGATGAGTGATGACGATGTTCCGCCTTCATAAAAATCGCTTACCAGAACAATCACGCTTTTACCTGGTTGTTCAATAAGTTGACGGGCGTACTCCACTGCACTGGCGATATGCGTTCCACCGCCCAGTTGCACTTTCATTAATAACTCTACCGGGTCGGCAACGTCGGCAGTGAGATCTACGACGCTGGTATCAAATGCCACCAGATGGGTGCGAATGCCGGGTAATTGCCATAAACAGGCCGCCATCACTGCTGAGTGGATCACTGAATCAACCATCGAGCCGCTTTGATCGACCAGTAAAACCAGTTGCCATTGTTCACTATGGCGCTTAATGCGACTGTTAAAGCGGGGTGATTCGATATACAACTTGCCGCGTTTGGGGTCCCAGTGCTGCAGGTTGGCCCGCAGGGTACTTTTGAAATCGAAATTGCGCGCCCGGGGAATATGCGAGCGGCGACGGCGGTCACGCACACCAGAAAAAGCCTGACGAACTTCTTTGGCCAGCCGCGCCATAATTTCTTCAACAACCTGGTGCACTATCTTGCGAGCGGCTGCCAGCACCTCGGGATTCATCAGATGTTTAGTGTGCAATACGGCGCGTAGCAGGCTTTCGGAAGGTTGCATACGTTCCAGCACTTCAATATTTGTCACCACATCTTCTATGCCGTAGCGCAGCACGGCGTCGCTTTCCAGTCGCTCAATTACCTGCTGTGGGAAGAGCGTGTGAATATCATTGATCCACTCGGGCGTTGTGAGAGTTGAACTGCCCAGCCCTCCGTGCCGTTCACCGCGTTGAATGCGCTCAGGATCGCGCCCGTATAGCCACTCCAGGGCGTGGTCTATCCGTCGGGCGTTGCCATCAAGACCGCAAAGGGTAGTTTCAGCCGCTTCACCAAGAATCAATCGCCAGCGCTGTAGCTCACGGGTAGTCAGAAGGTCGTTCAGTTCAGACATGGAAAACTCCCCAGTGTTGCAGTGACGCCAGTGCCTGCTGTTCCAGTTGTTGATGATGAGCAATGGTTTGCGGTGGACAATGTAACGGCATTTGCAGTGCCGGGACGGGGAGCTGCGCCAGTTGGTAATGCTCAAGTACCTGATGCGCCAGCGCCCCGCGTTCTCGAGGCGGTAGCCAGGCCATCGCTGCACGTAAATCGGGCAGAGCGTTAATAAAATCGGCGTCGCTAAGTTGATTCAAATGAGTGCTGAAACCGGCGATAAATGCAGGCTGAGAAGCCAGTTGATGGCGAGCCAGCGCCAGCAAACCATGTAGGGCTTCGCCTGACTCAGTCGGGGATAATTGCGCCAGCATATCCAGTGCGCTTTCGGCACTGGCGTTGGGATGTTCCAGACGCATCAGCGCACCGAGAGCCGCGCCGCGATCCAGCGCCGGGGCATGAATCGCCTGACTGCGGCGCTCCAGTAAGGCCAGGGCGGCGGAAAGCGAAACACCTGGCAGTTGAATGCCACAATGGAGATCGCGCAGGATATGGCACAGCGCCTGCCAGCTATGCAAATGGGCGTGAAATTCTTTTTCGTCCGGCCTGCCGTTGGATTCACATAACCACAACGTTCGATCTATCGCCGCACACAGTGTGGTTTGCAGTATTAGCGCCCCTTGCATACCGCCAGTCTCATCCAGACGCCACAAGGCATAAAGCACTTCCAGCGCCTGGCCCATTTCGGCAAACTGATTTTCCTGGGCGATTAATAATGTGAGTTGCTCCAGTAATTGCTGACTGAAGGACTCCAGACCAGCTAACGCCGCCTGGCTAAGACATGTGGTGATGTTGCCGATTCCTCCTGCGTCCAGCATATCGGCTTCTAATTTATTGCGTGCGGCTTCCAGGAGTGTGGCACCAAAGCAGGCGGCCTCAATCAATGCCGCATGTTGGCTAAGCGGCAGGGTTAATTTCCATTGTTCTTCACCGTTACCCGCAAGCGTCAGTGTACTTCCCTGCTGGCGCACTATCCCCGGGATCTCCAGTATCGTCAGCCGATGCAACACCTGACTTTGTACCAGCCCGCAGGGGGTAAAGCGATTTAACGCCAGGTTGGACGGAAGAGTGATTTCGGTACGTTCCAGTTCAGACGTGACATCTTTTGGCAGCGGCGGTTGTGGCGTGGAGGGGGCTAGTTTACCGAATCTGGCACCCGCTAATGTGTCTATCAACGTTAGCAGAATTGGATCGGTATCGGGATGAATGACCCCGCGATAGCTCCACGGCAACGGCGCGTTTAATGCCTCTTTAATAAGCGATCCGGCTAATGCATCCAGCCAGTCACTGCGTAGCGGCAATCTGTGACCGCGCAATTGTGCCAGTGCCATCGCATGTAGATGCGCGGCCGCCATATCAGCGGTAGATGCGGGTAAGTGGTGCTGGCGCAAACGGGTAAGAATCGTTTTAAGTAACAGCTCACCTGCGCGTTGCAAACCAAATTTCCAGCACCAGTTTTGCCAGACCGGAGCAGGCATTCCTGAAAGGTATCCCGCCAGCACATCAAGGCGCTTTTCACTGTATGGCGTGAGATAACAACCGGTCACTGCATCCGGTAATGAGGGTAGCCTGGGTTTTCTCTCTTCCTGAGAATATTTGCGCCACAATTTTTCCAGTGCAGGGGCATGCCAGCCACCGCAGACGACTAATACATTGCCGTTGTTTTGCTGCATCGCCCAGGTAATCCAGCGGGCCATAAAGGCTTCGCGCTGGCGATTTACCGAATCACCCGCATCATTACCACGAAGTTGCACAAAGTATTGCGCCAGAGCGGATTGAAGTGTGGACTGCTGGCTTTCATCTTCGAACAGGTGATCCCACAGGGTATCGCTGTTATCCATACTGGTAGCGAGTAGCAGTAAGGCCTGATGGTCATTAGCCGCAACAGGTTCATCTTCATCTTCATCTTCTTCACTCTGTGCCCAGCAAGGTAAATCGATAAACCAGGTTTGTGCCTGGATGCTGCGGGCAGCATGTAGCGCCTGCCACTCAGGTGAAAACTCGGCAAATGGGGTCCAGGCACCGCGCCCTGGGGCAACACCGTCCTGATACTGACAATAACTGTATATGGCTACCGGAAGCTGGTGGACTAAAAACAGTTCATCTACCCGGTCATTAAAATCGGCCGGTCCTTCAATCAACACGTATCGCGGTTGCTTGCTTTCAATTAGCGATTTCACCAGACGGGCGCAGGCCGGACTATGGTGCCGGATGCCGACAATTAACGGCTCACTCATGCATCTTTCCTCACGGCAGGCGGTGGCGAGCCTGGTAATAAGCCTGCCAGTGAGCTTCTTTGTGTGTGGCAACGCGCTGTTCAAAGTAACGGCGCAGACGAGCGCGATCTTCTTCGTTGTCTTTGACGATGGTGCCAGCAATACAGTCCACCAGATCGGCAGGTTCACCCGCGCGATTTGCTAAAAACCAGGCGCGGACGCCCACGGCGTGCGCTACGTTAACGGCTTCGGCGGTGGACATAATGGCCGTCAGGGTATCCATTGACGTTTTCTTCTCACCGTTGGCCCGCAGATCGCGGAACGTGCGTACCAGCAGCTCCAGTACTGCGTCAGGCACCCTATGCGGAATGCCACTATGGGCCAGTAAACGCGCTGACGCACTGGCGACCAGTTCCAGTTCCTGGGCGAAATCCATAATCGGAAAGACGGTTTCAAAATCGAAGCGACGCTTGAGCGCGGCGCTCATTTCATTGACGCCGCGATCGCGGGTATTGGCGGTGGCAATAATGTTAAAGCCTTCGCGAGCATAAAGCTGGCTTTCTTCACCGGCCAGTTCCGGCACCGTCATCACCCGATCAGAAAGCATGCCTAACAGACAGTCCTGCACTTCCAGCGGTGTACGCGTTATCTCTTCAAAACGGACGATTTTGCCATCGCGCATGCCTTGATAAAGCGGAGCCGGGACAAGCGCTTCTGTTGACGGACCGTGGTTGATAAGCAGAGCGTAGTTCCAGCCGTACTTGATTTGGTCTTCGGTGGTTGATGCGCCGCCCTGAATGGTTAAACCGGCATCGCCGCTAATGGCCGTTGCGAGCAATTCAGAAAGGAGAGATTTGGCCGTACCCGGTTCCCCGACCAGCATTAAACCGCGCCCGGTGGCGAGAGTCACTAACATGCGTTCAATAGCAGAAGGGCTTATTACGACTTTACGGCTGATGTTTTTCGTCTCATCACCAAGAATAAAAGCACGCGCTGCAGGCAAACTTAACTGCCAACCGGGCGGGCAAGGTGCGTTATCATTTTGTTTTAATTTTGCCAGTTCATCGGCGTATAACACAGCAGCAGGCGGACGCTGCAGAAGATTATTCTGCGTTGACATATATTCATCCCTGAAATGTATTAATAAAATAAACGGTATTTTACGCGCAATAAATGTTTAACGCATTAATTGATTGAGTGGAAAATATCAGGAAAGCAGAGCACAGTAAATAAAAGAACCTGCTGGTGAGGCAGGTTCTTTTATTTACTGCTTTGACGCTAAGTTACTGATTATGCAATATTTCGCACCAACGAATAAATTATAATCATATCCACACTCCATTGCAATTCAGTGAATGATATTTATAATCCTGCCCGTTGGGAGGTTGTGCCGGATCGGACCAATTTTAAGTCCTGGCTGCCGAACGGGTGGTGCCGCAGGCGGTGCCCTGATCCGGAGAGCAACGTTTCGTACCAACATACGTAAACCAGTATCGACAGGCAGTGTAAGGGTAAGGTGCTGGTGTTGCGCTCCTTAATAAGGAGAGCGGATGGACACGCTGACACAAAAGTTAACCGTGCTTATTGCCGTACTGGAGTTATTAGTGGTTCTGTTACGGTTGATTGATTTGTTGAAGTAACGGGAAAATTGAAACGCATCTAAGGGGGAATACCGCTTCCTCCTTTAATAAACTATTATTCTATTTACTGGTTGAATATATTCTATAGTTCACCATTAAAAAATTCCATTATAGTTTCTGGTGATTTACCTCGTAATTTTCGCTCATCAATAAACTCATCTCTTATATAAATCAACGCATCATTTATTAGCGGGTCTGCATCTTCTTGTTCACGTTGGTTAAATATTGGACGTAGCCGGAATCGTTCCAGTCGATAGACCGTTCCAGTAAATAATTTAGCGTATTTATGAATTTCAAGTCGGAAGGAAAAGGGTTCTTCAGGATCAATAATCTGATAGTCGTAAATAGCGACCAGTTCACTTTGCACGATCATGGATTTTCTCAGTTGTCAGACAGCGGGCAGTTCTGTTACTACCCGCTGTGTGTTAGTGGAAAATGACGTCTGGAGTACTTAACGCCTCACTCAAATCAAACACATCGAGTTCAGCAAAAGTGACAGATTGATTGTCACGATACACTCGAAGAGAACGGAAGCCCATTAGCGCTTTGCTATCAACATTGTAGTGGTTAAAACCGGGTGAAAACTTAAGGACCAGCCGGTTCTCGCCCAGGTCATAGACAAATGCGTCCTCATAGCCTGACTCCCAGCCTTTGTAGCGCATTCCCATCAGTTGCCCAACGGTAGCGGATTTACCTTCCCAGCGAGTCAGGCTGTTACTGGTTGACTCGTCAGGTGTGAGCAGTACCGTGCGCCGCGCCAACTGGCGAAAAGGCGGCATAATTTCGTAGTCGGCAAAAAGTTGTTCAAATTCACCACGCATTTCTGCTGACATTTCTAACGGATGCGCAATGCCAATCAGAGCGTCCGCAGGCAGGTCAATTGGCTCATCTTGTGCATTGCAGAATTCCCCCTCTGCGGCCACACGAAAGGCGTTGAGTAAATGTCGCGGTTCATTTGCCAGATAAACGCCCCATATCAGTCGCTGGGTAACCAGGCGAGTAAATGGATGATTAACAAAGAGAGAATGAAAATCTGCCAGCGGCCAGCGTCGGGTGGTGCGCAGGGCAGTTTCAAGACGCGGGAGCAGGTTTTTGCTCACCTGAGTGGCATCTTTTTTTAGCCCTTTTAATCGGGCCAGTGCCTCGGGCGCTTTCAGTTGATCGTCATCGGCTCGCAACCGTGGAACACTTTTCTGGCGAACGTTTTGCTGATCGTAGACAACTGGGTTGAGGTTTTCATCGAAGCGAACGGTAAACAGCCGTGGACCAAAATCAAAAATCAACGCCTGCGGGTCATCAAGGCCCAGTGTTGGGACTAATCTGTCCGCTAACTCTTCCTCGCTTAACCCGCGATTTTCTGCGACCAACTGGAGATACTCCACCGCATTTTCACGTAAAGGGCGCGATTTCGCGCGTTGCGAAATATGGTGCAGTTGTATCAGCGCCATATCATTATTCATCAGGGTAAGTATGTTCAGGCCACTGACAGCACGGGCAGATTTTCCTTCCTGTGGCCAGGTGAGGATCTGCGTCGCCAGATCCCGTGCCGTGCTTTCGTCGCCAAAGAGACTTAACGCCAGAAATGCCCAGTTGTCTTTTGCGGGGGCTCCAGCCTGTTGCCAGGCGGTAAACAGATCCCAGGCAAAAGCGGCCAGCGTTTGCGGTTGACAGAACGTTTTCAATTGTTCCAGCCCGCTATAAAAACGCCCACCCTGAGTAAAGCGCAGCATTTCGCCAATAATTTCCAGAGCATCATCGGTAACAAGCTGATTATTATTGATAAGCCGTGGCCTGCGCCACATTGTCGGATGCCAGAAATCAGGGGCTTTCGGAATGCGTGGTGGGTAAATTTCCAGTGGCTTCTGTATAAGCAATTGCTCCAGGGCAGGCCACACATCAGCACGCTGCCAGCGGTTTGCCACGGTTTGCAGTAATTCGCCATGTCCTTGTTCATACAGTAAACGCAGGGCAAGTAATGCGGCTTCGCGGTTGTCGCCGGGCTTAGTAAAGACGAGAGGAATAAGTGCGGTAGCCGTATGTTCTGGCCATTGTAAAATCCATCGGCGTGCCAGATCACGCTGAGTGGCAAAGCGGTGCCAGACGCGGGCAACGGGCAGCGCCAGTTCTGTTGCGCCGAAATTTAAAATTAACGGAAATGTTTCTTTTGGACGATGTGAAAAAGCCAACAACAGACCGGGTAATGCATCCAAACCGAGGATGCTGAGAAAATAGTTTTCACCCGCGAACAGATGCTTTTTCTCATTGATACGCAGCCAGAAAGTCACTGCCATCTCACGCGGAAGCAGTGCCAATAAATACAGATTCCAGACACTCTTTTCCTGATGATAAGGCGAATGATTGTCCTTTTCCCAGATGTCAATTAACGTTTCAACGTCGCCGCTGCGAAGCGCCTGTTCTGCTGATTTTGCTTCCGGAGAATGCCAGCCATTGTAGATTTCCTCGACTCTGCCCTGGTAGTAATGCCACTGAAGCACTAATGATTCGCGCGCCGCATCCAGTTTGCCGGGCAGTATATAATTCAGGAACAGCCATACATCATCCCCAAAACCCAGCTCCTGTAGTACAACCCGACTACTTTTTCGTTCCATGCGTTCCGCAAGTGATTCCGTGCTGAAATAACGGGCAGACTCTGTGGTGGCAAGCCTCTCTTGCTCGCCCGGTTGCCAGTAAACTTGTGACGTTAATTCGAGCGGAACCAAATCAAGACGTGGTTGCGGCGATTTTTTCTTACTACGCCACGGAGGTGAAACCAAAATTTCAGGCAGAGCACTGCTATCAGGGCTATCAATGGCAGATTTCGGCGGCACGGATAAAAAACTATTCAGCACGGTTTGTGCTTTTGTACTTAGCCTGGGCTTCACTTCATCTGCCAGTTGTGGCTGCGATGTAATCAATGTTTGCAACAGATTACGCCAGTATTGATCACGTGCTTTTTGCTGTGCGGGCAGTTTTTTGTCTTCAATAATCGGATAACCGGGGCGAGCAGGTGGTGCTTCCAGCGCGATAAGTTCTGCCAGTGCAGTGAGCGTTGCATGGGGGAAATTTTTACTGTATTTGGCAACACGCTGCAGGCTGGGTTTATTTTTATCAGCCACCAGTAGCAAGATGCGGATGACCAGCGGGTGGTTTATTTGTACCAGCAGGCTGCCACAGTCTTCTTTATGAGCATACATCGCCAGGCGGGGAACGGCTGCAATTCCCTGTTCGCGTAAAAGGGCCGCGCAGGCAGCGTAACCGAAGTGGTTTTCATGCGACATATAACTGGCTTCACGATCGCTAAATACGTCCAGGCTCCAGTATCGTTCGAGTTTTTTTACCGCCGTATTATCAGTAGCAACGACCTTTAACCACTCCTTTGAGTAAAAACTCGTTGATGGGCTTTCAAGGCTGGCAAGCTCATTCGCTATATCTGGTTTTTCCGGAAGCAGCAGCGCAATAAAAGGGCGGCGAACTATGGGGATCTCTGGCAGTGCGGCAATGAGTTTGTCGGCACAACGCTGCCAGCAATTTTCCTCTGCCAGTGAAAGATGTTTACGCAGACGAAAATCGAAATTGCTATAAGTCTCTGAGCGATAGCCATAGCCCGTATTCTCGTTCGGTGTCATTAAACACACTGTTGATGGATCAGCATGATAACTCTGTACAATGAACTGACGCGCTATCACCACATCCGTCGCATATTCCAGCCCATATTTTTGCACGATTTCATCAAGTAACTGCTGGCTATCATTTTTCTCGATACAGATCAGAGCCGCCATTGTAAAGGCTGGGATTGACGGTTTATTCTCACCAATCAAATTGATCGCCTGCTGGATGGCGGACTGCCACTCCAGTGAACATTTATCGTAATGCCAGGTGATATTTTGCTTCTTGCCTGCTTGTTGTAGTAATTCATCTCCTAATGTCTGAATGAGACTTTCAGTGACAGCGGGCACCGGTTCGCCCGACCAGCGGCGATGGCTTAGTGGCGTTTTGCCTTTTTTAAATTTCAGTTCCAGTTGCGCGTTGTCCGCCAGCCACAGTAATTCCTTGTTCATGTTCTTTCCTTATTCAAACAGTGCTTCGATGTCGTTAATCAACTCGCTGGCGGTGATGGCATCGAGCACGGAGAACAGTGCTTCCTGTGCAGAATTTCTTCCCCAGCCATAACTCTCTGCTTTTCCATCCCATAACCATAATTTGCTTAAGAGTTGCTCAGAGCTGAGTTCGACTGGCGACATGCCTACAGCAAAACCTTCATCGATTTCCATGATTAACGACCAGCGGCCCAGAGGTTTGATCATCCAGCCGATCCAGCCTGCATCCTGCGGTTCGCCACGCAACCAGCCTTTATTTGCCAGCCCCATCATCCGACCGCTCGGGCATTTTCTGCCTGTCCAGCGGGTCAGTTCGCTGGCATTGCGTTCGGCTTCTGTCAGGGTGTAACTGTTACGATCAAGCTGGCGGAATGGCGGTAACAGTTCGTAGTCGGCAAAAAGCTGACCAAAAGCGGCGACATCCGTCGGTGATATTTCCAGAACGTGAGGGATACCAATCGCTATATCACCTTCTGGGAGAGTGAAGAGATCATCGTCAGCGGTGCTGTAGCTGTTATCTTCCGCCACGCGGAAACAGGCCTGCAACTGGTTGTCGGTGTTATACGCGCCCCAAATCAGGCGACGGGTTAGGTGGCGAACCAGCGGATGCTCAACCAGGAAGAGTTGAAAGTTTTCCGCTGCCCAGCGGCGGCGCAGGCACATGGCTGATTCCAGCCTTGCTACCTGTTGAGCGGCGACGGTACGGGCATCTTTTTTCAGCAGTTTAAAGCGGTTAACGGCATCGGCAGCCAGCGTTTTATCATCGCTTTTGTTCGGTTTGGGCAGGTCTTTCAGGCGGCTGCCAGACGCATCGCGCACAAACGGTTTTAGGGTTTCATCAAAGCTGACGGTGAACTGACGCGAGCCGAAATCCAGCAGCAGGGAGCCGTTATCATCCAGCCCCAAATCCGGGGCTAACCGGTCTTCAAGTTCTGCTACTGTCAGTTCGCGGCTTTCGGCAATGCTGGCAATTTTTTCTTTTGCCCGCTCCTGCAATGCTTTGAATTTCAGCTTCTGGGCGATACCGTTAAGTTGCATCAGGGCAATGTCACTGCCGATAGCGGCGAGAATATCCAGCCCGACGGTGGCGCGTTTATGCTGGGATTCGCCAGGCCAGACGCGAATAAGCGGCGTTAGTTTGCGGGCGGTGTCATCGTTACCGAGAACACCTAACGCACTGAATGCCCAACTCTCTTTCGACGGCGCGCCAGCAGTCTGCCAGGCGATAAACAGATCCCAGGCAAATTCAGCCAGTGAGTCTGGGGTACAGGCATCTTTCACCTGTAATAATCCCGGATACAGTGCTTCTTCCTGAGGGAAGCGAAGCATTTCACCGAGGTGGAGGAGGGCGTTATCTGGTAATATCTTGCTACTATTTTTTAGTACCGGGCGTGTCCATAACGAAGGTTGATAAAATAGCGGTAAAGAGGGAATTTTCGCCGGGTATTTAGCCAAAGGACTGTTGTCGTCATTTTTATTTCGAACCACCCACGGCGGCGAGACTAACACCGTTGGCAGAATTTCTGAGTTTGCGAAATCTTCATCGCGACTATTCAGCAATTGTTGGCATTGATGTACTAATTTCGCAGCTTGTGACGATAGCCATTGGCCTAATTTTTCGACCAATAAAGGATTTGCATTAAGTAGTGAAACCAGCAAAGTATGTTTACGTTGATCGTTATTTTTTATTAATGCTTCGGCTAATGCCGCTATTGTGGCAGAAGGAAAACTTTCGGCACTTTTTATCAGTCGGTCATAACAACGTTTATTATAATCTGCGGCGTCTATAAGTCCCGTAACAGCCAGCGGATGATTGATACATTTTAGTACGTCACCGCAATTATCTTCGCCAGCATAGGGAAGCAGGCGAGTAAGAGCCTTGATGCCTTGTTCTCGCAGTACAGTGGCAGACCAACTTCTTCCAAATACATTAGTATCCTGATATGGCTCTAATATTTCCAGTATTTGTGGATCTGTCGCTACAAGTTTTAACATTTCCAGTTGTGGAATGTTCATCACTTGATGCAACTGGCGTGCGATATCATGAGCCACTTCGGGTATTTCTGGTATTAAAATAGCAATTAACGGCTGGCGATAGAGTGATATATGCGGCAACGCAACGAGTAATTTGGCAATGCAATTTTGCCAGACTTCCTCTTCAGCCAGCGATAAATGTTTACGCAGACGTAAACTAAAGTTGTCTCTATTCCTTCTATAGTTATCCTGGCTGTAATCTGAATTATTAATAAAGAAGGTCAAATGTTCCTTTTTATAATCAAAATCGAAATCAATTTGCCACCAGTAGATGACAGTTTCAGTTGCGTATTCAATACCGAAGGTGCTTACAATTTCATCCAACAACTCGGATGAGGTTTCATCATTCCAGCTTTGACAAAAACAAATTTCCAGTAAGGTAAGTACAGCCATAGTACGTGCAGACATCTCAGGCTTTCGTGCATTAATTAAGCTGATTGCCTGACTGATGGCATTACTCCATTCATCGGAGCATGAGCTGTAATCGAAAGTCAGATTCTTATAATAGTTGTAGGTTCGATTTGCCAGCCGAGAAATTAAATTTTGTTTCTCAGGTTGGGTTGGTTTTTTTACCGGATCTCCCGGCCAAAGGCGGTGGCTGAGAGCATAGCGAGCAATATTTGGGGGAAGAATAATGGGATCGTTGTCTGCTAACCAGGGAAAATTGTTCGCCGCTACCTGATGATCATTTATGGTGTCTTCCTGTTTTTTCGCTGCGACAGATTCTTTTTTCACTGACACCGCTGTTAATTTAGCATTTGTCTCCGCTTGTTCCACATATCCCTTTTTTGTTTTCTCCGCAATCAGTTTCAGCTCTGCCTTTTCCGCCGCCGCAGCGTCCGCAAAGTTTTTGACCTGGCTTTGCCCGTTGGTGCCGACCTTACCCCAACTGATATGCAACTCGTTGCCTTGCTGCTCAACCGCCCAGAATTTATGTGATTTTTCGTCCTGATAAATATAGGTTTTCATTGCAAAGTCCTTTTAATCAAACAGTGATTCAATATCGTTAATCAGTTCGCTGGCGGTGATGGCATCAAGCGCGGAGAACGTGAGCGAGGGCTGTGTACTGTAGCGTTCCCCTGGTGAAGTCATTTTTACGCTTTCAACAGGTAGCAGGTCGCCATATCCCGTTTCGCCGTAAATCAATGAAAAAGGTTCTGTTTCAAGTTCGAGATCGCCATAAGGAGTAGATTTGCGCATCGCATAAACACTGCCGCTTTCTTCCAGACGTTGCCAGCCTCGGCGCTCCAGTCCGACAATGCGACCGGCCTGGCAAAGACGTCCTTGCCAGCGCGTCAGTTCGTGGGCGCTACGTTCATTATCAGCAAGACGATAACTACCACGATCGAGCTGTTGGAAGGGGGGAAGTAGTTCGTAATCAGCGTAAATTTGCCTGAATGCAGCGGCGGATTCAGCGGGAATTTCCAGCACATGCGGAATACCGATGTTTCCTGCTGGCAGCGTGAATAGCTCATCTTGTGCATCGCTGTAGGTGCTGTCTTCTGCCACGCGGAAACAGGCTATAAGGGTGTTTTCATCGTTATATACTCCCCATAATAGCCGTCGGGTTAAGTGACACATCAGCGGATGTTCCACCAGAAAGAGACGGAACTGCTCTGCCGTCCAGCGTCTGCGCTGGCACATGGCTTGTTCCAGACGGGTAATTTGCTGGTTGGCGATAGCACGAACATCTTTTTTCAACTGTTTGAAGAGGATAACTGCGTCAGTTGACAGTGTTTTATCATCACTCTGGTTGGGTTTAGGTAAATCTTTCAGAACTTTGCCGTTTTTGTCGCGCACGACGGGTTTTAAGGTTTCATCAAAACCAACGGTGAATTGGCGTGAGCCGAAATCCAGTGTCAGCGAGCCGTTGATATCAAGCCCTAAATCCGGTGCCAGGCGGTCTTCCAGTTCGGCCATTGTCAGTCCGCGATTTTCAGCGACCATGTTGATTTTGTCGCTGGCATGTTCTTGTAATGCAACGAATTTAATCTTTTGCGCAATACCATTAAGCAACATCAGCGCAATATCGCTACCGATATTGGCTAGCACATCCAAACCATAAACAGCTCTTTTATGCTGGGATTCACCCGGCCAGGCGCGGATGAGCGGGGTTAGTTTACGCGCGGTGTCGTCATTGCCTAAAATCCCCAGCGAGGTAAATGCCCAATTTTCTTTTGCGGGTGCGCCAGCTTCCGTCCATGCGGTATACAGATCCCAACCAAAGTCAGCCAGTGATTCGCGGGTGAAGGTTTCTTTGATGATCGCCAGCCCAGCGTAGGGGGTAATGTCGCGAGGAAAGCTCAACATTGTGCCGAGGTGGCGCATAGCGTCATCTGGCAGAGGCAGGTTGTTACTTTTAAGCCGTGGTCTGCGCCATAAGCTGAACTGATAAAAGCCGGGCAGTGGGGCGATTTTAGCGGGATATTCTTCCAGCGGGTCGCTATCAAATAATGTTGCCAGCGCAGCTAAAACATCAGGTTGATTATACCCTTGGGCGATTTCCTCAATCGTTTCTCGCTGGTTTAATTTCACCAGCAGGCGGAGTGCCTGGCGGGCACAATCACGATCTTTTCCTTGTTTGCCCAGTGCCACAGGAAGTAGCCCGGCGGTTGCATGGCGTGGGAAGTTAACCAGCCATTTTCGGGCATCTTCAGCAGACATTTTTTTCTGTAATCGCTGCGCCATCGGTAATGCTAATTCGCTGACGCCCAGGAAAAGGGTGAATATCCACAACTGTTGTGGCTTACGTTGCAGACATTTCATAAACGCAGGAATGGCCGCGTCACCAAAAATCGCCAGAATTTCTCTCTCGCCGGAGAATTGCTCTTCATTAATTATTTGATTGAGAAAATAAATAGCATGCTGAGTGGGTAGGAAGCAGAGCGCGTACAACTGCCAGTGTCTGCTTCCTTTGTTATGGTATTGCGCAAACTCTGCTTTCAGCGCGGGGAAATCGAAACGTAACAGGGCATCAACTGCGCTTTGTGGCATTATTTTTTTTCGTATTGTTCTTCTCCGGTTCTGCGCCATTCCTTAAACCCCAGTCGCCAAAGGATTTGCTGTTCTGGCGTTAAAGGGATGAAAGACGTTTCCCAGCTTTCCTTTTCAATTAGTGGCAGATCGGTAAATAATGTTTGCTGTGATGCCTGAAATTTCGCGATTTCACTGAATCTGGATATGTCAGTATGACTGATTAACTCTGTAATTCCTGGTGTGATATCAGTGACGGCAGGAACTGGAAGCACCGGTAAATCAAATACGGGTATTGCATTCTTTTTCTTATTTATTACCCACGGTGGAGCGGTAAACAGCTCCGGCAACATATCCGCAGTGGCATATTCACATTCATCAGTCACAGGTGCGGACGACATTCAGATAATATGCCTGCCGCTTTAGCATTAACCCAGGGAATAACGTCACATACCAACTCTGGCGTGGCGGTAATCAGTTTGACAAGTGCGTTACGCCACTGTGCATCTTCATGTATTGCCAGTAAAGTTGCATAAGCGGCAATAGCCGCAGCGGGATGTTTTTGGCAGGCTTTGCTTAAGTATTCCAGGTGCTTTTTCTTGCCAATTACACCAAGGATCAGAATTTGAATCGCATCCGGGTGATTCGTTTTCCATAACCATTTGACAAGATTTTCAGCGTTGGCATGTATGTGAGTGAAAAGGTCTGTGTATTTTACGGGATACTCGACAGGTAGCTTGAGAAGAATTCGGCTTACACCGTGCACTCCATTATTTGCCAGTAACGTAGCCAGATAATTGCGGAAATCATTATACAGTGGAGGGAAACCATATTTTTCCAGCGTAGCCAGGGCAACGTCATCGCTTGCTATCATACATAACCAGGTCATCGCCGGAACGTTTTGATCTGCATAATGTAGCGCCATGGCATTGGCAATATCCGGGCGTTCAGGGATCAGTAACGCCGCAAAAGGTTGCCGTGCCGGGGAGAGCGAGGGAATGGCGGTAAGTACTTTATCTACACAGCGTTGCCACTCATCTTCTGAAGCGAGTGAAAGATAATGGCATAGACGCTGATGCCAACTCGGTAGCGATTCTGCTTCGAGATCAGGAGGAATTATGGTCGTGACGTCAGTTTTTACTGGTTTATATTTTAGTTGAAGAGCACGAAGAGCGATTTCAACGGTAGTTTCCAGTCCACAGCGAATGACTAAGTCATCGACCAGTTCATCTGCAGAGTAAGAGTTCCAGAAACTCCAGAGCAATGCAGCATCAGATTGCACACTCCCTGTTTGTTGATTATCCAGAATTCGCCTTTGTAACTCGGCAAACGCTAGCTGCCAGTTTTCAGGATAAGAGCGGTAATTGTTGTCGGGGTCATATGCCCTGGTGTTATCTGCGATGCGCTTCCATATTTCACCATCTTTATACAGGTAACCGATTTCTCTCGGCCTGCGGCGATGAGGAAAAGCAAATCGATTAATATCGTCAGTTACCGGAATCGTCGCATCATCAGCAAGCCAGGGGCATTTATTCTTATTTACAGGAGGAGTTTCAACTTCAGGAGTGACTCTGGCTTTGGTGGCTGGCGGGAGATTCACATTTGCCGAAGCGTCTTCCACATAGCCTTTTTTCGTTTTCTCCGCAATCAGCTTCAGCTCCGCTTTTTCCGCTGCTGCAGCGTCCGCAAAGTTTTTTACCTGGCTTTGTCCGTTGGTGCCAACTTTGCCCCAACTGATATGCAGCTCGTTGCCATGCGGCTCCACCATCCAGAATTTATGTGATTTTTCGTCCTGATAGATAAACTGTCTCATTCTGCATTCCTGTGCTTTTATCCAGTTGAATACAGATGCTAACAGTATTTATGCAGGTTAGAGAGAGACGAAATCGCAAGAAAACAACTTTAGGAATTTATAAAGAAAAGGCGCTGTCGATGCAGCGCCTTGAAGGGGAATTATTTCACCTGATGACCCGGTTTAGCACCGGCATCCGGGCTTAACAGGAAGATATCTTTCCCGCCAGGACCGGCAGCCATCACCATGCCTTCGGAGATACCGAAGCGCATCTTACGCGGCGCCAGGTTAGCCACCATAATGGTGTGACGACCAATCAACGCTTGTGGGTCTGGATAAGCAGAACGAATGCCGGAGAAGACATTGCGTTTTTCACCGCCGAGATCCAGCGTCAGGCGCAGCAGCTTGTCAGAACCTTCAACAAACTCTGCGTTTTCGATCAGCGCCACGCGCAGGTCAACTTTGGCGAAGTCATCAAAGGTGATGGTTTCCTGAATCGGATCGTCTGCCAGCGGGCCAGTAACTGGCGCGGCGGTGGCTTTCACTTCTTCTTTGGATGCTTCCACCAGTGCTTCAACCTGCTTCATGTCGATGCGGTTATACAGTGCTTTGAACGGATTCACTTTATGTGCCAGCAGCGGTTGCTGGATACCATCCCAGGTCAGTTCCGTATTCAGGAACGCTTCCGCACGTTCAGTCAGTTTCGGCAGAACCGGCTTCAGATACGTCATCAGCACACGGAACAGGTTAATACCCATCGAGCAAATCGCCTGCAGGTCAGCATCGCGGCCTTCCTGTTTCGCCACCACCCACGGAGCCTGCTCGTCAACATAGCGGTTAGCCAGGTCAGCCAGCGCCATGATTTCGCGCACAGCTTTACCAAATTCGCGGCTTTCCCACGCTTCGCCAATCACTTCAGCGGCATCGGTAAAGGTTTTGTACAGCTCAGGGTCAGCCAGCTCGCTTGCCAGCACACCGTCAAAACGCTTGTTAATGAAGCCCGCGTTACGGGAGGCCAGGTTAACCACTTTGTTAACGATATCGGCATTCACACGCTGAACAAAATCTTCCAGGTTCAGGTCGATATCATCGATGCGTGAAGAGAGCTTCGCGGTGTAGTAGTAGCGCAGGCTGTCAGCGTCAAAGTGATTCAGCCAGGTGCTGGCTTTAATGAACGTGCCGCGAGATTTGGACATCTTCGCGCCGTTCACCGTCACATAGCCGTGAACAAACAGGTTGGTCGGCTTGCGGAAGTTGCTGCCTTCCAGCATGGCTGGCCAGAACAGGCTGTGGAAGTAAACGATATCTTTACCGATGAAGTGGTACAGCTCGGCGGTGGAATCTTTCTTCCAGTATTCATCGAAGCTGGTGGTATCGCCGCGCTTGTCGCACAGATTCTTGAAGGAACCCATGTAGCCAATCGGCGCATCCAGCCAGACATAGAAGTATTTACCCGGCGCGTTCGGAATTTCAAAACCGAAGTAAGGCGCGTCGCGGGAGATATCCCACTGTTGCAGACCGGATTCAAACCACTCCTGCATTTTGTTTGCCACCTGTTCCTGCAACGCGCCGCTGCGGGTCCATGCCTGCAACATTTCGCTGAAAGAGGGCAGATCAAAGAAGAAGTGTTCGGAATCACGCATTACCGGCGTAGCGCCAGAAACCACCGATTTCGGTTCAATCAGTTCAGTCGGGCTGTAAGTCGCACCGCATACTTCACAGTTATCGCCGTATTGATCTGGCGCTTTACATTTCGGGCAGGTGCCTTTCACAAAACGATCCGGCAGGAACATGCCTTTTTCCGGGTCGTACAACTGAGAGATAGTGCGGTTTTTAATAAAACCGTTCTCTTTCAGGCGAGTGTAAATAAGCTCCGACAACTGGCGGTTCTCTTCGCTGTGCGTTGAGTGATAGTTGTCATAGCTGATATTAAAGCCTGCGAAATCAGTCTGATGCTCCTGACTCATTTCGCCAATCATCTGCTCCGGGGAGATACCGAGTTGCTGAGCTTTCAGCATGATCGGCGTACCGTGCGCATCGTCGGCACAGATGAAGTTGACTTCGTGGCCGCGCATTCGCTGGTAACGGACCCAGACATCAGCCTGGATGTGCTCCAGCATATGGCCGAGGTGGATTGAGCCGTTAGCGTACGGCAGTGCGCACGTCACCAGAATTTTCTTCGCGACTTGAGTCATAGTAGGCATTACTTCTTAGTAGTGAAAAGGGGTTAGATAGTACCAAATGGGAAAATGTTAAGTAAGTACTTATCTATTTTCTTCAGGTAAACTATTTAGCTGATGGTTTATCTATATAAATAAGGAGTCGGGATGAACGAACAATCCCAGGCCAAATCACCAGAAGCCTTGCGCGCAATGGTCGCCGGGACACTGGCTAATTTTCAGCACCCAACCCTGAAGCATAACCTCACCACGCTGAAAGCATTGCATCATGTCGCCTGGATGGACGACACGCTGCATGTGGAACTGGTTATGCCGTTCGTCTGGCATAGCGCGTTCGAAGAGTTAAAAGAGCAATGTAGCGCCGAATTGCTGCGTATCACCGGGGCAAAAGCTATCGACTGGAAACTGTCGCATAGCATTGCCACGCTGAAACGCGTTAAAAATCAGCCGGGAATTAACGGCGTGAAGAACATTATCGCGGTCAGTTCCGGCAAAGGCGGCGTGGGTAAATCCTCCACGGCGGTAAACCTGGCGCTGGCGCTGGCGGCGGAAGGAGCGAAAGTCGGCATTCTGGATGCCGACATTTATGGCCCGTCGATCCCAACCATGCTGGGGGCAGAAAATCAGCGTCCGACCTCGCCGGACGGCACTCACATGGCGCCGATTATGTCTCATGGTCTGGCAACCAACTCGATTGGTTATCTGGTCACTGACGACAATGCGATGGTGTGGCGCGGCCCGATGGCCAGCAAGGCGCTGATGCAAATGTTGCAAGAAACCTTATGGCCCGATCTGGACTATCTGGTGCTTGATATGCCGCCAGGCACCGGTGATATTCAATTGACACTGGCGCAGAATATTCCAGTGACCGGTGCTGTAGTGGTCACTACGCCGCAAGACATCGCATTGATTGATGCGAAAAAAGGCATTGTGATGTTCGAGAAAGTCGAAGTGCCGGTACTGGGCATTGTCGAGAACATGAGCGTGCATATCTGCAGTAATTGTGGTCATCACGAGCCGATTTTTGGCACCGGTGGTGCAGAGAAACTGGCTGAGAAATATCACACGCAGTTGCTGGGTCAGATGCCGTTGCACATTAGCCTGCGTGAAGACCTCGACAAAGGCACACCGACCGTTATCAGCCGTCCGGAGAGCGAATTTACCGCTATCTATCGTCAACTGGCTGACCGCGTTGCTGCCCAGCTCTACTGGCAGGGAGAAGTTATTCCTGGCGAGATCTCCTTCCGCGCAGTCTAACGCGTATTAACCTTTCTGGGTACACTTCATACACCGCAGCAATGTTACATTGATGCGGTGTATTTATTTTTGCAGCTATAATGAACAGCTTTTTTAATGCTGCGAATATTCTGCGGATCTTCGTCCGAAACTGAACAAAGTAGATTGATCGTGCAGGCAATGCCCATTTACCATCCTTCGTGGCTGTGTAGTGGATGTACAGCTATAGTTTGTTATGCACTCAATCTATCCAGGCATAACCTTTACTACAGGGATAACGTTCAATGAATAAGTATTGGCTGTCAGGAATTATTTTTCTCGCCTATGGATTGGCGTCTCCCGCGTTTTCATCAGATACCGCCACATTAACTATCAATGGCAGGATCAGCCCCCCGACATGCAGTATGGATATTGTTAATAGCCAGCCCCGACAGCATTGCGGTCAGGTATTGCAAAGCGTTGATTCCCGGTATCGGATTTCTTCACCGGTAAAAGGCGTCACGACAGAGCTGGTTGCTGCGGGTAATGGGAACAAACGGCAAATCGTTTTAAATCGCTACGATTAAATCTGGCAATATCGGGGTTAAAGAGTTTAGAAAGCTGAAATCATTCATGTGAATGATTTCAGCTTTTTTATTGATATTAAAAATGACAGCTACAGTAATTCGTATTAATTAATAGATTTGATAAATATTTAATATCATTAGCTATTTGTTGTGTTTATATTGCAATAGTTAATTTGCTTTAAATCAATAAAACAATATGTTTACATTGCGGTAACTTTTGAAGCGTGAGAAATTTGTTACCAGGAGATACAGACTCTTAACAACCAAAAATAAATTCTATTAAGGAACATGTTATGAAACGTTCAATTATTGCTGCCGCTGTCTTTTCTTCTTTTTTCATGAGTGCTGAGGTATTTGCTGCTGATGTTGATACCGGGACTTTAACCATTAAAGGGAATATTGCAGAGTCCCCATGTAAATTCGAAGCAGGTGGTGATTCAGTAAGTATTAATATGCCGACTGTACCAACTACTGTCTTTGATGGTAAATCTAAATATTCTACCTATGATGATGCGGTCGGTGTAACCAGTAGCATGTTAAAAATTAGCTGTCCGAAAGAGGTTGCTGGTGTAAAACTTTCGTTGATTACCAACGATAAAATAATTGGCAACGATAAAGCTATAGCCAGTAGTAACGATACCGTGGGCTACTATCTCTATTTAGGTGATAACAGCGATGTCCTGGATGTTTCTGCACCTTTTAATATTGAAAGTTATAAAACAGCGGATGGTCAATATGCGATCCCGTTTAAAGCGAAATATCTGAAACTGACAGAAAACTCAGTGCAATCAGGTGATGTAGTATCTTCTTTAGTTATGCGTGTAGCCCAGGATTAATAATTAAATAAATTTGCAAGTTTCTCCAGGTAATAGACATGGCCGCTATCCCCATGGCGGCTTTTTAATTTAAAGAGGAATTAAGATGAAAGGATTATTACCCTTGCTCATCTCTTCGATGGTTTTTCCTGCACATGCCGGAGTTGTTATCTACGGGACACGTATTATTTACCCGGCAGAAAAAAAAGAAGTGATGATACAGTTGATGAATCAGGGTGATCGCTCTTCGCTGCTTCAGGCGTGGATTGATGATGGTGATACTTCACTCCCACCAGAAAAAATCCAGGTTCCTTTTATGTTAACGCCACCAGTGGCAAAAATAGGGGCAAATTCCGGGCAGCAAGTAAAAATTAAAATCATGCCGAATAAACTGCCCACTAATAAAGAGAGTATTTTTTATCTGAATATTCTGGATATTCCACCAAATAGTCCAGAACAAGAAGGCAAAAATGCACTGAAGTTTGCGATGCAAAACAGAATTAAATTGTTTTATCGACCGGCGGGTATCCCACCGGTAAACAAAGCAATATTTAAAAAATTGCTGGTGAATCGCAGTGGTAATCATTTGGTGATAAAAAATGACTCAGCGAATTGGGTAACGATTTCTGATGTAAAAGCCAATAATGTCAAAGTTAATTATGAAACTATCATGATTGCACCATTAGAAAGTCAGAGTGTTAACGTAAAAAATAATAATGCAAATAGCTGGCATCTGACCATTATTGATGATCATGGCAACTATATTAGTGACAAAATTTAATTGCAGGAGCTGCCTATGTTGAGAATGACCCCACTTGCATCAGCAATCGTTGCGTTATTGCTCGGCATTGAAGCTTATGCGGCTGAAGAAACCTTTGATACCCATTTTATGATGGGGGGAATGAAAGACCAACAGGTTGCTCATATTCGTCTGGATGATAATCAACCTTTGCCTGGCCAATATGAAATCGATATTTATGTTAATAAACAATGGCGCGGTAAATATGAAATTAGCGTTAAAGATAATCCGCAAGAAACGTGTTTATCGAGGGATATTATCAAACGGTTAGGTATTAATACCGATAACTTTGCCAGCGACAAGCAATGTTTAACATTAGAGCAACTTGTTCAGGGGGGGAGTTATGCCTGGGATATCGGCGTTTTTCGTCTCGATTTCAGTGTTCCGCAAGCCTGGGTGGAAGAGCTGGAAAGTGGCTATGTTCCACCGGAAAACTGAGAACGGGGAATTAATGCGGTTTACACCTCTTATTATGTGAGTCAGTATTACAGCGACTATAAAGCGTCGGGAAATAGCAAAAGTACCTATGTACGTTTTAACAGCGGGTTAAATTTTCTGGGGTGGCAACTGCATTCTGATGCCAGTTTTAGCAAAACAGATAACAATACAGGGGAGTGGAAAAGCAATACACTGTATCTGGAACGTGGATTTTCTCAAATTCTCGGCACGCTGCGTATTGGTGATATGTACACGTCAGCCGATATATTTGATTCCGTTCGCTTCAGCGGAGTTCGGTTATTTCGTGATATGCAGATGTTGCCAAACTCGAAGCAAAATTTTACCCCGCGGGTACAGGGGATTGCCCAGAGTAACGCGCTGGTAACTATTGAACAGAACGGTTTTGTCGTTTATCAGAAAGAGGTTCCACCAGGCCCGTTTTCGATTAGTGATTTGCAGTTAGCGGGCGGAGGTGCGGATCTTGATGTGAGTGTTAAGGAAGCCGATGGTTCAGTTACTACATATCTGGTGCCTTATGCGGCAGTACCTAATATGCTGCAACCCGGCGTGTCGAAATATGATTTTGCAGCGGGCCGTAGTCATATTGAAGGTGCGAGCAAGCAAAGTGATTTTGTCCAGGCAGGTTATCAGTATGGTTTTAATAACTTATTGACGCTGTATGGCGGCACAATGATTGCTAATAATTACTACGCGTTTACCCTGGGAACAGGTTGGAACACGCGCATTGGCGCAATTTCAGTCGACGCAACTAAATCGCACAGTAAGCAAGACAATGGTGATGTGTTTGACGGGCAAAGTTATCAAATTGCTTATAACAAATTTTTGAGCCAAACATCGACACGTTTTGGTCTGGCGGCCTGGCGTTATTCGTCGCGTGATTACCGGACGTTTAACGATTATGTGTGGGCAAATAATAAAGATAATTATCGTCGTGATAAAAACGATGTCTATGACATTGCCGATTATTACCAGAATGATTTTGGTCGCAAAAATAGCTTTTCCGCCAATATGAGTCAGTCAATGCCAGAAGGCTGGGGATCTGTGTCATTAAGTACTTTATGGCGGGATTACTGGGGGCGTAGCGGCAGCAGTAAAGATTATCAGTTGAGTTATTCCAATAATTTGCAACGGATAAGCTATACCCTCGCGGCAAGTCAGGCATATGACGAGAATCATCATGAAGAGAAACGCTTTAATATTTTTATATCGATACCCTTTGACTGGGGAGATGACGTTACGACGCCTCGTCGGCAAATATATATCTCTAACTCAACGACGTTTGATGATCAGGGTTTTGCCTCAAATAATACGGGATTATCAGGAACAGTAGGGAGTCGAGATCAGTTCAATTATGGTGTCAACCTGAGTCATCAACATCAGGGAAATGAAACGACAGCAGGGGCGAATTTAACCTGGAACGCGCCTGTGGCGACAGTGAATGGCAGTTATAGTCAGTCGAGTAATTATCGGCAGGCTGGAGCCAGTGTTTCAGGGGGCATTGTCGCCTGGTCGGGTGGCGTTAATCTGGCGAATCGTCTTTCTGAAACTTTTGCCGTGATGCATGCGCCGGGAATTAAAGATGCTTATGTGAATGGGCAAAAATATCGCACCACGAACCGTAATGGTGTCGTGATATACGACGGAATAACTCCTCATCGGGAAAATCACCTGATGCTGGATGTATCGCAAAGTGACAGTGAAACAGAATTACGCGGTAACCGTAAAATTGCCGCCCCTTATCGCGGCGCGGTCGTTCTGGTCAATTTCGACACCGATCAACGCAAACCCTGGTTTATAAAAGCATTAAGAGTGGATGGGCAACCGTTAACATTTGGCTACGAAGTCAATGATATCCACGGTCATAATATTGGCGTTGTCGGCCAGGGAAGTCAGCTTTTTATTCGCACCAATGAAATACCACCAGCGGTTAATGTGGCAATTGATAAGCAACAAGGGCTTTCATGCACAATCACCTTCGGTAAAGAGATTGATGAAAGTAAAAATTATATCTGTCGGTGAGAGGTGGAATATGATTTTCAGAAATGGAATGTTACTAATTTTTATTTTATGGGCTAATTTTACCTGGGCTGGATGTCGTACCACTGCATCATTAAATATTACTGATAGTATTAATGTGGGGGAGATTTTAGCGAATGAGGTTTCCTTTAGTAAAAGTGTCGTGTTTACGGGGATATCTTGTGATACGAGCACGGATAAAATAGTCTATAAAAATATCCAAAGTGATTGGGTTGAAGTTGGACCTTTTGGTAATAGCGAAAAGTTAAAGGTTAAAATAGAGTCTTTAGGTAAAACCAGTGACACGATTGGGAAATCCAGCAATGCGCAGGCAGTATTACCCTATGTGGTTAAAATATCCAAAGGTACACCTGATTTTACTGGAGAAAGAAAACCTACCTGGTTTATTTCAGATACTGTGATTGCAAATATTGGCGGTGAGTCATCTTCATCCATTGACTTTTGGTTGGGTATTTGTAAGACATTGAAGATTAACTGGTGTGTAAGTTATCTCACCAGTAAACTGGCGGGGGATACATTTACGCTTGGGTTAAGTATTTCCTATTATCCTAAAAATACGACCTGTAAGCCTGAAAACACAATAATAAAAGTAGATGATATTGCCTTGTCCCAACTCAGAAGTCAGGGAAAGATTACGGCGAACAGTAAGGAAGGAATAATTACGTTGAAGTGTGATAATCTTTTCGGCGGCACAAAACAAGCATCGCGGAATATGGTCGTATATCTTTCTAGCAGTGACTTAGTTACAGGAAGCAATACAATTTTGCGTGGCAACATAGATAATGGTGTAGGATTTGTTTTGGATCTAAAAGAACCACCAAAAGGGACTGAAGCAGCCATCAAAATTTCTGCTAGCGGCGATCAGGGCGCGGCGACATCATTATGGAAAACAGATAAACCCGGAGCTCCTTTAAATAGTAATATTATTAATATACCTGTCCTGGCCAGTTACTATGTATACGATAAAAATAAAGTTAAATCGGGTGCACTTGAGGCAACTGCACTGATCAACGTGAAATACGACTAATAACAAACAAGACGAGCAAGTGGCTAATAATAAAAAATAATAAGGTGTCTGCATTTCCCCCTCTCTCCGAGGGGGCTTTTTTTAGCGATGATAAAAAATCTCACCGTCGTAGGCTTTAATGATTTTTCCGTCGGTATCATTGATCAGCACATATGCACCGCCCATATAGGTCCAGTGGGTTCCAGCGTCAGGTGCGGGTAAGTTACGCAACTGCCACTGCTTAATGTTGTACTCATCGGTACGGTACATTTCTGGTACGGTGTCACCTGGTTTGAAATGCTTGAAGTCAGCAATGAAACTGCTTAACTCATACTTCGAAATTCCCGAGGCATTGGTCGAACCCGCGGTGGCTGGTGCGGCCCATGCTGCGCTGGTTACCAGCAAAAGCGCACCCAGCAACATCTTATTTTTTATGGTCATATACTCTCCACTTTGGGGATCAGTAAAATCAGTCGCATATCTTTCCTGCCATACAATATAACCGACAAGAGATATTTTGTTAGTGATCCCATGATTTCGTAAAAAGTGTAAATGAAAGGATGCAGCAAAAGCATCCTCATTGAGCGAGAAGTGAGCGGAATAAGCTGATTTAAGAATCATCCTGGGCTAAAGGGATAACGAAGCCCAGGTGATTGTTTTATCTCATAATACCCATAAAGCCATGCACTCCCATATACAATCCGACTAAACCAATTAACAGACTGGAAAAATAGGGGGCACGTTTAGCGAGGGTGTTAAATCCGCTCCAGCGTTTTGCAACCTGCTGAACACTGATTGCTGCGCCAACGCCTACGGTGACCAGCGTTAATGCCAGGCCGATGCTGAAACTGACGACCAGAGTTGCACCCAATGTGAGGGCTTTCAACTGAATGCAAATCAACAACACTGTTATTGCCGCAGGGCAGGGGATAAGCCCGCCGGTTAAGCCAAACAGCAAAATTTGCCAGTTGGTGACCTCTCTACCATCAAAGCGTCGTTTAATGTCACTGGCATGAGCCAGCGCATGAGCATCCTGATACTCGTCGCTCTGACCATGCTCGTGATGGTGATGATGTTCATGGTCATGATGGTGATGCTCGTGCATATTCTCAAGCCAGTTTCTTTCGCCGCGCCAGGTACGCCAGAACATCCAGAATGCGGTGCCAAGAATGATCACCGCGGAAATCAACTGAAGCCACGGCTCCGCTGACTGCGCAGTAAAGCGTTTGCTGATCACCATCCCGCCAAAGGCAATCAACCAAACCACCGCCGTATGTGAAATAGTTGCCGCCAGTCCAAGCATCACCGCCTGTTTAATGGTGCCTTTAATGGCGATGATAAACGCTGCCATCATCGTTTTTGAGTGCCCTGGCTCCAGCCCATGAAGCGCACCAAGTAAGATGGCGCTGGGGATGAAAAACCAGGCGTTTCCTTGCTGAAGAAGAGTGGTAAATTCGGTCATGATAATAATTCTTAGTATTAAATCGACGCCCTGATTCTACTCCCCCCCAGTACATGATACTACCCCCCCAGTAGATTAATAGTGCTATGATTTTTCATTATCTTGTTAACCAGGTGTTGCCATGTCTCATACCATCCGTGACAAACAGAAACTGAAAGCGCGCGCCAGTAAGATTCAGGGACAGGTTGTTGCGCTCAAGAAAATGCTCGACGAGCCGCACGAATGTGCTGCCGTACTACAACAGATTGCCGCCATTCGTGGTGCGGTAAACGGCTTGATGCGAGAAGTGATTAAAGGCCATCTGACGGAACACATTGTTCATCAGGGCGATGAATTAAAGCGTGAAGAAGATCTGGATGTCGTTCTGAAGGTGCTGGATTCTTATATAAAATAATTTCACAACGTTATTGTAATATCGTCGTTTTTCCTCGTTTACAACGTGTGCGCGGGGCCTTACCATCCTTATCTGCGATCCATCATCGCAACCAAACGGCTCGGGGTGCCCTTCTGCGTGAAGGCTGAGAAATACCCGTATCACCTGATCTGGATAATGCCAGCGTAGGGGGCCAAAATAGTCTTGAAAATTATGTGGTTGCATCTCTTTTTGACCATAAATCATGCTGTTAAGGTACAAAAAGGGGTCGTTTATGAGGTCAAGAACTCTCCCATACACATTTCAGCGAAACGGTAATTACTATCTACAAATCCGGCTTTCGGATGGTCGGATATACAAAAAATCACTTTTTACTGACAGTTATCGCGAAGCATCGGTGTTGATGATTGGCCTTACTCCGTACATTCCTTTCGTTAAATCACTCGCTACTCCGTTGCCGCAATTTAATAAGTTTGTTTCAAACTTGATCGCTTCGTCACGTAACGTAATGATTCCATTGCCATTCCCTCAGCAATTGAACAATATTTCTAAAGAAGTTTTGCAGCTTCAACCACCAGCCAAACCGGAAAAGGTGCTAACACTTGCTGATGCGTGGGCTATGTACAAGGAGGAAAGAGGTCGAAATTGGACAAAATCGATCTCAATGGCAAATGAGCGTTATATGGAGGTATTGCTTGTTGTCTTGGGAAAAGAAACAGAGGTAACGGTAATCACCAAACAAGATATTAAGCGAGTAATGGAAACTGTCGAAAACTTACCAAAGCGTGTAGTGCAACCGTATAGGTCAATGACTATTCAGCAACTAATCGAATGTGATGATGTGCTGCCAGAGGATTTAGTTGGTGCTGAGGCTGTACATAAGCACCTTAAAATCTACAAATCGTTATTCAAAACATTTTTGACTGAAAGCAAAGATATTCTATCTAAGTCTCCGACTGATGGAATAGTAGCGGCACCATCTAAAGCTAGGTTTGGTGCATACAGTGCAGCAGAAATGAAAAAATTTGTAGGATGGGCACTAAAGCAGCCTGATGGATGGCAGAAGTGGATCACTTTGTTGTTGGCGTACACAGGAGCCAGAAGAGGTGAGATTGCTAAACTGGAGAAGTCGCAGATCAAATTTGATGAGGATAGCCAGCGGTATTATCTCCTGATCGAGGAAGGAAGGCTGGGTAAAACTGAGAATGCTACAAGACAGGTAGTGATTCATCCCAAACTGATTGAGTGGGGGTTTCTGGATTTTGTTAACCGCCAATGGAAAGAGAAAATCTTTTCGGAAGTCTCAGGTCGAAATATGTCAAAGATAGGTAAAGTTCTTTCAGATGTTCGTGATCAGCTTGATATTCCTTATCTTGATGATTATGGGCAGCGGCGCTTGGTGCATAGTTTCCGGCATACGATGATTTCAACTTGTTTAGCTGGTTGGGTTGATAACTTAGCGCATTTGCAACAAGTAGTTGGACACGAGAAAAGCGGAGCAGGGATCACACAGCGATATTTGCACACATTTCCACTAAATTCAGTTTGTTACGTTATTGACGGACTGTGTTGGGCATAATACGGATTAGTTTCTATCCATTTGTGATGGTGATCAAAAAGTCTTTAGGATTGTCTTGAAAAATAGCAGGGGGTTATTCATATAGTTTTACTAAGGAAGGATAAGTTATGGCTAACTGTGAAGATGAACATCGTTACTGGAATTTTTTTGAACATCTGCCTGATGATCAGGAGGAGTAGGAAGACATAAGTGCTGCGGTTGTGCTTATGAAAGAGGATACCAGGCAGGAACCAGAAGATATGAGCCCCTCATATTGATTTAGATTCCCTTCCTGAAAGCCAAGTAGGGAATTGTCGGCACAAGAGTCTCCTGCTGCCTATGCTCAAGGCTTTCTTGACGGTATCTCATCGTAATATTGGAACAAGCAATTTTTAATGTAATACTTATCAAGGAGATGGGATGGCAATTCGAAGAATCGCTTACGCATATTATGATCCGGACTGGATTAAAGGCGAGCATACGCTCCTTGCTCTCAAAAGAAATACCGTTGAGCCTTTGGCTTACTCGCTATATATGAAAGGGTATCTTTTCTGTCCATCTTGCTATGAACATATCACCCGAGTACCTGCTGATCCCGATAAGGGGATTACTACGAACGGCGTTCCTGCTTATTATAAACATCTTAAAGATGATAATGCACCTTTTTGTAGCTTAAGATGCGGACCCATTCAGTACAAAAAATATTCATCTCAGGAAGATGCAAAAAAAGCAGTTGAAGACGAGGAGCTTATCGTCATAAGCGGTTTTCTTGAATCCCGTCCAGATAATAATCCCAGAATAGATTCTGAAAATGAATCAATACCTATTGATTCACATTTTGAGAGAAAAAATGGGAAAGAGGTTTCATTGCCTATTTCACGCCATAATGGCGAATCTTTCAAGGTTCCCAGTCAGGTAACAAGTGTACAATCCCTATGCGTTAATTTTGATCATAATTATTATCGAGAGATCTACCTTGTTGATGAGGATAGTAGAGCTAAACGTTATAGGTTGTGTGACTCATTAAAAGAAATCAATGATATAGAAAAGGGTAGTACAGAGCCATCATTCTATTTTGGTGAGTTTTGGAAGATTCAGCGGTTTTCAGGTCACAGCAATGTTTGGTTGAAGATCAAGCAAGGAGCGCCATTTAAAGATTTTAGAATAAGGATTACTAATGATACTGCTGATGGGAGAGGCTTTTTTAATGAAAAAAACCTTGGGCGGCTGGTTATTTTTTATAGCAAAGTCAATGCGGTTGGGATGGGATATATGACTCCTCAGCTTGGATGGGGGGAAGTTGCTCTGTTACCCGCTAAGTATGATGAGTTTCTAATTAAAGATTATATGCTATCGCATCAAATTGAATAATAGTTTTGGGATATTTATGATTGAATCTCTTAAAATTGCTACCCACTGATAACACAGTGTTTTTAAGCACAAAGCTGAGCGATATGCTGGCTACTAGGACCCGTCAGGATTATGAGACTTGTCGAGCACGACAAAAGCAAGCAAAAGCTGCTGGTATGTATGTTTGTAAAGCTAAGGATAAAAGGGCGCGGGAAGTTGTTAAATCATTACTCAGTGCAGGGCACAAACCCGCGAAAGTGATGGAACTGGCTGGCGTATCGCACGTCACTTTTTACTGCATCAAGAAGAAGGATATGGCGTGATTGCTCACGCCTGATATTAAACCTCAGAACACAAACTAAGCGTATAGATAGCAGTCTGTCCGTCGTTGTTAGTCGGACGCATAACGAAAATAGGCTGACTTGTAGTGGCACACTAAATTTGGCCACCTGAACAGAGGTGATATGCTCACCTCAGAACAACACAGGTGCTCCAATGAAAAAAAGAAATTTCAGCGCAGAGTTTAAACGCGAATCCGCTCAACTGGTT
>NZ_PYQM01000059.1:0-17801 GCF_003027595.1 Escherichia sp. 20412-1 | reverse complement strand
TTTAACCGTAGGCCGGATAAGGCGTTCACGCCGCATCCGGCAATATGCACCGATGCCGGATGCGCTTACGCTTATCCGGCCTACAAATTTGTGCCTTAACCGTAGGCCGGATAAGGCGTTCACGCCGCATCCGGCAATTGTGCACTGGTGCCGGATTCTTACATCAACGCCCCCATAATCTTCAACTCCAGCTCATCCGGCACTTCGTTATACGACAGCACATGCAGCCCCGGCGCAAACAACCTTGCGTAGCGCGCCAGCAAAGGGCGTAACTGCGGCGGCACTAGCAGCACCGGGTCTTTCCCCGCCGCTTTCATCTGTTCCTTCACCTGCGGCATCGTACTCTGGAACTGGTTGAGCATATTCGGGTCAACCGGCACGCTGTCGAGCATCACTTTGCCGCCCTGTTGCGCCTGATTCACCACGTTGGTCAGCAGATTTTCCAGCTCATTATTCAGCGTATACACCGTCAGCTCCTGCTTGCGAACGAACGGATGGGTAATACTGCGCCGCAGCGCCAGGCGCACATCGGCCGCCAGCAGAATATGATCCTTGGTCACCGTGCTACTGGCGACCAGCACGGTGGCGATGGTGACGATATCGCGCAGGGAAACGCCTTCGGTCAACAGAGCCCGGTACACCTTCAGCAACTGGCTGTAGTTCAGCGCCGCGCTCAAATCTTCCGCCAGTCGCGGAGCCATCGACGACAGGCGGTTATGCAACTGCGTGATGTCATCATAGTTAAACAAATCAGGAATATAGCTGCGCACAATCTTGTTCACATGGGTGGCAATCACGCTGGCGCTGTCGATCACCTGATACCCCATATTCAGCGCCTTCGCTTTCTGCGCAGGCTGTATCCAGGTCACCGGCATCCCATACGCCGGGTCGTTACCCAGAACGCCATCAATCTCGCCGTAGGTTTCGCTGGAGGGCAGGGCCATCAGTTTATCCGCCGGAATATCCGCTTCATCAGCCTTAATGCCGTTGATGAAAATGGCGTACTGACTGGGCTTGAGGCGGAAGTTTTCCCGAATGCGGATCTCCGGCAACAGCACGCCGTTGCCGTCGGAAATCACCTGCCGGACGCCGCGAATACGCTGGGTGAGCGGGTTGCCCTGCGCTTTATCCACCAGCGCCACCAGCTTGTAGCCGAGGCTTAAACTGATGGGCTCAATCAGCGGAATGGTTTCCCAACTGACCTGTTGCTCGCTGGTTTCGGTGATGGTGCGGGTCAGCGTTTCGAGGCTTTTCTCTTCCGCCTCTGCCGCCTGCGGGCGTTTGCTCATTCGCCAGCCGGTATAGCCAAGCAGGGCGCTGAACATCAGGAACGGCAGGTGCGGCATTCCCGGCACCACCGCCAGCACAAACATAATTCCGGTGGCGGTGTAGAGCACCGACGGGCTTGCCAGGAGCTGGTTACGCACGTCATGGGCGATATCGCCGTTATCGCTGACGCGGGTGACGATAATCGCCGCCGCCGTGGAGAGCAGCAGGGAAGGGATCTGCGCCACCAGCCCGTCACCGATGGTCATCAGCACATACTGCTGGAAAGCGGCATCGGCGCTCAGGTTATATTTGAAAATCCCGATACAGACACCGCCGATCAGGTTGATCGCCAGAATCATCATCCCGGCGATGGCATCGCCACGCACAAACTTCGACGCCCCGTCCATTGCGCCGTAGAAATCGGCCTCGCTGGCAACGTCTTTACGCCGGGTTTGCGCCTGTGCCTGGTTGATCAATCCGGCGTTAAGATCGGCGTCAATCGCCATCTGCTTGCCGGGCATCGCGTCCAGGGTAAAGCGGGCTGAAACCTCGGAAATACGCTCGGCTCCTTTGGTGACGACGATAAAGTTGATGATCATCAGGATGATAAACACCACAAAGCCGACGACAAAGTTGCCGCCAATCACCACCTGACCAAACGACTCAATCACCTTACCCGCCGCACCTGCGCCGAGATGCCCGTGCAGCAGTACCACGCGCGTAGAGGCGACGTTGAGCGTCAGGCGCATTAAAGTGGTGATTAGCAAAATGGTCGGGAACAGGCTGAATTCCAGCGGTCTTTTTGCCGACACCGCCACCAGTAGCACCATCACCGCCAGCACAATGTTGAAGGTGAACAGAATATCCAGCAGCGCAGGCGGTAGCGGCAAAATAACCATCGCCAGAATACACAGGATCACCAGCGGCACGCCGAGATTGCCGCCGCGCAGCAGCGTGAGGAACGATTTAGTTGTTTTCGCCATCCAGTTTAAGCACCTCTTTGGGAATGGAAATATGTCTGTTCAGCGCCGGGCGCGGCTGTGCGCCGTCGCGCCAGAGTTTCATTTGCAGGACGTAGGTCAGAACGTGGGCGATGGCCCGGTAAAGCTGAAACGGAATTTGCTGGTTAACCTGGGTGGTGTAGTAAACCGAGCGCGCCAGCCGGGGGAATTCCACGATTTCAATCTGATGTTCGGTGGCGACCTGGCGAATATAGAGCGCGATTTCGTCTGTGCCTTTCGCCACCACAAACGGCGCGGCGGCGCGCGACTGGTCATACTGCAACGCAACGGCGTAGTGGGTCGGGTTGGTTATCACCACGTTGGCTTTCGGCACCACTTTGCGGATTTGCCCCATCGCCAGTTGCCGTTGCAGCCGCCGCACGCGCGCTTTCACTTCCGGCTTGCCTTCCTGATTTTTGTACTCTTCTTTCAGCTCCTGTTTGGTCATCTTCAGCCCTTTGGTGAACAGGGCTTTCGCCAGCGGCACGTCGATCAGCGCAAAGAAAATAAACAGGATGACAAAGTTGCGCATCACGCTGGCGTAGAGCGATAAACCCTCATTCATCGCCAGTTTGAACGGCAGTGCCTGCAGGCCGAGAAAGGCGGCAAAGTTATTGCGCAGGCTAATCCACAGCATTACCAGCACCACCACCGATTTCACCGTCATCTTCCCTGTTTCCGCCAGATGTTCACTGGAAAACAGCCGCCCAATGCCTTTTAACGGGCTGATTTTGCTGAAGTCCGGGAGGATTTTTTTCGGCAAGAACAGCCAGCCGCCAGGTACCAGCGAAGAGAGCAGCGCGGCGGCGGGCATCGGCAGCAAGGTGAGAATAAACTTGCCGAGAATTAACAGGTGATGGCGCAGAAACTGGCCGATCACCTGCGGGTTATTAATCTCCTGCGCATACTGGTGCACACTGATAAAACTCTCGCGTACAAAATCGGCATACCACGGAAAGCTGCTGGAGATCACCACAAACGCCGCAAACAGGCTCGCCGCCAGCCCCATATCCTTCGAGCGCGGCAGTTGTCCCTCTTCACGCGCTTTACGCAGCTTTTGTGCCGAGGGTTTCTCTGTTTTTTCTTCGCTGCTGCTATCCGCCATAGTGACCTTTCAGCGCGTCGAGTTGTTGCAATACAAAATTCGCCAGATGCAGATAGTGATCCGGCAGGTTGTAGAGCAGGGTGGCAAAACAGACCAGCCCCGCCAGCATGTTGATGGGAAAGCCGAGCGAAAAAAGGTTCAGCGGCGGCGCAATGCGGTTGAGCAGGCCAAAGCAGCCCTGCACAATCAGCATGATGAAAGTGGTCGGCAGCGCCAGCAGCGATGCCGACGCCAGCACCCAGCTAAAGGCCAGCGCAGTGGTGCGCAGGGTTTGCGGATGCAGCGCGTTGCCAATCGGCCAGTAGGTGAAGCCCTTGTACAACACGCTCACCAGCAGCAGATGCCCATCCATGGCAAAAAACAGCAGGATCGCGTAGACGTTGATCAGTTCCGCCAGCACAGTGGTTGATGCGCCGCTGCTCGGGTCGTTCATCACCGCCATGCTCATCCCCATATTGAACGAGAGAATTTGCCCGGCCAGTTGCAGCGCGAGAAACAGAAACTGAAACATCAGCCCGAATAACATGCCCCATAAAATTTGCTCCACCGTCAGAATCAGGCTGTTGAGCGAAAGCAGGTCGTGGGGAATGGGATGCGGGATCAACGGTGTGATGATTATCGCCAGCGCCAGCGACAAAATAATCCGCACGCGCACGGTCAGGGCGCTGTTATCCAGCACCGGCACATAGCGCAGAAACGCCATAATGCGCACGAAGGGAAACCATAGCCCCAGCGCCAGATCCGTCAGTTGTGTAATGTCGCTTGTGCGCATCTCAATGAACCAGCAACGCGGCCTGGCTAAACAGGTGAATGCACAGGTCATGCAACTGGATAATCATCCATTTGCCGCACACCCCCAGCACCACCAGCGTGACAATCAGCCTCGGCAAAAAGCTCAGGGTCTGTTCATTAATCTGCGTCACCGCCTGGAACACGCTCACCAGCAGGCCGACCAGCAGGCTTGGCACCACCAGTACCGAAACCAGTAAAATCACCACTTTTATGCCGCTGGCGACAATGTCGGCGGCTACGTCTACGGTCAACATAATCAGCCCAGCCCCAGCCCGCGAATGCTGGTGGTGAGCGTGCCGATGGTCAGCGACCAGCCGTCGATCAGCACAAACAGCATCAGTTTAAACGGCAGCGAAACAATCAGCGGCGACAGCATCATCATCCCCATCGCCATCAATACGCTGGCGACAATCAGGTCGATAACCAGAAACGGGATGTAAATCATAAAGCCAATCTGGAAAGCGGTTTTCAGCTCGCTCAACACATAGGCTGGCACCACAATCGTGAGATCCTGGTCGGCGGCATTGCCCTTCGCGCCGCCGATGGTCATGATTTGCGCCATCGCTTTTTTGTCGGTTTGCGCCAGCATAAAGCGTTTCAGCGGTGTAGCGGCGGTGCTTAAGGCATCGGTCAGGGTAATCCGATCGTTTTCAAACGGCACCACCGCGTGGTCGTAAATATTGAGCCAGATAGGGCGCATCACCAGCAGGGTGAGGGAGAGCGCAATACCAATCAGAATGCGGTTTGGCGGCGTTTGTTGCAGCCCCAGCGCCTGGCGCAGCAGCGACAGCACGATAATAAAGCGCGTAAAGCAGGTCATCATCAGCACCATCGTCGGCAGCAAACCGACGAGGGTCATCAGAATCAGCACCTGAATTTTGACGCTGTACTCCTGAGTGTTGCCGTGAGTGACCACGTTAAGCAGCGCAATATCGCCACCCTGGGCGATTGCCAGCGGCGCGAGCGCCAGCAGTGCCAGGCCCAGCGTCAGTTGAGTGCGGCGTTTCATGGCGCCAGTTCGTTGATGTCGCGGGTGTTGAACTCCAGCACGCGCAGGCCATACTTCTCGTTGACCACCACCACTTCCGCTTTGCCCAGCAGGATATTATTCACTTTAATATCCAGCGGTTCCCCGGCGAGTTTATCCAGCTCAATCACCGTGTCGTCGTCGATGTTAAGCAGGTCGGCTAACATGATTTCCACCGACGATACTTCCAGCGTTAAGGTCACCGGAATGCGTTTCAGCAGCGTCATCGAGTCGGAAAAGCGATCTTCCTGGCGGGTGACCCGCGTTGCGGCGTCGGCGGATTTCACGACAGGCGCAACGTCATCGGTCAGGCCAAAATCCTCAGCTAAAATATCTTCTTGCTTACTCATGGCTATTCTCATTTTTGCCTGCCAGCTCCGACAAAAACAGTTTGTCTTTGTCTTCCACAATCAGGGCGCTAAATAATTCAGATTGCCCAATCGCCACCGGGAATGTTTCTCCCAGAGAAATGGGTAAAATATCCCCGGCTTTTATTTGCGAGAGATCCGCAACATTTATCGACAGCTCGGCAATTTTGACGTTCAGGGTCAGCGGCAGGGAGCGGATGATTTCTTTAATCAATGCCGGTTTATTAACGGATTTCGCCACCTGCTGCGGTTTACTGTGCTCGCTGTGGCGAATCAGATTTAAAATAAAATCGGTGTGGGCGTCGTCGAGCAAAATACGAAAACTGCTCTCTTCATCGCCCGCCAGGGTAAAGGTTAATTGGTACGCCCAGTGGGTAATTACCGTGCTGCTGTCCAGTTTTAATTTCAGCGCAATACCGGAGGTTTGCAGATTAAATATCAGTGTGCAGATATCCAGCGCCAGACGGTTCTTTAAACGTGTTTCGGTTTTGGTCGGTAGACCGTGATGGGGTTTCGTCTCTTTGAGAGATGACTCCAGACCATAAAAATTGCCCAGCAGCATTAACAATAAGGAACGATCAATATCAAACGCCAGATGCCCGACCTGGGAAACCATCAGCTCAGCGTTTTTATTAATAATATCCATTTCGCAGCCAATCTTTTTTAAGGTGATATTGCTGCGATGCTTTTTAAGAAAGTAGCTGCCAAGATGCGAATCAATCACGTCAAAATTCCCTGTAAACAGGGTCGGCAGGCGATGGTAGGGGCGTCCGAGCCGATTACCTTCTAATTTAAAGATGCCTGGCGTTTTACTGTACTTCAGCATGGCTTACTTTCTCTGCTGTAATGGTAAGGGCGTTTTTGTGCACGCAATTCCGGCAGTGACACAAGGTGAGGTATTAAATAGAGGGGGCGTGAAAGGGGCAAATTATTAATAGGATGAAAAAATAATTAAATTATTAATAGGTGAGATATCAGGCATCGTCATAAAACATTGCACAAACTGTAGGCCTGATAAGACGCGCAGCGTCGCATCAGGCATCGGTGCACAATTGCCGGATGCGGCGTAACCGCCTTATCCGGCCTACCGTTCGGGCGCGGGCTTGTAGGCCTGATAAGACGCGCCAGCGTCGCATCAGGCATCGGTGCACAATTGCCGGATGCGGCGTAACCGCCTTATCCGGCCTACCGTCCGGCCGCAGGCTGTAGGCCTGATAAGACGCGTCAGCGTCGCATCAGGCATCGGTGCACAATTGCCGGATGCGGCGTAACCGCCTTATCCGGCCTACCGTTCGGGCGCGGGCTTGTAGGCCTGATAAGACGCGCAGCGTCGCATCAGGCATCGGCGCACAACTGCCGGATGCGGCGTAACCGCCTTATCCGGCCTACCGTTCGGGCGCGGGCTTGTAGGCCTGATAAGACGCGTAGCGTCGCATCAGGCGTCGGCGCACAATTGCCGGATGCGGCGTAACCGCCTTATCCGGCCTACCGTTCGGGCGCGGGCTTGTAGGCCTGATAAGACGCGTAGCGTCGTATCAGGCGTCGGCGCACAACTGCCGGATGCGGCGTAACCGCCTTATCCGGCCTACCGTTCGGGCGCGGGCTTGTAGGCCTGATAAGACGCGTAGCGTCGCATCAGGCATCGGTGCACAACTGCCGGATGCGGCGTAAACGCCTTATCCGGTCTACCGTTCGGGCGCGGGCTTGTAGGCCTGATAAGACGCGCCAGCGTCGCATCAGGCGTCGGCGCACAATTGCCGGATGCGGCGTAACCGCCTTATCCGGCCTACCGTTCGGGCGCGGGCTTGTAGGCCTGATAAGACGCGTCAGCGTCGCATCAGGCGTCGGCGCACAATTGCCGGATGCGGCGTAACCGCCTTATCCGGCCTACCGTTCGGGTGCAGGCTGTAGGCCTGATAAGACGCGCAGCGTCGCATCAGGCGTCGGCGCACAATTGCCGGATGCGGCGTAACCGCCTTATCCGGCCTACCGTTCGGCCGCGGGCTTGTAGGCCTGATAAGACGCGTAGCGTCGCATCAGGCGTCGGCGCACAACTGCCGGATGCGGCGTAACCGCCTTATCCGGCCTACCGTCCGGCCGCAGGCTGTAGGCCTGATAAGACGCGCAGCGTCGCATCAGGCATCGGCGCACAACTGCCGGATGCGGCGTAACCGCCTTATCCGGCCTACCGTTCGGGTGCAGGCATGGTGTTACATGTAACTCATTGTTGATCAACAAATAATATTTTTATTATCGTTTAATTCGAACTTGTTAATCCCGCCGGTGATACGCTTCAGAACATCCTGTTTTCTGTCGCTACTTATATCGTTCACCCTATGTCTGAACTTATTGCAACTGCCGCTTCCAGCATTAACGCTTTTACACTGGCAAAGCGTGTCGCCACCTTTAACGTACCGGTCCTGATTCAGGGCGAAACCGGCGCGGGCAAAGAATGCGTGGCGAAATATATTCACACCGTAGCCTTTGGTGAAAATGAAAACGCGCCCTATATCGGCGTGAATTGTGCGGCGATCCCGGAAAATATGCTGGAATCCACCTTATTTGGCTACGACAAAGGCGCATTTACCGGCGCAATTGCCAGCATGCCAGGAAAAATGGAACTGGCGAATAACGGCACCTTATTACTCGATGAAATTGGTGAAATGCCGCTGGCGCTACAGGCCAAAATATTACGCGTATTACAGGAACAACAAGTTGAGCGATTAGGCAGCAACCGACAAATTAAACTCAATTTTCGCCTGATTGCCTGCACCAATAAAAACCTTGAACAAGAAGTCGCTGCCGGACGTTTTCGTGAAGATCTCTATTATCGCCTGGCGGTTATTCCTATTACCATGCCGCCGCTACGTGAACGTCTGAACGATATTATTCCGCTGGCAGAGTCATTTATTAAAAAATACGCCACGGTACTGGTGAAAAATATCACCCTGTCGGAGTCCACCCGCCGCGCGCTGCTGAATTACCGCTGGCCCGGTAACGTTCGTCAACTGGAAAACGCCATTCAGCGGGGAATGATTTTAAATCGCGACGGCGTGATTTTCCCGGACGCACTAGGTCTGCCAGAAACAGACGTAACCGAGAATACAGAACTGCAATGGCCTGTTCAGCCCGCCGTCCACATTGCCGAAACCCGCGATTTAGGCCAGCACGGACGTAGCGCGCAATATCAATATATCGCTGACCTGATGCGTAAATATCAGGGCAACCGCAGCAAGATTGCCGACCTGTTAGGTATTACCCCGCGCGCACTGCGCTATCGACTGGCCTCTATGCGTAAGCACGGTATCGAAGTTTTCTCCTGACCCGGAAGTTAAAAATGAGCATTACTAATATCAACAGCACCATGCAGGCGCAAATCATGCAGGACGTGCAGCGGATGCAGGCCAACGCCCAGGCACCGGTGCTGCCCGCCATGACCTTCAGTTCCACCGACCCGGACGTATCGTTTAACCGCATTATGTCCGGTGCGCTCGGTCATGTTGACCAGTTCCAGCAGGTGGCGGAGCAGCAGCAAACGGCTGTCGACACGGGCAAAAGTGATGACCTCGCAGGGGCGATGATCGCCAGCCAGCAGGCGTCGCTCTCTTTTTCCGCGCTGGTGCAGGTGCGCAACAAAATCGCCACCGGATTTAACGATCTGATGAGTATGTCGATCTAACACTATGAATGAACTGATCAAAAAGTTGACCCAGGCGTTTCCGGCGTTTCGACTGCGTCTTGCAGATAACAAACGCTGGGCGTTGATGGCGGGCGTGGGGCTTGCCGTTGCGGTGACGGCGATTATTGTCAGCGTGCTGTGGACCGGTAATCGCGGCTACGTCTCGCTCTACGGACGTCAGGAAAATCTGCCCGTGTCGCAGATTGTCACCGTGCTGGACGGCGAAAAGCTCAGCTACCGCATCGACCCGCAGAGCGGGCAGATTCTGGTGCCGGAAGATGAACTGTCGAAAACGCGCATGACCCTTGCCGCCAAAGGCGTGCAGGCGATATTGCCCAGCGGCTACGAGCTGATGGACAAAGACGAAGTGCTCGGCAGCAGCCAGTTCGTGCAGAACGTGCGCTACAAACGCAGTCTCGAAGGGGAACTGGCACAGAGCATTATGTCGCTGGATGCGGTGGAGAGCGCGCGGGTGCATCTGGCGCTCAACGAAGAAAGCTCGTTTGTGGTCAGCGATGAGCCGCAAAACAGCGCCTCGGTGGTGGTGCGCCTGCACTACGGCGCGAAGCTGAATATGGACCAGGTGAACGCCATCGTGCATCTGGTGTCCGGCAGTATTCCGGGGCTGCACGCCAGCAAAGTTAGCGTCGTCGATCAGGCGGGAAATCTGCTGACCGACGGCATTGGCGCGGGCGAGGCGGTCTCTGCCGCCACCCGTAAACGCGATCAGATCCTCAAAGACATTCAGGACAAAACCCGCGCCAGCGTGGCGAATGTGCTGGATTCGCTGGTCGGTAGCGGGAATTACCGCGTCAGCGTGATGCCGGATCTCGATCTCAGCACCATCGACGAAACCCAGGAACACTACGGCGACGCGCCGAAAATCAACCGCGAAGAGAGCGTGCTGGACAGCGACGCCAATCAGGTAGCGATGGGCGTGCCCGGTTCGCTCAGCAACCGTCCGCCGATTGCGGCGAATCAGATGACCAACGGCGCGGAAGAAAATCGCTCGCCGGAAGCGTTATCCAAACACAGCGAAAGCAAGCGCGATTACTCTTACGACCGCAGCGTCCAGCATATCCAGCATCCCGGCTTTGCGGTGAAACGCCTTAACGTGGCGGTGGTGCTCAATCAAAACGCCCCGGCGCTGAAAAACTGGAAACCGGAGCAGACCACGCAGCTTACCGCGTTGCTGAACAATGCCGCCGGTATTGACGCGCAACGTGGGGATAACCTGACGCTTTCACTGCTCAACTTTGTGCCGCAGGCGGTGCCGGTCGAACCAGTGATCCCGCTGTGGAAAGATGACAGCGTGCTGGCCTGGGGGCGTCTGATTGGCTGCGGTCTGCTGGCGCTGTTGTTGCTGTTCTTCGTGGTGCGCCCGTTGATGAAACGCCTGACGGCGGTGCGAGCACCGGTTATCACACCAGAACCGGAAGCCGTCAGCGAACCGTGGATCGCCACGCCGGAAGAAGAACGCAAAAACGTCGACCTGCCGTCGCTGCCCGGTGATGACAGCCTGCCTCCGCAGAGTTCCGGCCTCGAAGTGAAACTCGAGTTCCTGCAAAAACTGGCCATGAGCGACACCGATCGCGTTGCCGAAGTTCTCAGACAATGGATTACCAGCAATGAGCGAATTGACAATAAATAAGAGCAACAGCTACCTGGAGCAGGCGGCGATCCTGCTGCTGTGTCTGGGCGAAGAGGCGGCGGCGACGGTGATGCAAAAGCTTAGCCGCGAAGAAGTGGTGCGCCTGAGCGAAAACATGGCGCGGCTTTCTGGCGTTAAAACCAGCATGGCGCGCAAAGTGATCAATAACTTCTTTGATGAGTTCCGCGAACAGAGCGGCATCAACGGTGCATCACGATCCATGTTGCAGGGCATTCTTAACAAAGCGCTTGGCACCGAGATTGCCAGCAGCGTGATCAACGGTATCTATGGCGATGAGATCCGCTCGCGGATGGCGCGCCTGCAATGGGTGGAACCGCGCCAGTTGGCGATGCTGATCTCCGAAGAACATCTGCAATTGCAGGCGGTGTTCCTCGCATTTCTGACGCCGGAAATCTCGGCAGCGGTGCTTTCATATCTCAACGAATCGGTGCAAAACGAAATTCTCTACCGGGTGGCGAAACTCAACGACGTCAACCGCGACGTGGTGGATGAACTGGACCGCCTGATCGAACGCGGTCTGTCGGTACTTTCGGAGCATGGCTCGAAGGTGAAAGGCATTAAACAGGCGGCGGATATCGTCAACCGCTTCCAGGGCAACCAGCAGGTGATCCTCGACCAGATGCGCGAGCGTGACGAAAACGTGCTGGAGCAGCTCCAGGATGAGATGTACGACTTCTTTATCCTCAGCCGCCAGAACGAAGAGGTGCGCCGACGTCTGCTCGATGAAGTGCCGATGGAGGACTGGGCGGTGGCGCTGAAAGGCACCGAAGCCCTGCTGCGTCGCTCAATTTACGCGGTAATGCCAAAACGTCAGGTGCAGCAACTGGAAGCGATCACCGCACGTCTGGGGCCGGTGCCGGTCAGCCGTATCGAACAGATCCGTCGCGAAATCATGGGCATTGCCCGTGAACTGGAAGAGGCTGGAGAGTTTCAGCTACAGCTCTTTGCGGAACAGACGGCGGAGTAACCCATGACCATTGAAACACTGCGCGGGCGCTATCGTCTGCACCGTTTCCCGCCGCGCCAGCGTGCGGTGACCGGAGAACCGCTCACCGCCAGCATTAGCGCCGCCGATTACCAGCGCCAGTTGATGGACGGTTTTCAGGAAGGGCTGCAAAAAGGGTTTGCGCAGGGAATGACCGAAGGCCAGGAGCAGGGCTACACCGAAGGCAGCCTTGCGGGGCAGCAGGAAGGGCGCAAACAGTTTGTGGAGGCGGCGCAGCCGCTGGAAGCCATCAGCGGAAAAGTGAACGACTTCCTCGCCCATATCGAACGCAAACAGCGGGAAGATTTGTTGCAACTGGTGGAAAAAGTCACCCGCCAGGTGATCCGCTGTGAACTGGCGCTGCAACCCACGCAGTTACTGGCGCTGGTGGAAGAGGCGCTGGCGGCCTTCCCGGCAATGCCGGAAACATTACAGGTGATGCTGAGCACGGAAGAATTTAACCGTCTGCGCGACGCGGTGCCGGAAAAGGTCAGCGAATGGGGGCTGATGCCTTCGCCGGATCTGCCGCCGGGGGAATGCCGGGTGATCACCGATAAATCCGAACTGGATATCGGCTGCGAACACCGCCTGGAACAGTGCATGACGGCGCTGCAAGAAACACTCACGCCGGAGTCGCAAAGTGAGTGATTTTTCCGCTTTCGATAACGCCCTGCGCTCGCTGGAGTCGATTCCATTAGCCCGCGTCGCCGGGCGGTTGGTGCGCCTTAACGGCATCCTGCTGGAGAGCGTCGGCTGCCCGCTAATGACCGGGCAATTGTGCCGCATCGAAAGCGCCAATCACACGCTTATCGACGCGCAGGCCGTGGGCTTTAATCGCGACATCACCTACTTAATGCCGTTTAAACAGCCGGTCGGCCTGATGGCGGGCGCGCGCGTCTTCCCGGAAGAAAAAGCTCACGATATCCTGATTGGCGAAAGCTGGTTAGGCCGCGTGGTGAATGGCCTCGGTGAGCCGCTGGATGGCAAAGGCCGCCTGAACGGCAACGATCTTCTGCCACCGCTGCCGCCGTCGGTCAATCCCTTAACCCGCCGTTCGGTGGACGAACCGCTGGACGTGGGCGTGAAAGCGATCAACGGCCTGCTGACCATTGGCAAAGGCCAGCGCGTCGGGCTGATGGCGGGCAGCGGCGTCGGGAAAAGCGTACTGCTGGGAATGATCACCCGCCAGACCAAAGCCGACATTGTGGTGGTGGGGTTGATTGGCGAGCGTGGGCGCGAAGTGAAAGAGTTTATCGACCACTCACTGGGCGCGGATGGGCTGGCAAAGTCTATTGTTGTTGTCGCGCCCGCCGATGAATCGCCGTTGATGCGCCTGAAAGCCACCGAACTGTGCCATTCCATCGCCGCCTGGTTTCGCGACCGTGGGCATCACGTTTTACTGCTGGTGGATTCCCTGACCCGCTACGCGATGGCACAGCGGGAAATTGCGCTCTCCCTCGGTGAACCGCCTGCCACCAAAGGCTATCCGCCGTCGGCATTCGGCATGATCCCAAAACTGGTCGAAAGCGCAGGCAACAGCGAAAGCGCAGGATCGATGACCGCCATCTACACCGTGCTGGCGGAAGGCGACGATCAGCAAGATCCGATTGTCGACTGCGCCCGCGCGGTGCTGGACGGGCATATCGTATTAACCCGCAAGCTGGCGGAAGCGGGGCATTATCCGGCCATTGATATCGGCCAGTCGATCAGCCGCTGCATGAACCAGGTTACCCGCCCGGAACATCAGCAATCCGCCCGCGCGTTAAAGCAAAACTACGCTGCGTATATGGAGATCAAACCGCTGATCCCGCTCGGTGGCTACGTGCAAGGCGCGGACGCCAGCGTCGATAACGCAGTGAAAATGTTCCCGGCTATCGAGCGATTTTTGCGTCAGGAGATGCGCGAACCCGCCTCTCTTGAACTGGTGCAAAGCCGCCTGCAAATTCTCTTTCCTGGTGTCAAAAAGGCAGAACAGTAACTATGCGACAAATTATCGACACCCTCGCGCAGTTGCAGCGCCTGCGGGATAAATCGGTCAAAGACAAAACCGTCGAGCTGGCAAAGCAAAAACAGATTTGCGCGGGCTATGACAACAATATCAAAGCATTAGACTACCTTGTGGAGAAAACGTCTGCGGGCGCGGCGGCGTCGGTGGAATCGCTGAAAAACGTCAGCGGCTACAAAGGTACTTTGCGTAAGGTGATCGCCTGGCAGGAACAGGAAAAAACGCTGGCTAACATCAAAGCCACGCGAATGCAGAAAAACCTGACGGCGGCGGCCTGCGAAGAGAAAGTGGTAGCCCTGACGCTGGACGACAAACGCCGCGAGCAACAAGAAAGCGCCACCGCGAAAGCGCAAAAAGCGGTGGACGATATTGCGGTGCAGTGCTGGCTACGGCACAAATTAGCGGAGTAGCCATGAAAACGGTCATCACCTTCGGCACCTTCGATGTGTTTCATGTCGGTCATCTGCGCCTTTTACAACGCGCCCGCACGCTGGGCGAAAGGCTGCTGGTCGGCGTATCGTCCGACGCCTTGAATATCGCCAAAAAGGGCAGGGCACCGGTTTACCATCAGGATGACCGCTTGGCGATCATCGCCGGGCTGGCGTGCGTGGATGGCGTATTTCTGGAGGAATCGCTGGAGCAAAAGGCGGAGTATCTGCGGGGGCACAGTGCAGATATTTTGGTGATGGGCGACGACTGGGCAGGGAAGTTTGATAGCTTCGCGTATATTTGTGAGGTGGTCTATTTCCCCCGCACGCCGTCGGTGTCGACGACGGGGATCATTGAGGTGATTAGGGGTCGGTAATTAATCACTATTTAGTTAGTATTAAATTTTTTCCGGCGTGTTAACTCAAAGCGTCCTTTCACTATTTTGTAGCTTGTTTGCAGATATAGTTCAGGTAGTGGACTCTTCTTGAGTGGAGTCATCCCATATTCACCAGGTTTGTAAGGATGGATAACATAGTTATTTATCGCTATCGTATAGTCCGGGCTTATTTTAAAGTGTGAGAAACGGATGATATCTTCGTAACCAAAGAAGGTGCTAAGCAACAGGGAATCTAAAAGGATGCCTTTTCTGTCATAACTATTCAGTTGGATATTGAGTAATGAAGTGTCACTTTCACCGATGGTGTTATACATAACAAGTCTGAAGATATTATCTTTATCTTCAAACTGACCCAATTCGTAAAAACGAGTATCTTTAGCAACCCAGGGAGAGAGGAAATTATCGCCTTTGACAGGGATGGTGATTTCTTGCTGATTGAAAGGTGTTGTTTGGGATTTTTGGTTTTCAGATAAGGAGAGTTCTGTAATTCCGTTGGTGATGTTTTTATAATAAATCGCAAATGGTGTTATTTTTGTAGAATCTAATGGTAGCGTTAGTGCTTTGTTCTGACCAATTGTACTGGTAGTAGTAATAAAAATAATAAGAGACAGTAATGCGAGTGATGTTTTGTTCATGTTTTTACTAACGCAATAAAATAAATGGATTATCAGAAGTGTTTCTGAAATAGTATTTTTGTTTTTCTATGCAAGCTGAAAAAGATGAATAAGAGAGTCATCCCATCATAAGGGGCTATCTCCTCAGAACGTGTTCTTTTACTTTAAGTGATGCATATATATTCTTGTAAATCATAAATAAGGTTGAATTTCCTGTGCCAGTAAAAATAATAAAATGATTTTCTGGTAAAGCTATCTCTGCCTGAAAACATTGATCTACATGATATCCAGAATCATCATTGAACCGGCATGAAACAATTGCGCTCATGCCAACAAATTCTGGCGTAACATTTATGTCAGCTAATACGGGAATGCCTTCGCTTGCCGCCTCCCATCGCCCTTCATTGTTCACTGTGAAAAAGTCGCTTCCCGTACGTGATATGGATTCACATACTTTAATATATGTAGTTGTATTTCTATATTCTTTGCTAATAGATAAACAATCTTTGCTTTTAGTAATGAACCAATTAACAGGGACTTCAAACGTAACTTCATTGAAAGAGATAATCTTAAGATGGTCACTACCATAACTATTTTCGATAAAAAAACAAAAAAATATTATAAAAGTTAATCTCACTTACTTTATCTCTAAAAGAATTTATTAATCATGTTGAAAGTAGAGTCAGGGTAAGATAACGAAAGCCCGCAACCCGAAAGGACTGACGCCAGTAATTTTCTGTCGTATAAGCTATGCAAAAATAGTTATTAATTGACAAGAGTTGCTTTCAGTTATTGAACATATAATACGAATTATGCAGTGGAAAAATTACGTTATATAGAATTCCGTGTTATAGAGGTAAATCTTGATTGTCAATAATAAATGTCTGGCTATGTATTCTCACCTATTTTAAATACCACAGTACCCAAACATATTCATTGTATTTTCATTGCCTTTTGTCTTGATGGTAATGCTGTATTTAACATCTTCGCCTTCATCATCTATGGTTTCTGAGTTAATTGACATTTTTCTTGTGATGATAGTTACATCTTTGTTCTTAAAGATAGCCGTATCTTTACCTGATGATACTTGCTTTGCGATAATAATCTTATGATTTAATTCGATGATCGCAGAGTACGCGCAGGTTTCTTTTCCTGTAGGTTTGCCTGCGGGACAAATTCCACCTTCAACATAGTTATAACTATCTTTATCCTTATTGCTTTCCAGATTCAACGTACAAACAGGATGTGCTAGATTGGTGACTTCTTCAACGTGAAAACTGGTCATGACAACATAGTCTGATGAAAGCCAGTTTGATTCGGTTGCTGCACAAACAGTAACGCAGTTAGATACTAGTGTGAGTATAAATATTATTTTTCTCATGATAATGTTCCTGTGGATATATTCATTATTGTGTAAGTATGCTTTTAAGCCCTTCAATTCTTTTACGTGTCATGTCATTTTTACAAGAATACATTGCCGTCTCATACGCTTGAGATTTTTCATCGTTCTGGAATGAGTAAGCTACACAATTTTTGTCTCGAAATTTTAGCCATGCTCTTTGGGATGATTTTATTTTTTCAATATACTCAACACCTAAATCTGGCTGTGCACTGTATTCCTTACGAATCATGGATAAAAGATTTTTGTAAGTATTATTCAGCTCACTATCACTGTGTTCAAATGTCACTTTAGAACAGAGAAAAACTTGTGAAGATAATTGTATGTCGGAGCATGGAGCGCTTGCATGTAGTACGAAAGGAATGAAAACAAAGAGAGATGATACTATTTTTGTATGATTCATGTGTTATTTTTCTTGAGTGATTCTGTGTTTGTTGACAAGGGGGAGCCTGAACTCGCTACCAGAGTAGAATTTTGAAGAACTGTATTCAGATAATATTTAAGAGAAGTGTTGATTTTTACGTCTTGCAATATCAATTATATCTGGAATGGCGGTTAATTTTGAATGATCTATTTCTGATAACTCAACAGCCCAGGATATTGATACATATCCTGACATATGTTCATAGGAACGACAAGAACCACACCATTCCCAATAACTTCCAGGTCCTTTATACATAATTCCTCCTATTAAGCGTGGTTGCGTTTTTACCAGAGAATAATAGCGATATAATTCCGTATCACCACATACTGGACAAGCAGTTGATAAATGCATCCCTTCTCCAGGAGCAACATTATTATAAATTTCCCTCCATCTGTCCGTGTATTCGGGGGGGATCCCATTCCATTGTTTTTTCTCTATAATTTTTTCTTTTTCCATTTATCCAATCCTCTTATGCATCACCTGAACTATCATTTTGTTTCCCACTCCTTTTGGATTTGCCCCTATATTTCCAGACATCTGTTATCACTTAACCCATTACAGGCCCGCTGCCGCAGATATTCCCGTGGCGAGCGATAACCCAACGCACTATGCGGATGCCATTCGTTATAATGCTC
>NZ_PYQM01000058.1:0-18273 GCF_003027595.1 Escherichia sp. 20412-1 | reverse complement strand
CTATATCGTTGGATATTACAGCGCACTAAGACCGCACGAATATAACGGTGGATTACCCCCAAACGAATCGGAAAATCGATACTGGAAAAACTCTAACTCGGTGGCCAGTTTTTGTTGACCACTTCATCATTATTCAGTTCAGAATTGCCACTTAACACCAACCATTGCAGAGGTGTCATTATATCCCTTATCGGCAACTTGAACGCCCACATTTCCCCAGACATTCAGATGGGCATTTAGCTGTCCTTCCACCCCGGTTTTTATCTCGGCAATGTTCCGGGCTCCATCCTGAGTGACTGACACGCCATCCATACGAGTACTGAAATCCTTACTGTTATGCAGCCAGTTCACTTCGACAAACGGCTGGAACTCGCGGGATTTACCATCATCCATTTTATGGTGGCTCTTCAGCCAGGTTTTTACGCCAAGTCGGGTCTGAATGTTGCCGTCACCACTGCTATGAACGAAAGTACCGTTGCTTTCGCGGTGCTTATCGGCTTTTACTCCCATCCAGGTTACCTGAGCTTGCGGCTGAACATACCATTCATTACGCGTTCCCTGGCTGCCATTAAATTCAGCTAATTTGTGCTTGTATCCAGCCTCCAGTGAAGCGGTAAACCCTTTTGATTTATAAGATTCGCTCTGTAAATCATCACCTTTCACTGTGTTATCAAACCAACCGTACTGCGCCCAACTGTCGAGATACGCTCCGTTATGCGATTCGTCATCGGCATACCAGGTGGCATACAGGCCGGTGCTATATCCGTTCACACTCGCTTTTGAACGATAACCGGTACGCGAGGAGATCGTTTTGCTGTCGCTGTTGCCATAACCTGCCATGATCCCCACATGCCAGCGGTCGTTATCGTTTTGGCTCCACTGTGCGATATCGCCTCCCAGTTGCAGAACATAGCGATTGCCCTGGGTTTTCAGTTGGCCGCTGCCATCGCGCCATTTATTGTGACCACCTTCATGACGCATCCACATGGTGGTTTGTTTCTGCTCGCCAGTTACCATATCGGTATAGTATGTATTCCCCAGACGTTCATGCAGACGCGTGGTGAACATGGTATTCGCTGCTGCAAGGTTCGCAATGTAGCTGCCCGCCTCCGGTCGCAGGTCATTATCCACACTCAGATCCGGACCTGGCGCAGGCTCTGGAGTCGGAGTCGGAGTCGGATTAGGCTCCGGATTCGGCATCGGCTCTGGCTCCGGTTGCGGTTCAGCGGAATCACCACCGCTGGTCAGATACCAGTTACCGCTGTTTGCCCCCTGGCCACGTGCGAGAGTGTAGTCATACGCGCCCGCAACGATACGCCCCGCCTGAACAAACGCCCCCTCAGACTTACCATCTACATGGATAAGTTCGATACCGTTAAGAGTTTTAGCGCCTGTACCACCAGCGTTATTCACCGTAACGGAGGTCGTGCCGCTGGTATCGCCCTCAACAACCAGTTTATCAGTCACTGAATCATCGCCATTCAGTACCGTATTCATAACCAGTTGACCGTTATTACCGTGGTAGTTCCCCTTCACCACTAACGCATTGCCCGCTTGCTGTCCTGACATCCCGGTCATCAGCGTGCCGTTGTTGGTCAAATTACCGCCCAGGGTGTAATTCACAGGCACAGCCGCTCTTTTTTCAGCGCTATTATTCAACACCAGAGTACCGTTGTTCTCAACGTTCGCGCTACCCAATCCCTGCGCGTGGCTTACCAGGACATGAGCGGAGTTAGCAATATTCATGTTCGCCGTCAGACTGCTGTTATCGCCCGCGATATCCAGCGTGCCGCCCTGAATATTCAGCTCCCCACTCCCCGTTAATGAACCGGTTGCAGTGCCCCCGTTGGCAAGAGTCAGAGTCCCGCCGTTTAAGTTCAACAGCGAATCGGCGCTACCATTGAGCGTACCCACGGTCTGGCTGTGACCATTCATATCCATTTCAGTTTCTGCCGCCAGACGCAGTTCCTGGGTATTACCCAACACGTTATCGTTATTTAATAAAAGCGTCCCGCTACGCAGATCGGTAACACCGGTATAGTCGTTGTCTTTGTTAGAAAGCGATACGGTCTGGCCTTTCTGGCTGCTGAATGCCAGGTCACCATTACCGGTAATTTTTGCGCTGAGATCGGCGGCATTCTCGCTTTTACCGTTGGCACTCAGCACCAGGGCATCGCTGTCGGTAGCCTGCAAATCAAGCTGCGTCAGGCCATAGCCGATATACAGGCCGTCATTATTTACCCCACTCGTCAGACGATAGTCATAAGTGCCAACGGCGGCTTTTTTCCCATTTTGCTGAATATCACGTTGGGCGCTGTTGGAGAGGATTTGCCCATTGTTATCCTGCAGTTGCAGGTTGCCCGCATCCCCCAGCACCTCCGCACCTTGCGCATTAACCAACTGAATTGTGCTGTTACCGTCATCGACTTCAGTGAGCGATAACGCAGAGTCAATATCACGAGAGACGGAGCTTACAACGTTACGATCAGTAACCTGAATAATTCCCTCGCCACGCAGATCCAGTGTTTTGCTAACGTTGACGGTTCCTTCTGTCATCTGTGCACCTGCTGCCAGGGCACCAAAATCAACGGTTCCGCCGGAGAATCCCAGAGTGCTAATGGAGTGAGCGCCATTACCCACCGTTATCTGGCTTCCCTGACCCGCAGTGATCCCGCCTCTCTGCAGAAACTCAGCATTCTTTTCCAGGTTAAATGTTGTGTTCTGGAACGCCAGTGCCCCCTGGAACCAGTTTGTATAAGCAAACTCATCGAAGGAGAATTCGTGATTCCCCATATTTATTTCAACAATGCCTTTACCTTGAAGATCATTATCAAATACCCAATCTTTATTGGCATTGATTTGCAGTTTGCCATCAACATCCAGATCCGCACGGCCGATGTTCTTGTCTTCAGAAATAACCGCGACAGCACCAGAAGCGACATCAATATACCCGTTAAATGCATAATTATTGCCGGTCAACGCCACCGTCCCACTGTCGATACTTATTGTACCGTTGCCAGAGATTTTATTGGCAAAGGTCATGCTATCGTCAGTCTTCAGATGTAATTTCCCGCGGTTGGTGATATCTGCAGTACCTATATTTTGGGTGATCCCCAAAGCCCCATTTTTTTCAATCGTTACTTTGCCGCTAAATGCAGAGTTATCACCAGTTAAGTAAGTCGTGCCATTGAGCGCATTGATATAGCCCAGACCTTCGCTACCACTGACAATATCCGCGGAAATAGTCGCGTTTTTATCCGTGTGGTTTAAGGTGATTTTCTTCTCAGATGTCTTTGCCCACACAAACTCAATTCTGTCAGCATCAATAATCCCTGCTGCCTTTGCCTCATTCCCTTCCTGCGCACCTAACGCTAACTCAGAGTTGGTACTTAAACTAATTTTCGGTGCAGAGATTTTACCACCTTCTGAAACGGCAAGTGTTGTATCGGAATTTTGATCATAATAGCCCAGGCTAATTTGCTCACTGGCATTAACTTCACCGCCGTTATTAACTGACAGGTACTGATTACCACCGTAACTGCCGTAAACGCCCATAAAGAAGGTTTTGGAATTTACTTGGCTACCTTCACCACTGACATTTCCCTGCAAATAGGTCAGACGGCTGGTGCCCTTAACATGAACTTTGCCGCCGTTGGAGACGTTAAAATAGCCTCTATCGTGGGTAATATTAGAGTAAGACTCATATAAATCATCAGCATATAACTCACTGCCGGCATTGGCGACGTTCAGAAATCCCGTCCCTTTTAACAAAAAGTTAAGCGAGCCATTAATATGCACTTTCCCTCCGGTGATATCCAGTCCACCACCAGAAGCGAGAGTCAGACGTGGACGAGAAGAGTCTGTCGCATTGATTACCAGATTAGCATTGTCGGTTACTGTAATACGGTAATTTATGCTCTGGTTCTCTTTGCCAAAATCAACAGTCTCATCCTTATTCACGATGACATCATCGGAGAACGCCAGAGATGAATATAAACTTATCGCGCTAATTAAAACGGCCTTTGCCTTCTTTCCTTTTATTCTACTTCCCAGTTCAGAACAAACGCTCCAACAGTTACGAGACCTGTTCCACTTTAGCCGATATATTTTATTCATGAGACTCTCCAGCAATGCATCCAAACAAAACCAGTCTCTCACACATCGATGGGAATTAAATGCCGCCCCCAGATCCATGAGAGATATAAAAATTCAAAAAGACTGCATAATATCGAAAACTGTATAATTCAGGCATACAGTTCAGAGGGTAATATGGGGCTAACTCTCCACTGGATACGTCTTCCAAATTAACAACTGCAACATCATCCTTACATTAACTTCCAGTTTTGAACACAGGCGCATTATATGTATCTGTGAATCCAGATCAACTCAAAATATAGCCTACAGCAAAGTCCATAGACCCTGTATTAATATAAGAAAAATCGCTAATACTAATTGAGTATACAAATATAAGACTTGTCTTATTAAAAATAATATATTGCTTTAAGACTGAATCCTTTCAGCTTAAATATAAGACCTTACTAATAAAAGAAAAAATTTCAGCGGGAATTGACTGCAATTACGAGGAAAACATATAGATACAGTAAAAATATAAGCGTGAATTTTTACACTAAATCTTTACAGCGTAAAACTATAATGACACAAACAATCGACGATCGGTTTATTTTTATCCACCAGGCAAAACACAAATGAACAGGTATTTTAACTGCCTGTTTTTTCATCATTCTGGTGTATACGCGCCCGGATAAGGCGGTTACCCCACTCAATATGACAGTGCCATTCTGGATGGCATTACCAGAATGGCTATCAATATTTCTCTCAGCAATCCTCAATAATCAGGTATACCGCTTTCACCGGGCCATGAACTCCAACGACTTTGATAAGCTCAATGTCCGCTGTTGAACTGGGGCCACTGATGATGTTAATGCAGGATGGCATACGTTCACCGGCCTGCGCTTTCTGATGCAATTTTTCTGCAAGTTGTGCCACTCGCGGCAAGATGGTGCTTTTACGCAGAATAAAAATAGAGGACTCCGGTAGCAGGCTCAACGAACGCCCGCGCTCGGCAGCGGAAAAAAGTACCACGCCTCCCGACTCTGTTAAGCCATATTCAGCATACACAACGCCAGCTTTCGCCTGCTCCGCCTGAGAGATATTCTCTACACCTTTCGCCGGGTCCCAAACAATGGCATTACATTCCTGCTGTAAACGTTCGCTGATCCCCAGTTCCTCCAGTCGCGAGTCACCGCTAATCACAACAGACTGATCTCCCAACTCTTTACACAGGCGTAATGCGGCTTCTGCAGCCTGCGCCTCGCTGGTCAGTTCACAACGCGTCAACATGACATCGCTGGCAAACTGGATGAACGCATCACAGCGCTGCTGCTGATTAAGTTCAGTAAGCCGCTCGTTAGCATAGTTGTTAAGCGGCACATCTTCTGCTTGCGGTTCTAGTCGCAACGGGCGACCCAGAGCCTGAGCAATGTTGTTCAAAAATTCGCTACGATTATCCATTCTTTTTCTCCTGCGCCTGATGTTTCTTAAACCAGCTACGGAAACTCTCGCCGTCAGCTTCAGGAAGATCGCGTGCTTCCATCCAGTCACTAATCGCGCCAATCCTGAGCGGTGTTTTGCCGCCATTGATAAACCAGCTCGCCGCATGAGCGCCTGCCATCATTCCGACTTTCCACAATCCCGGATGACTATTGGCATAAGCGAACATTTTTATCGCTCGTTGCTCTGCTTTTGCTGTGATCCCTTTTTCAGCCATCACCCGACGATGACGCAAAATCAGTTTCGACAGAGGAATACGTACCGGACAAACGCTGTCACAGGCTGTACATAAAGAACAGGCGTAGGGGAGATCTTTAAAATCTTTATAGCCGCCAAGCAGTGGCGAAATCACTGCGCCGATTGGCCCTGGGTAAATAGAACCATATCCGTGGCCGCCAATATGGCGATATGCCGGACAAGTATTCATACAGGCCCCGCAGCGAATACAACGCAGCACATCCCGAAATTCAGAGGCCAGCACCTCAGAGCGCCCGTTGTCGACAATAACCAGATGAAACTCTTCAGGGCCATCAACGTGTCCGGCTTCGCGCGGCCCTGTCAGCCAGGTGTTGTATCCCGTCAAACGCGCGCCAACAGCACTGCGCGCCAGCATGGTAATCAATACATCAACCTCGGCAAAAGTGGGGGCAATACGCTCCATCCCCATTACCGCAATGTGCGTTTTAGGTAACGTGGTACACATCCGCGCATTGCCTTCATTGGTCACCAGGCATACCGAACCCGTCTCTGCCACCGCGAAATTACAGCCGGTAATACCGATTTCAGCACTGAGGAAATCTTCGCGGATTTTTTGCCGGATGAATAAGGTCATTGCTTCAGGCGTTTCCGGGCCGTCATAGCCCAGGCATTCATGTAGCACCCGGCGGATCTGGTGGCGATCTTTATGGATAGCCGGAACCACGACATGAGATGGCGGATCTTGATCCAACTGGAGAATATATTCACCCAAATCAGTTTCAATCACCTGAATGCCCGCATCCTGCAACACATGGTTGACACCAATCTCTTCGGTCACCATTGATTTGGACTTCACCACCTTCCGCGCGTTTTTACGTTGGGCAACCTGTAAAATATAGCGGGTAGCGTCTTCTTTGGTTTTTGCGAAATAGACGTGGCCGCCGTTTTGCGTCACTTTTTCTGAGAGCTGGTACAGATAAGCGTCAAGATTACTCAGAACATGATCACGAATCTGGGCGGCACGATCACGCCACTCCTCCCAGTGCCCTAATTCATCAACCATTTTTTGCCGATTTGCACCAATACGCTGCTGCGCGTTTGCCACCGCTTTACGCATGATCGGATCTTCAATTTGCTGACGGATGCGTGTTTTAAATTCTGTATTACTGGTTTTGATCGACATCTTTATATCCTCAGCGACTCATCAGCACTTCAGCAATATGCATCACTTTGACTTTCTGCCCTTCCCGTTGTAACCGCCCACTAATGTTCAGCAGGCAACTCACGTCAGCACCAATGAGATACTCAGGACGAACCTCCATCAGATGTGAAACCTTTTCTTTCACCATCTCGCCGGATATTTCGGCCATTTTGACCGAGAATGTGCCGCCAAATCCGCAGCAGGTGTCCTGTTCGGCAAAGGGCAACAACTCCAGCCCGCGCACATTTTTCAGGAGCGTAAGTGGCTCATCCTTCACCCCCAACTTACGGGCCAGACTGCAAGACGGGTGATACACAGCCCTCCCTTGCAAGCTGGCTCCTACATCAACTACCCCTAATTTATTAACAATAAAAGAGGTGAGATCCTGCATACGCGCAGCGACCTTTTCGGCACGTAATGCCCATTCAGGCTCCTCAGCCAGATAGGTCGGGTAACTTTTTACGGCATAGGTGCAGGAACCGGCAGGAGAAATAATGGGATCGTCGTTTTCCTCCAGTGCGGCGATCAGATTTTTCATCCCTGGAATCGCTTCTTTGATATAACCACTATTGATCGCTGGCTGACCGCAGCATCCCTGTTTCTCCGGGAAATTTACGTGACAGCCGAGCTTTTCCAGTAGCAACACGGAGTCTCGTGCCATCCTTGATTTCAGTGCATCACCAATACAGGTAACAAAGAAATTTACATTCACAACCAATACTCCATTACTTCATTTCTGTTTATGCCCGATGGCAACCACCCCTTATGGGTTATCAATCATCAACAAAAATAGGGGCTCTTTTTTAATCAGGTAGCAAAATACAATTTCAAACTCATTTGTATGACAAAACAGATAATCCGTCATTCAATTCCGGGATGCAATAACTAATTTTATTTCTTTCGGCATCGCTCACATTTTTATAATGACACACACTATCAACACGGGATCATGAATTTGATTTAAGAAGGCAATAAAGTTCATAACCATGAACTCCAATACCTATTTTGAGCTACTCATTTTGGGGCTGTGAAAATATACACTCATTGTTTTATACGTCGAGTAATCAACAATAAACATACAATCATCAACAGCCATAATTTTATTTTACTGAAGCGATTCAGTTTGCATTTTTTATTTTTACAATGAGATAGCCTTCTTCGGAAAAATATATAAACAAGGTCAAGCAATATAGTTGGAAATAGAAATGCACGGATATTTAATGTTTGCTATAGCACTCTCACCTTTGCTCCTTATGGTATTTCTGATTCTGAAACTGAAGATGCCTATCCATTATTCAGTTCTGATATCACTGGCATTCACTGCTGTTTTATCTGTCCTGTTCTGGGACATGCCAGTACAAAATCTTAAAGCCTCCGTGAGTTATGGCGCACTCAAAGGGTTATGGCCGATAGTGATTGTGATCCTCGGCGCGATATTCAGTTATAACGTGATGCAGGCAACCAAAGCGCTGGATATTCTCCGCGATATTCTCGCCAGTATTAGCGAAGATAAGCGTATCCAGGTACTCCTTATTTCGTGGTGTTTTGGTGGTTTTCTTGAAGCTGCCGCCGGTTACGGTACAGCGGTCGCAATCCCTATCGGTATCCTCATCGCGCTGGGATTCAACCCACTGAAAGCCGCAATTGCTTCACTGGTTGCTAATACCGTACCTACAGCGTTTGGGGCAGTGGGTATTCCGGTTTCGATTCTGGCCGAACAGGTTAACCTGTCGGTTTACACCTTAGGTGGCACAATTATTCTGCAATTGGCGATTTTTAATCTCCTGCTGCCCTTTGTCATTATTGGTATTATTGGCGGCGGTGTGAAAGCAATTCGCGGCGTATTCCTTATCACGCTGCTATGTGGCATTGCGACACTTGTTCCGCAGTATTTTGTTGCCATACATCTCGGTGCCGAATTACCCGCTTTTGCTGGCAGCCTGGTTAGCCTTTTCACTGTCGCAATTGCCAGCCGTTTACGCAAAAGAGACGTAGATCCCGAGTGGCGTATTGAAGCCAGCCATACCCGTGAAATGGCACCACGCTCAGTAAAGGTGCTGTTTCGGGTCGGCTCTATTTACCTGTTCATTTTTATCTTTATTCTGCTGTGCTCACCGTTATTCCCAACGATAAAGGCGGCAGCATCTCAGTTAGCTTCAGCACTGCATTTTTCACTGGTCGATGGTGGAACATTGGTGTTAAAAATCGAATGGCTCACGACGCCAGGAATGCTGATTATCTTTGCGACTATTCTCGGCGGTTTTATTCAGGGGGCTTCAGCACGCGGTATGCTGGAAGTTTTTGTCAAAACCGTGCTCCAACTTAAAAATTCTATTATTGCAATTATGGCTATTGTCGCTATGGCAACAGTTATGGATCTCAGCGGCATTATTTCTACGCTGGCACAGTCAATTGTCGACCTCACAGGAAGTTCATATGTCTTCCTCGCCCCGGTCATTGGTGCTCTGGGTACTTTCGTCACTGGTAGCGACACTAACTCGAATATTTTGTTTGGCAAACTGCAAACTATTGCAGCCAGTAAGTTACATATCGATCCCAACTGGCTGGCGGCGGCAAATACCTCCGGTGCAACGGGAGGAAAAATGATTTCGCCACAAAGTATCGCCATTGCCGTTTCAGCCACGAAAATGGAAGGACAGGCTAATCAAATAATGTCTGGCACCATGAAATATTGCTGTGCCTACATCGCGATACTTGGCTTAAAAGTTGGCCTCTTTTATTTCTGGTTTATGCGATAATATGCTTTTATATTTGTCAGAACACAAATAAAGGCCAAGTAACAGAAATCTTATCTCCAGAATGCCAGGATGTTCTTTATATCCTCCAGAACATCCTGCTGTTTTCCTCCACTACGCTAAGTATGACAGACTCTATTTTTATGCCCGGTAATCTTATTCATACTTAGCTTACAAGATAACCTCCTGAAGTTGTCTGACTCTTTCCCGATATTCTCCCGGAGTACAAGCAAACTCCCGGACAAAAGCCTTGTGAAAAGATGATTCACTGGCATAGCCTACCGACTCAGCAATCACCACAACAGGGAGCGTTTCCCGGGAAAACATCTGAGCCGCTATTTGTAGGCGTAACTTTGTTAATACAGCCAGTGGCGTAGTTCCGGAAACATCACGGAAAAGTTGGGCAAAACTTGCCCTGGACATGTGAGCGATGCTGGCCAGTGATTCGACGGTCCAGGCGTGTCCGGGCATTTCCAGCATTTGCTGGATCACCGCACCAAGACGCGGATGCAGTAGCAAACTGAGAATGTTTTTCTCTGTATTAGCCTGTGCAATCCATTCACGTACCGCGAGTGTAAATAGTGTCGCGCAGACCTGGCTACACAGTGCATCCGCTCCCGGCATTGCCGATCTGGATTCCTGTTGTAAAAAAGGAATCGCTTCCCTCAGCCAGTGAAATTCCACACTGTCGCTTTCCGGTGCCAAAACCAGCACTTCCGGCAAAGAGGTTAAAAAATAACGCGCCGAACGTTGCAGTCGAAGAGTGCCGCAGACAATACAGGTCGATTCATTTTCGACGTGACTCAGGCGATGCGCTGAATTGTGTGGTAACAGAACCACACTCCCAGAGCGTAACGTAAAGGTCTGCCCCGTCGGTATTTCCAGTTTCGCCGCACCTTGTGTTAGCGCATGCCAACGAATAACCGACAGTTCTCCTGCGCCATGTGGAAGCTGCCAGTCGCTTCCTAACTCGCAATTTTTATCGATCGTTCCTTGTGGAGCGTTAAGCATCAACAAACGGCTAAGGGCATCCATATCAGACTCCTGAGTAGTTATTGATTACAGACAGCAGCAATCTTATATAAGCATTAATCTAATATCATCAACTAGTTAATCATCATCGTCATATTGTGACCCTGATTAAAAAACAATAAACACCAGACGATAAGACAAAATTTTAAGCGTTGTGAAGAAATATTATTTTTGCCTTTACGTCTATAGTCATTATGTCAAATGAATACGTTTCGACAGGAAATTATCATGAATAAATATCAGGCAGTTATTATTGGTTTTGGTAAGGCAGGAAAAACATTAGCCGTCACGCTGGCTAAAGCGGGTTGGCGTGTGGCCCTCATCGAACAATCGAACGCAATGTATGGCGGGACTTGTATTAATATCGGCTGCATCCCGACCAAGACGTTGGTTCATGATGCACAACAGCACGTAGATTTTGCCAGTGCCATGCAGCGTAAAGATGAGGTCGTCAGTTTATTACGCGATAAGAATTTCCATAATCTTGCAGATATGACCAATATCGACGTGATCGACGGACAAGCGGAGTTTATCGATAACCATATTCTGCGCATTCATCGACCTGAGGGAAATCTGGAGATTAGTGGCGAGAAAATTTTTATTAATACCGGTGCGCAAACCGTGATTCCGCCAATTCCCGGAATAACCACAACGCCTGGCGTCTATGACAGTACCGGATTACTGAATCTGAAGGAATTACCCGAGCATTTAGGTATTTTGGGCGGGGGATATATTGGCGTTGAGTTCGCCTCTATGTTCGCCAATTTTGGCAGTAAGGTTACTATTTTCGAAGCCGCGCCTCTGTTTTTACCTCGTGAGGATCGGGATATTGCTGATAATATCGCGACTATTTTACGCGAACAGGGCGTCGATATTATCCTCAATGCCCATGTGGAGCGAATCAGCCACGATGAAAATAAAGTGCAAGTGCATACCGGGCACGCCCAACTGGCGGTGAATGCATTGTTAATAGCTTCCGGCCGTCAACCGGCTGCTGCTTCGTTAAAGCCAGGAAATGCCGGTGTCGCGGTAAACGAGCGCGGAGCAATTGTCGTTGACAAGCAATTACATACCACAGCGGACAATATTTGGGCGATGGGAGATGTTACCGGCGGGCTACAGTTTACCTATATTTCACTGGATGACTTCCGCATCGTGCGCGATGAGTTACTGGGAGAAGGCAAACGTAGCACAGACGATCGGAAAAATGTGCCTTATTCCGTATTCATGACTCCACCGCTGTCCCGGGTTGGTATAACGGAAGAGCAGGCCAGGGAAAGCGGCGCGGATATTCAGGTGGCAACATTACCTGTAACAGCAATTCCGCGCGCCAGAGTGATGAACGATACCCGTGGGGTATTAAAAGCGATTGTCGATAATAAAACCCAACGCATATTAGGGGCATCACTGCTGTGTGTTGATTCCCACGAGATGATCAATATAGTGAAAATGGTGATGGATGCCGGACTGCCTTATAGCGTATTACGCGATCAGATTTTTACTCACCCGTCGATGAGCGAATCGCTCAATGATCTATTTTCATTAGTCAAATAACCCAAAAATCAGACGCCAGGACAAATATTCTGGCGTCTCAGAGAAAAGCATTTTATTAGCTTTTGCTTATTCTATAACTTCTTAATCACTTCATTGATGGTATTTTATATGTTTAAAAAAACTGTTTTATTTGCAACGCTATTATCTGGCGTTATGGCTTTTTCCACCAATGCAGATGACAAAATAGTTCTGAAACATGTCAGCGTCTCGTCAATATCAGCCTCACCAACAGTTCTGGAGGATGCCATTGCTGATATCGCCAGAAAATACGATGCTTCATCATGGAAAGTCACCTCAATGCGAATTGATAATAACTCAACCGCAACGGCTGTATTGTATAAATAAGGATGTTTACAATGGAAAAATACCTGCACCTGTTAAGTCGAGGGGATAAAGTCGGCCTGACATTGATTCGACTGAGCATTGCGATTGTTTTTATGTGGATTGGGTTATTAAAGTTTGTCCCTTACGAGGCAGACAGCATTACACCATTCGTCGCGAACAGTCCGTTAATGTCGTTCTTCTATGAACATCCGGAAGACTACAAACAGTATCTGACTCACGAAGGCGAATACAAGCCAGAAGCCCGGGCATGGCAAATTACCAATAATACCTATGGTTTTTCCAATGGCCTTGGCGTCGTGGAGGTGATGATTGCGCTACTGGTTTTGGCTAACCCTGTTAACCGGTGGTTGGGTTTATTGGGAGGACTGATGTCATTTGCCACACCTCTGGTAACACTATCATTTTTAATCACCACACCTGAAGCCTGGGTGCCCGCACTGGGGGATGCTCATCATGGTTTTCCTTATTTATCCGGTGCCGGTCGTCTGGTGTTGAAGGATACCCTGATGCTGGCTGGCGCAGTCATGATAATGGCCGATTCAGCACGGGATATCCTCAACCAACGAAGTCATGAATCATGTTCAGATTTTAAAGTTTAAATTCTTATAATCAGAACAGAATTTGTTTCTCATTATTCAGGCGTCAGTCTTCTCTTTGTACAGGCGAGGCTGACGCTATTTTGATGCTCAATGTTTCTTTGTTGAGTATATAAACTTCCTGATATAAAGCATCGACATTATTCACATTAGCCTGTATTGGAAAATTTAGTACCTGTGTCCTTATTCCCAGCGACGAAGAGTGCGCGAATGCTCCCCAGCCTGCTGGAGAGCATCGGAGGTTAATTAAATATTCTTATCAAAGAAAACGTCTAATTTTTGCGTCGCCTGGTCAACGTATTCAGGCACCCAATATGTCTCAATATGGGTAGCGCCATCGATCAGGAAGAGTTCTTTGTTTTTCGTACCTGTGGCTTTAGCGAATGCATCTTCAGTCATGTACAACGTATCCGCTTTTGTACCGGCAATCATCAGCAGTGGTTGATTGATGAGATCGATATGGTCTGTCACGTCAAAGCTCATCAGATCCAGCAAACTACTTGTGGTGTATTTAAACGTTGAATTTGGATGTGCGTGCGTTTTCCAGTAATACTCGTAGCCCTGTCGGTACAAAGCAAATGGCAATTTAGCGATCTGTTCATCAGTCAGGTTGGCATCACCGGAGTAAAGCACTTCACCTCCGGCTGCTTCCTGAGCGCGTGCGTCAGAAGCCTGCTGGAGCCGCTGCTGGATAGTATCCAACTGTGAATTCTGAAAACCATTACGCCGCACAAGACCTGAATTAAACATGCTGATGGTGGCAATCGATTTGAAGCGTTTATCCGTCTCAGCGGCAACAAGTGAATAGCCGCCTCCTCCACAAATCCCCAGCAAGCCAATACGGGTGCTATCAACACCGGGATACTGACTGATGAAGTCAGCCATGCCGTGGATATCTTCAATACGATTTGCGGGCTTGTCTACGTTACGCGGCAGACCTCCGCTGGCCCCTGATAAGCAGCATCGGCGGCGATGGTAATATATCCGTGTTCTGCCAGGCGTTGGGCATATAACCCGGCAACCTGCTCTTTTACGCCACCATTAGGGTGAACCACCACGATTGCCGGATATTTTTTCGCAGGATCATAGTTAGCCGGTGTATACACATTTGCTGCAATTTGAATGCCATGGAGATCATATTTCACCGGATGGATATTGACCTTACCTGCGACATTCTCGGTGATAGCCCCGTCATAAACGAGAGTAAATGGGTTCTTTTTGTAATCTGCTGCATTGGCTGAGGTGATACCGACTACCGCCGTCATCAGCATTGCACTTAAAAGAGTCAATTTCATGGTTTCTCCCGATAAAAATGCGTGTTCATAAGGCAAGCGAGATGGAACATTCAGACACAGGGTAGAGAGAAAAAACTGTCAGCATCATGACCGCTAAATAACATTTTTGTCAGGAAACGCCCCTGACAATCGCGTTTTCTGTTGTCGGTGGTTGAAATGAGAGAACGCAGACCCTTTCCCTGACCTGATTTATGAATCAGGCTGATTAACCCTATCGGTAAAGCTCTCTCAAATGCACATAAATATGTTGCTATACTCAACCTGACTTAAGCGGTTGTGATATACCCCGTATAAAATAAGTCACTTATAACAGTTCAACAAATAAAATTCACAGCTTCCGGGTTAATAATTATTATATATACCATGGCAAGGATATTAATATGGCGACACTTGAGCAACTTATCATTTTCTTTCTTCTTATTGGCGTTGGCGTTATAGCTCGTAAAGTGGGAGTCATTACACCAGGAAACACTCCCCAACTCACATCTCTTGTTTTTAACTTTGCGATGCCAGCCATTATATTTTCCGGAATAACCACTGACCAACCACATATTTCCGGAAAAGAACTTTCCATCGTGCTTGCATCTGCATTTACTGCGCTTATTTTACTGATTATTTGCAGCCGTATACTGGCAAGAGTTTTACGATATGAAAGAGAATATCATGGTGTGGTTACTGTTATGACAACATTTACCAATATTTCCATGATGGGGATCCCAATGATATATTCATTGTATGGCGCTGAAGCCATGATTTATATCACTGTGTTTTTACTCCCATATAACTTATTATTCTTTTCATATGGCTATTACTGCATGAAAGACCAGAGTGGAAATGCTGAAGCGCTTAGCTTGAGAAATATGTTAAACGTCATCAACCCAGGGATTATTGCCTGTATCCTTGCTTTGATTTTATATATTTCAAATATACACATTCCTTACGTCATTGCACAACCAATCAAAATGCTGGGCGCAATAACTGGCCCGGTTTCAATGCTACTGATTGGCTCATTCCTGTTAGACATCGAATGGAAATCTGTTTTTAAGGATGTAAAAGTATGGGTATTCACTTTTTTTTAAAATGACCATTATTCCGCTTGTCATTATATTAATAATGAAGTTATTCATTACAAATGGGCTATTACTGGGTGTCCTGCTGGCTGCGGTAGCGACACCGGCTGGTGCCGGAACTCCCTTATTAGCTCAGATGTTAAATAAAAAAGTTTATCCGTTAGCTCTTAAAGGTGCAACGTTAACCACACTGGTGTCACTTATTACGATGCCTCTCGTAGCAATGATGACAGGTATTGGATAATACCTGGAGCACTATTTGAAGCCATAATAAAATATCAGAGATAATATATGAGCCATAAAACTTCCTTCAAAAAAACGGTCGGTAATGTTTTGTTGTCCGGACTGATATTTTCTGTTTCTGGTTGCGCAATGCACAACATTCAGAGCCAAAGTGCAGAACCGCATATTGTATTACAAACCCAGGGAAGCTTTACTGTAGGTGGTACAACGGTAAAACATTCAGGCACATTTTCAGAACAAAATTTTCTGTCTCCTGATGGTCAGACAGCTTATGGCGATCATGCTTACGTCTTCTACCAAATTCCGGTAAATACACATAAATATCCTCTGGTCTTCCAGCATGGCGGGGCACAAACCAAAAGAACATGGGAAAGTACACCAGATGGACGCGATGGATTCCAGAATATTTTCCTGAAAAAAACTATAGTGTTTATCTCGTTGACCAACCCCGTATGGGTGAAGCCGGTTTATCAACCAAAGATGATACGGGTAAAAATCCCTGGGCGGGCAATCCTATGTATGCCGACAAGACATTTTTTCTGTTGTCCCGTGTTGGCAATGAACAGGGCGTATTTAAAAATTCGCAGTTTCCTGACAACCCTGAAAGTATTGAAGCATTCCAGCGTTCCTGGAATCCCTACTCAGGAGAACTTGATAATGAGCTGAATGCGAAAACACTTGCTCAGTTATTTGAAAAAATTGGCCAGGGTATTTTAATCACTCACTCGATGGGCGGCACTATTGGCTGGAGAACCCCCTTTTATACCGACAATGTAAAAGCTATTGTTGCTTATGAGCCAGGTGGAACACCATTTATCTTCCCGAAAAATGAGATGCCATCCCCGGTGAAAACCACATTTGCCCCCTTGAGCGCTTCCGCGATGGGAGTTCCCATGAACGAGTTTCTCAAACTCACGCGGATCCCAATCGTTATTTATTATGGCGATTTTATTGCTGAAAAACCGGATACGGCCGTTGGCCCGGATAAATGGAGAAGTGAATATGAAATGGCAAAGCAATTTGTTATGACCATCAACCGTCACGGTGGAGATGCTACCCTTGTCCATCTCCCTGATATTGGCATCAAAGGCAATTCTCATTTCCTGATGGCGGAAAAGAATAATCAGGAGATTGCCGGGATAATGGCATCGTGGTTACACGATAAAGGACTCGATAAATAAACCAGTGCCCTAAAATCATTAATGGAGCGGGATAAATATTATGCGCCTTTTACTTATAGAAGATGAAGAGAAAACCTCGACATATATCAGCCGTGCATTAAAAGAATCAGGGTTCATCGTTGATATTTCTGCCAATGGCGCTGAAGGGCTTCATTATGCGCTGGAATTAGACTACGACGCGATAATTCTTGATGTGATGCTACCCGGAATGGATGGTTATCAGGTACTGGAAGGCGTCCGGACCAGGAAACAGACCCCTGTGCTGATGCTGTCAGCACGGGGATCGGTCGACGAACGCGTCAAAGGGCTGCGTCTGGGAGCAGATGATTATCTCCCTAAGCCCTTTTCACTCATTGAATTGGTGGCGCGTATTCAGGCGTTGGTACGTCGCCGCCCTACGGATGGCGCAGACATCACTCAGCTTCATATTCAGGATCTGCATCTCGACTTACTGGCGCGCAGGGTATTTCGCGGAGGAACGAGACTGGAACTAACCGCGAAAGAGTTTTCCCTGTTGAGTTTGCTCGCTCGCCATCAAGGGGAGATCCTGTCAAAGATGATGATTGCCGAACAAGTCTGGGACATGAATTTTGATAGTGATGCCAATGTGGTTGAAGTCGCTATTAAACGTTTACGCGCCAAAGTTGATGCCCCATTCGACGTTAAGTTGCTTCATACCGTTCGCGGCATGGGGTATGTCCTCGAAGTCCGGCCTGAGTAAATAAAGGGGATAAGCATGCTCAAGCGTTCCATCTCTGTCCACCTGGCGCTGATGTTTGCCTTATCCGCGCTGCTGATTGTTTCCGTTATTGGCATCCTGCTCAGAAGCTCTTTGCATGATTCCTTACAAAAACAGATGCACAACGAACTGTTGTTCAGGGAATCATTGATGAGTCCGTGGATCACCGCTCGAACCTCAGCCGATGGTTGGTCCACGCTTGCCAATAAATTCACCGTATTAGCCAGTTCCGAAGGTGAGCGCGTGCGCTACTGGATAGTCAGCGATAACCCGCGTTTCAGCGTGGGAGGAATACCGCCAGTGGGAGTTCAGTGGTCTTCTTTGCGGGAGGGATTTAATAAAGTACCCGGCGCATCAGAGGGCTCATGTGAAGTGGTCAACAAAAACTGGCCACCGAGTTAGAGTTTTTCCAGTATCGATTTTCCGATTCGTTTGGGGGTAATCCACCGTTATATTCGTGCGGTCTTAGTGCGCTGTAATATCCAACGATAT
>NZ_PYQM01000057.1:0-18640 GCF_003027595.1 Escherichia sp. 20412-1 | reverse complement strand
TCGTAACGGGATACCAGATCAAGGGCCTGTCCAATGTGCATAAAAAAATCCGGAAACGAGTGAGCGTTTCCGGATTCTTACACAGCCACTGGATCGGTCAACTGATCCTTAACTGATCGGCATTACTTCAGATAGCGGGTTTTTTATCAGACAGATGTAAGTAATTATTACAGAATTACTTAACTTCCATCCCTTTCGCCTGCAAGTCGGCGTGGTAAGAAGAGCGGACAAACGGACCGCATGCAGCATGGGTAAAGCCCATCGCCAGCGCTTCGGCTTTCATTTCGTCGAACTCATCCGGGCTAACGTAACGTTGAACCGGCAGGTGATGGCGGCTTGGCTGCAAATATTGCCCCAGCGTTAACATGGTCACGCCATGACGACGCAGATCGCGCATTACTTCAATAATATCTTCATTGGTTTCACCCAGACCTACCATCAGACCAGATTTGGTCGGGATTTCCGGATGCGCTTCTTTAAAGCGTTCCAGCAGTTTCAGCGACCAGTTGTAATCTGCACCCGGGCGTACCTGACGGTAAATACGTGGTACGTTTTCCAGGTTATGGTTGAACACGTCTGGCGGTGTGGCGGTCAGAATATCCAGCGCGCGATCCATACGACCACGGAAATCCGGCACCAGAGTTTCAATTTTGATTTCCGGGCTTTTTTCCCGGATGGCAGTAATGCAATCTGCAAAATGCTGAGCACCGCCATCGCGCAGGTCATCGCGGTCAACGGAAGTGATAACCACATAGCGCAGTGCCATATCGGCAATGGTCTGCGCCAGTTTCACCGGCTCATTGGCATCCGGAGCTACCGGGCGACCGTGGGCAACGTCACAGAAAGGGCAACGGCGGGTACAAATAGCGCCGAGGATCATAAACGTTGCTGTACCGTGGTTGAAGCATTCCGCCAGGTTAGGGCAGGAGGCTTCCTCGCAGACAGAATGCAGGCCATTTTTGCGCATTGCGGCTTTGATGCCCTGGATACGTGTAGAGTCCGCTGGAAGCTTGATTTTCATCCATTCCGGCTTGCGCAGCAGGGCTTCGCGCTCTGTTGCCACGTTTTTAACCGGGATAAGAGCCATCTTATCGGCATCGCGGTATTTAACACCGCGTTCCATCACAATGGGTTTACTCATAGCGTGCGTGTTCCAGTTGCGAATTACGAAGGAAAGCGTTTCAATTCAATAGATTGTTGTAATTATCAACTATTTTTGAATTAACGACTGGCAGTATATCATTGAAACGAACCTGAAAGCAGCCAAAGCGGTCGCGAAAATGTAAAATTGTTGTTGGATTGTGCCATTTTATCGTTCTACGCTGTGAACTGGCTGTAACAATACTTTTTTCAAAATGCGTTATCGGTAACATCAATCATTCACCGTGAAGTAGGGGGGGCGGATGAATCGTTTGTAATGAAGAGCAAAATCAATTTGCTCTTCATTTAATGTTAGAAAGGGCTATCTCTCCAGAGGCCAGCAACGGCTAAAGAGGACATAAACGTGGGCGGGAAAGCAATGACCCAGTGTAAGTTGGGCCATTTATGAGAGCCATTAAGCAGGGATGTATTCTACGACAGGGTTGTTTAGCAGCATTAAAATATTTGCCAGCAAACGCGGTGCTACATTATCGGTTGTCGCATCAGGTTTCCATTGCGATATTTTAGCCATTTCCATTCCCGCATAGCCACAAGGGTTAATGCGTAAAAATGGAGAAAGATCCATATTGACGTTTAATGCCAGACCGTGAAATGAACAACCGCGACGAATACGTAAGCCGAGTGAGCAAATTTTCTTTTCCCCGACATAGACCCCAGGGGCATCAGCACGAGGATGCGCTTCAATATCCAGTTCAGCCAGGGTATTAACGACCGTTTGTTCGAGTAAGGTCACCAGCTCACGCACGCCCAGTTTGCGGCGTTTAAGATTGAACAGAACGTACATCACCTGCTGACCTGGGCCGTGATAAGTCACCTGACCGCCACGGTCGCTTTGGATCACCGGAATATCGCCCGGCATTAAGATATGTTCTGCTTTCCCCGCCTGCCCCTGAGTAAATACAGGGGGATGTTCTACCAACCAGATCTCATCCAGGGTGTTTTCATCGCGGGTATCGGTGAATTCATGCATAGCCTGTGAAATAGGCTCATAGGGCTGAAGGCCGAGCTGGCGGACAAGAATTTTATCCTGATACAAAACGGCATCTCCGTGGAGAATGAGTAAAAGAGGAGAAAAAGTATATCACAGCGGGGGGAGGGGAGTTACCCGACCAGGGCCGGGTAACGGAGAAACGAATTACAGTACCATGCGGACAATATCGATTTTGCCCAGCTCTTCATACAGAGTTTCAACCTGCTCGATATGAGTGGCGTTGATAGTGATAGATACCGAGTGGTAGTTGCCTTTGCTGCTTGGTTTTACCGTTGGGGTGTAGTCACCTGGCGCATGGCGCTGTACCACTTCAACCACCTGATCAACCAGCTCAGGTAACGCCTGCCCCATTACTTTGTAGGTAAACGGAGTAGGGAATTCAAGCAGTTCGTTAAGTTTGGTTTTCATGTCAGCTCCGGCGTAACGTAATTAAATAGCAACTCCCGCCAGAAGGCGGGAGTTTTTACTGATGTTTAGTATATGGGGGCGGAAATTACACTTTCAAGTGTTCAATTTTTAGCCAAACCAGTGATGGAACATTAATTTAATGTAATCAATGATTTTACCGAAGAAGTTACCTTCCGGAATTTCCTGTAACACTACCAGCGGACGCTGTTCAATGGTTTTGCCGTCAAGCTGGAAGTTAATTGTGCCGACCACCTGATTCTTCTGCAGCGGCGCATGCAGTTCGCTGTTGTTCAGCACGTAACTGGCTTTCAGATCTTTCATGCGGCCACGCGGAATAGTCAGGTAAACATCTTTATCGACACCTAACGAAGCGCGGTCAGTATTACCAAACCATACCGGTTCAGAGGCAAATTCTTTGCCGACTTTCAGCGGGTTAACGGTTTCGAAGAAACGGAATCCCCAGGTCAGCAGTTTTTTACTTTCGGCTTCACGGCCTTTGAAAGTGCGCCCGCCCATGACTGCGGAGATCAGACGCATCTGACCTTCTGTCGCGGAAGCGACAAGATTGTAACCTGCTTTGTCAGTGTGACCGGTTTTGATACCGTCAACATTCAGGCTGTTATCCCACAGCAGGCCGTTACGGTTGAGCTGACGAATACCGTTAAAGGTGAACTCTTTCTCTTTATAGATAGAGTATTCATTTGGCACATCACGAATCAACGCCTGTCCGATCAGCGCCATATCACGTGCGGAGCTGTACTGACCGTCAGCGTCCAGACCATGTACAGTCTGGAAGTGGGTATTTTTCAGACCCAGCGCGTTAACGTAGCTGTTCATCAGGCCAACAAAAGCATCCTGACTACCGGCGGCAAAGTCTGCCATCGCCACACAAGCATCGTTACCGGATTGCAGGTTGATACCGCGGATCAGCTGTGAAACCGGCACCTGCATACCAGGTTTGAGGAACATCAGTGAAGAACCTTTGAACACCGGGTTACCGGTAGCCCAGGCGTCGTTACCGATGGTCACTAAATCCGTTTCTTTAAATTTACCTGCTTTCATCGCCTGACCGATAACGTAGCTGGTCATCATTTTTGTCAGGCTGGCAGGGTCGCGGCGGACATCTGCATTTTGCTCAGCGAGCACTTTGCCAGAGTTATAGTCGATCAGGATGTAGGACTCCGCGTCGATCTGCGGTACACCCGGGATCATAGTTTTGATATTCAGGTCATCGGCATGTGCAGCAGAGATAAAGGCTGTGCAAAGAGCCGTGGTGAGCGCCAGGCGCTGCATGAAACGAGCGGAAAAAATGGTATTCATGGTCTGAACTACGACATCCGTGATGGAATTAAAAAAGTGCCCTACTATAGCAAATGCACTACCGCCAGGCATCTGACTTTCCGCGTGACTTTGTTAATGTCATTTACAGAAATTGACATTTCAGATGCCTGCTTTACGCTACTGCGCGGTGGTAATAAATGACTGTAATTGGGCTTCGGTTTGTAAACGTTGCTGCAAAGCACTGGCTTCGGCTTTGCTGGCAAATGGGCCAAGTTGAATACGCCAGACTGCGCCGTTTTGCGTCACACGCCCGGGTACTCCGAACTTCTGTCCTAACTGCTGCTGATACTGTTGCGCGCGCGCCTGATCGCTAACGGCGCCAACTTGCACCATAAAGTTACCGCTGGAGGCTGGCGACGCGGCTTGTGGTGTCACCATTGCTGACGTTGTAGCCGGTGCTGTGACCACGGGCTGTGGTGCAGGCGTCGGTTCACTGCCTTCCAGCACGCCAGGTGCCAGGGTGGTTGGCGCGCCGAGGAAGCCGCTGCTGGTTACCGGGGCTCCGGTTGGATCTTCGCTTTTCAGCGTCGAATTGCTGACGGGAAGAATATCGCCCTGCGGGCCAGATACTGAACTTGTTCCCGCTCCGCCGCTTAAATCAGGTGGTGCGGGCAGGGCGTAAGTTTGCTTGGCGACGGTGGTGCAGGCCATACCGGGACCAGACAGCGAACCATCTTGCGCCACAATAATGGGATCGATGCGAACTTTGGTGTTGTTCGACGTGTTAAGACGGTCGGCTGCTGCGCGAGAAAGCGAAATTACGCGATCATTGCCATAAGGACCACGATCGTTAATGCGCACCACAATCATCCGACCGTTAGCCAGGTTAGTGATTCGCGCATAGCTGGGGATCGGCAACGTCGGGTGCGCCGCTGTTAGCTGCATCGGATCGAATGCTTCACCTGAGGCCGTCAGATTGCTGCCAGGTTCGGCATCATAAATAGCAGCCAGGCCCGCCTGACTAAAGCGAGAAGGATCCTGCACGATTTTGTAGCTTTTGCCATCGCGCTGGTAATCCTGATTCGCCGTCGCGTTCAGTGGTTCGAAACGCGGTTCTGCCCCGCCAATCTCAACTATTGGGCCGTTACATACCGCAGGCTGCGGCACACTTACCGTCTGTTGCTGACCATCATCGCTTGTACATGCCGCGAGCATTCCTGCCGCGATGCAGATCCCGAGCCACTGCTTACGCATTGCACACCTCTTACACGCTTTTCGACAACATTTTCCTGTGGGTGTGGATTGACATAACAATCCCGAACCCAGCCATCAGCACTATGAGCGCCGATCCTCCATAACTGACCAGTGGGAGCGGAACCCCTACAACCGGCAGAATACCGCTTACCATACCAATATTTACGAAGACATAAACGAATAATATCAGCATTAAACCGCCAGCCATGACGCGACCAAAGGTGGTTTGCGCTCTGGCGGCTATCCACAGTCCGCGCATGATCAACAGAATGTAGAGGGCGAGCAGAATCAAAATGCCTACTAACCCCAGTTCTTCCGCCAGTACCGCGAAGATAAAGTCGGTATGGCGTTCGGGCAGAAATTCAAGCTGTGACTGAGTGCCGTGCAGCCAGCCTTTGCCGCGTAATCCACCGGAGCCAATAGCAATTTTAGACTGAATAATGTGATAGCCCGCGCCGAGTGGGTCTGATTCCGGGTCAAGGAGCATCATTACGCGCTGGCGCTGGTAATCATGCATCAGGAAGAACCACAGAATTGGAATGAATGCTGCTACCAGCACCACCGCAACGCCAATCAAGCGCCAGCTAAGGCCAGAGAGGAAAAGCACAAACAACCCGGAAAGCGCAACGAGGATTGATGTCCCCAGGTCTGGCTGCGCTGCCACCAGCAGTGTTGGCATAAAAATCAGCACCAGCGCGATGGCGGTATTTTTTAACGATGGCGGACAAACGTCACGGTTGATAAAACGAGCTACCATCAACGGTACGGCTATTTTGGCGATTTCCGATGGCTGGAAACGGACGATACCGAGATCCAGCCAGCGTTGAGCGCCTTTGGATATGGCACCAAAGGCATCTACTGCCACCAGTAAAATAATACAGATGATATAGAGATAGGGTGCCCAGCCTTCATAGACGCGCGGAGGGATTTGCGCCATGACCACCATAATGACCAGACCCATTGCGATTTGGCCAATTTTACGCTCCATCATGCCGATATCCTGGCCGCTGGCGCTCCAGATTACCAGAGCACTGTAGACCAGCAATGCCAGTAAGATCAGCAGCATTGTGGGATCAAGATGGACTTTATCCCAGAATGTTTTTTTATTCGGATTATCCGTCATGATTAATGGTCCTCCGCTGCGGTAACCGCTGGATTTTCCGCAGGCAGATCGGTGTTGTTATCGCCAAGCATAATGTGGTCGAGGATCTGGCGCATTAGCGTACCGACCGCCGGGCCCGCGCCGCCGTTTTCCAGAATCATAGCGACAGCCACTTGCGGATTGTTATACGGTGCAAATGCGGTCATCAGTTTGTGGTCACGCAGACGTTCGGCAATTTTGTGCGCATTATAAGTTTCGTTCGCTTTCAGACCGAAGACCTGCGCCGTACCAGATTTCGCCGCAATTTTGTACGGTGCGCTGGCAAAGTATTTATGCGCCGTGCCATTAGGGCGGTTGGCAACCCCGAACATGCCATCTTTTGCCAGCTCCCAGTAACCTGAATGAATATCGCCAACTGGCGGTTCATGTGGCGGCACCCACGGCACTTGTTTGCCATCTTCGGCGGTGCTCATCAGCAAATGTGGAACCTTCACGATACCGTCGTTAATCAGGATCATCAGTGCTTTACTCATCTGGATAGGGGTTGCAGTCCAGTAACCCTGACCGATACCGACCGGAATGGTGTCACCCTGATACCACGGTTTTTTAAAGCGTTTCTGTTTCCATTCGCGGGTAGGCATGTTACCGGAACGTTCTTCAGCAAGATCGATACCGGTGTAATGACCGTAACCGAATTTACCCATCCATTCGGAAAGGCGATCGATCCCCATATCGTAGGCAACCTGATAGAAGAAGGTATCCGCAGATTCTTCCAGCGATCTCGTGACATTCAGGCGACCATGCCCCCATTTTTTCCAGTCACGGTAACGTTTTTCCGAACCCGGTAGTTGCCACCAGCCGGGGTCGAACAAGCTGGTATTGCGGGTAATGACGCCCGCGCTAAGCGCAGAAACAGCTACATACGGCTTAACAGTCGAGGCTGGCGGATAAACCCCCTGCGTGGCGCGGTTCACCAGCGGTGTGTTCGGGTCGTTCAGCAACGCGGAATAATCTTTGCTGGAGATGCCGTCAACAAACAGGTTCGGGTCATAGCTTGGCGTGGAAACCAGCGCCAGAACGCCACCTGTACGCGGATCGGTGACCACGACAGCCGCACGACTGCCTGCCAGCAGTGTCTCAATATACTGCTGGAGTTTGAGATCAATCGTCAGGTAAATATCGTGCCCGGCTTGCGGTGGGACTTCTTTTAACTGGCGGATAACGCGACCACGGTTGTTAACTTCAACTTCTTCATAACCCGTCTGACCGTGCAGCACGTCTTCGTAATAACGCTCAATTCCCAACTTACCAATGTCATGCGTCGCGGCATAGTTGGCCAGTTTGCCGTCATTATTCAGGCGTTCGACATCTTTATCGTTGATTTTCGAGACGTAACCGATGACATGCGTCAGTGCTGAGCCGTAGGGATAGTAACGGCGTTTATAGCCTTTCACTTCCACCCCCGGAAAACGGTACTGATTGACGGCAAAGCGTGCAACTTGTACTTCGGTCAGATTAGTTTTCACCGGAATGGAGGTAAAACGGTGTGAACGTGCGCGCTCTTTTCTGAAGGCTGCAATATCGTCATCGGTCAGATCGACCACGTTGCGCAGGGCATCCAGCGTTTGCTGCACGTTATCGACTTTCTCTGGCATCATCTCTATCTGATAGATAGTGCGATTGAGTGCCAGAGGGATGCCGTTACGGTCGTATATAATGCCGCGGCTGGGGGCGATAGGCACCAGCTTGATGCGGTTTTCATTAGAACGGGTCTGATAATCGGTAAAACGAACAATTTGCAGATTATACAGGTTGGCGATAAGCACGCCGGTCAGCAGCAAAATCCCCAAAAAGGCGACCAGCGCCCGGCGCACAAACAGCGCGGACTCTGCCGTATAGTCGCGAAAAGAGTTCTGTAGTTTCATCCGCTGCGTTTTCTACTCAAAGCTTTCTTATCACTCACGATGATAAGGATGGTTGGTGGTGATGCTCCACGCCCGGTACAGACTTTCTGCGACCAGTACGCGAACCAGCGGATGGGGGAGTGTCAGCGCGGAAAGCGACCAGCTTTGTTCTGCTGCTGCTTTACAGGCAGGCGATAACCCTTCCGGCCCGCCAATAAGCAGGCTGACGTCGCGGCCATCGAGTTTCCAGCGTTCCAGTTCAGCGGCTAACTGCGGCGTGTCCCAGGGCTTGCCTGGAATATCGAGGGTGACAATGCGGTTTTTACCTGCGGCTGCCAGCATTTGCTCACCCTCTTTGTCGAGTATGCGCTTGATGTCCGCGTTCTTGCCGCGTTTTCCGGCCGGTATTTCAATCAGCTCAAAAGGCATATCTTTTGGAAAACGACGCAGGTACTCGGTAAAACCGGTTTGTACCCAGTCCGGCATTTTCGTTCCTACGGCGACAAGTTGCAGCTTCACACATTAACTCCAGAGTTTTTCCAGCTCATACAGGCGACGGCTCTCTTCCTGCATAACATGGACAATCACATCGCCCAGATCGACGACGATCCAGTCAGCGCTGTTTTCACCTTCAACGCCGAGCGGCAACAGACCCGCTGCACGGGACTCCTGCACCACATGGTCGGCAATAGACATGACATGACGGCTGGATGTACCCGTACAGATGATCATGCAGTCGGTGATGCTGGATTTGCCCTGAACGTCTAAGGCGATGATGTCCTGACCTTTGAGGTCATCAATTTTGTCGATAACAAAATCCTGGAGTGCTTTACCCTGCAAGTTTTCCCCCTGGGTGAATCAAAAAAGATAAAAATGGTCTGTCAGTATACCTGAACCAGAGGCGATTTCGGGACAATTGTCTCCGAATCGGCTTCGAAAGTGGGCTATCATCCCACCCCGCGCCGCAGATTGCATCGCCATTTTTGTAAAACAATTTCTACAAAGTCGTGTTTAGCGGAAAAAGTCTGGCTGCGGAGAATATCAGCCTGCCCGGGGCTGTCAATGGTCGTTGCGGCTTACCCGTAAAAAAACAGAAAAGTCATGTGCTCTCGAACCCGATGGCACGGCTATTGAGGACACGCAAGGTTACAAATGTTTCGTTGATATCAATGGCGCTCCAGCATCCCTGGTCGATGCGAAAATGCCACATTGCCCCGGCGGGCATGCCAATTAAACGGGCAATTAACAGGCTCAACACGCCCTGATGGCTGACGACTAATATATTTTTATATTGCTGATATTCCTTAAGCCCGGCGATAAAGCGCTCTACGCGTTGCGAAAACGCCTGAAACCCTTCACCGTTAGTCGGGATGGTATGCTGCCAGTCATCGCACCACGCGCTGTAATTTTCAGCATCTTCTTGCATCAAATCGCGATGGTGCCGCATCTCCCAGTCACCAAAAAACATTTCGTTGAGTTCAGGGACGGTGTGTAGGGAGAGCTGACGATCGCTGAGAACCAGCCGCGCGGTATGCTGCGCACGTTCCAGTTCACTGCATAAAACTATATCGAAGGGAACATCACGCAGCAGGGTATGCAGGCTTTGCGCTTGCTCGACACCGCGCGCGGTCAGTGGCGTTGGCGCATGACCACTATATAAACCATCGACATTCGCTTGCGTTTCTCCATGACGAATTAACCATAGTCGCATCATTCCCTCCGTGATGACAGGTATCAGCGATACAAGCCTTGTTGGTTAATGTAGGTCAATACTGATTCCGGCAACAAATCCTCACACGATTCACCGTTTTGCAAACGTTCGCGGATAATGGTCGCAGAAATGTTAAACCACGGCGTTTCAGCAAGATAAATTTTACCGGCAGACTGAAGATGCAGATCTTCCGGGTTATGCGTCAAATGATCTTCCAACCACTGTTGATACTGTGGTTGCGCCATTTCAAGCGGATAACCGGGACGCCGACAGACAATCAAGTGTGCATTGTCGAGAATGGTTTCGTATTCGTACCAGGTCGGAAAGGTCAGCAATGAATCCTGACCGATAATAAATGCCAGCGGCACATCTGGTCCTTGCTCTTGCCGCCACTCTTTTAGTGTTTGTGCAGTGTAAGAGGGGGCATTGCGCTTTAACTCGCGTTCATCCAGGGTAAACAGAGGCTTGTCGGCAATCGCCAGTTCAAGCATGTGTTTTCGCTGTGCGCTGTTCGCTTCCGGCTGCGGACGATGCGGAGGAACATTGTTAGGGATGATAGTAACCCGCGTCAGACCAATCAAATTCGCCAGTGTTTCCACGGGTTTAAGATGACCATAGTGCACCGGATCAAAGGTGCCGCCAAACAGAGCCTGTAAAGATTTCATATCAACCATCGATAAATACGTCCGCCAGTGGTTTATGGCTTAACAGAAGAGATAACCCCTCCAGCTCTGCCCACACCGACTGACCGTAATCTTGTTTGAGGGTGAGTTCCGTTCGTGCCAGAAGTTGCACGGCCTGACGTAACTGCGGCTGGCTTAGGCGATTTAACGCCTCACCCATCATGCCCCGGCGGTTCTGCCAAACGCGATGCTTATCAAACAACACGCGTAATGGCGTATGGGCAGACTGGCGTTTCAGGTTAACCAGTAACAACAGTTCACGTTGTAACGTGCGCAACAAAATAACCGGCTCGCTGCCTTCCAGACGCAGTTGCTGAAGAATATGCAACGCGCGCTTGCTTTTGCCCATTAACAAAGCATCAACCCAATGAAAAGGGGTGAAATGCGCGGCATCATTCACCGCTTGCTCAACGCGTGGCAGCGTCAGTTTGCCGTCAGGCCAGAGTAACGACAATCGCTCCAGTGCCTGTGCCAGCGCCAACAGGTTACCTTCATAACAATAGCAGAGTACCTGATTTGCGGCGTCATCCAGTTCCAGGTTGAGCTGTTTGGCTCGCGTGGCAACCCAGCGAGGGAGCTGGGCCTGTTCCGGCGTCTGACAGGTTACCTGCACACTTCGATTGGCAAGTGAGGTAAACCAGGCGGCATTTTCCTGCGCTTTACTTAACTTATTGCCGCGTATGATCAACAGCAGATCGTCATGCAGAAGTCCGGTGAGCGTGAATAGTTGTTCATTGATCGCTGCATTTGGCCCATTTTCTGGTAATAACAGCAACAGCGTTTGTCGACTGGCGAACAGGCTCATGGCCTGGCATAACGAAAAAATCGCATTCCAGTCCGTGTTGGGATCAATGGAGAAAGTGTGGTGTTCTTCGAATCCTTGTGCTGCGGCCACCTGACGAACAGCGTCCTGGCTTTCCTGCAACAACAGGGGATCGTTACCAAGTAAAAGATACGCCGCGCGCAGCCCTTCATTGAGCTGCGCGCGGAGTTGTTCTGGGTACAACCGAATCATCAGTTACCCAGTGTGGTGGAGACGCGTGCAGGCGTTGCTGTAGTATCCGTTGTTGTCGACGTATCTTCGTCGGAACGGATATCCGCAGCGCGAATGCTTGGCAGCTTACGAATAAGCTGTTCGGCGGCACGGTCGTACATCTCTTGAATGATCATGCTCTGCTCATTATCTTTCGCTAACGCCATTTGCGGGTTATCGAAGAACGAACGGAAGACTTTGGCGCTAATCGGGTAGATGTCACGGCCAGGGATCAATACGGTCGCATTCACCGTCATGATCATCTGATACTCTGCTGTTTGACCGTTACGGAATACCGAGGCGGTATCTTTCGCGATGCTCACTTTGCCCAGACGCAGAGATGGGACATCCTTGCGTGTAGTTTCTTTATCAAGTAGCTCAACACCGTTCAGACGCAACTGATTACGCACCGCACGGCTTAACGGCCCGTTCGGGTCGCCAGAGTCCAGGATCATGACTTTCATGGTGGAAGGAATCTGCGTGGTGTTACGCAGATGCCAGCCACACCCGGCGGTGATTAACACCGCCAGAGATAACAACAATGTTGCCAGATATCGCACGCTTCCTCCCGCGCTTAGCCAACGACCAGATTGAGGAGTTTACCCGGTACGTAAATCACTTTACGTACGGTAACGCCATCAAGATATTTTGCCACCAGATGTTCCTGGCCAGCACGTTCGCGAACCTGCTCTTCCGTTGCATCCACCGGAACGGTGATTTTGGCACGGACTTTACCGTTAACCTGCACAACCACCAGCGTGGAATCTTCCACCATCGCTTTTTCGTCAGCAACCGGCCACGGCGCGTTGTCGATATCGCCTTCGCCTTTCAGCTCCTGCCACAAGGTGAAGCAGATGTGCGGCGTGAACGGGTTAAGCATACGCACAACGGCCAGCAGAGCTTCCTGCATCAGCGCGCGATCCTGCTCGCTATCGGTCGGCGCTTTCGCCAGCTTGTTCATCAGCTCCATAATCGCCGCAATTGCGGTGTTGAAGGTCTGACGACGGCCGATATCATCGGTTACTTTAGCGATAGTTTTATGAACATCGCGACGCAGAGCTTTCTGATCTTCAGTCAGTGCATCGACGTTCAGTGCCGCAACATCACCTTTTGCAGTGTGCTCGTAAACCAGTTTCCAGACACGTTTCAGGAAGCGGTTAGCCCCTTCAACGCCGGACTCCTGCCATTCGAGCGTCATATCTGCCGGAGATGCGAACATCATAAACAGACGAACGGTGTCCGCACCATAACGTTCAACCATTACCTGCGGGTCGATACCGTTATTCTTCGATTTGGACATTTTGCTCATGCCGGTATACACCAGCTCATGACCTGCCGCGTCTTTCGCTTTCACGATACGGCCTTTCTCGTCACGCTCAACGATGGCATCAACCGGAGAAACCCAGTTACGCTCGCCGTTTTCGCCAACGTAGTAGAAAGCATCTGCCAGCACCATGCCCTGACACAACAACTGTTTCGCTGGTTCGTCAGAGTTCACCATACCTGCATCACGCATCAGTTTATGGAAGAAGCGGAAGTAGAGCAGGTGCATGATGGCGTGTTCGATACCACCAATGTAGATATCTACCGGCAGCCAGTAGTTAGCTGCTTTGGAATCCAGCATACCTTCTTTGTACTCCGGGCAAGTGTAGCGCGCATAGTACCAGGAGGACTCCATAAAGGTGTCGAAGGTGTCGGTTTCACGCAGTGCTGGCATACCGTTAACAGTGGTTTTCGCCCACTCAGGATCTGCTTTGATTGGGCTGGTAATGCCGTCCATCACCACATCTTCCGGTAGGATCACCGGCAGTTGGTCATCCGGAGTTGGCATTACAGTACCGTCTTCCAGCGTAACCATTGGGATTGGCGCACCCCAGTAACGTTGACGGGAAACACCCCAGTCACGCAGGCGATAGTTAACTTTACGCTCGCCAACGCCCATTGCCGTCAGTTTGTCGGCAATGGCGTTAAAGGCCGCTTCATGGTCAAGACCGTTGAACTCGCCAGAGTTGAACAGCACGCCTTTTTCCGTCAGCGCCTGCTGGGAGAGATCCGGTTCAGAACCGTCAGCCGCCAGGATAACCGGCTTGATGTTCAGACCATATTTAGAGGCAAATTCGTAATCGCGCTGGTCGTGACCCGGAACGGCCATGACTGCGCCAGTGCCGTACTCCATCAATACGAAGTTTGCCGCCCAAACCGGAATTTCTTCGCCAGTTAATGGATGAACAGCTTTAAAGCCGGTATCGACGCCTTTTTTCTCCATCGTCGCCATTTCAGCTTCGGCAACTTTGGTGTTACGGCATTCATCAATAAAGGCCGCCAGTTCAGGATTATTTTCCGCTGCCTTCTGTGCCAGCGGGTGACCTGCCGCTACCGCCAGGTAGGTACAACCCATAAAGGTGTCAGGGCGGGTAGTGTAAACGGTCAGTGTGTTGTCATAGTCGTTAACGTTGAAGGTGATTTCCACGCCTTCGGAACGACCGATCCAGTTACGCTGCATGGTTTTAACAGTGTCTGGCCAGTGATCCAGTTTATCCAGATCGTTAAGCAGCTCGTCAGCGTAAGCGGTGATTTTGATAAACCACTGCGGGATCTCTTTACGTTCAACTTTGGTATCACAACGCCAGCAGCAGCCGTCGATAACCTGCTCGTTCGCCAGTACGGTCTGGTCGTTCGGGCACCAGTTGACCGCAGAAGTCTTCTTATACACCAGGCCTTTTTTATACAGCTCGGTGAAGAATTTCTGTTCCCAACGGTAGTATTCTGGCGTACAGGTCGCCAGCTCGCGGCTCCAGTCATAACCAAAGCCCAGCATTTTGAGCTGGTTTTTCATGTACGCGATGTTGTCATACGTCCACGGTGCTGGCGCGGTGTTGTTTTTCACCGCTGCGCCTTCCGCAGGCAGACCAAACGCATCCCAGCCGATCGGCTGAAGAACGTTTTTGCCCAGCATACGCTGGTAGCGGGCGATCACGTCACCAATGGTGTAGTTACGAACGTGGCCCATGTGTAGTCGACCAGAAGGATAGGGAAGCATAGACAGGCAGTAATACTTCTCTTTGCTCTCGTCTTCGGTTACTTCAAATGTGCGCTTCTCATCCCAGTGAAGCTGTACTTTGGATTCTATCTCTTCCGGGCGGTATTGCTCTTGCATGGCAGCCAGTGGTCCTGTTTTCAATACGGCTACAAATGTAGCGTTGAGGTGGTTTTTCAGATCCGCATAGCATAGCCCAAACGTCCGCGTCAAAACAGCCTTTCGCGCACTCGACGTTGAAATGATGCCCGGATTATTCATACATTAATTTACAGAGTTTGTGGGCGTATTAGCAAAGTAAGGAACAAAGAACGTCTATTATTATAGTCAGTTAACGACCCGGGAGATGAAACGATGAACAAGGTTGCTCAATATTACCGTGAACTGGTCGCGTCACTGAGCGAACGCCTGCGCAATGGCGAGCGTGATATCGACGCGCTGGTAGAACAGGCGCGCGAGCGCGTAATAAAAACAGGGGAGTTAACGCGAACCGAGGTCGATGAACTGACACGCGCCGTCAGACGTGACCTGGAAGAGTTCGCTATGAGCTATGAAGAGAGTCTGAAAGAAGAATCTGACAGTGTTTTTATGCGGGTGATTAAAGAAAGCTTGTGGCAGGAGCTGGCGGATATCACCGATAAAACGCAGCTTGAGTGGCGCGAAGTTTTCCAGGATCTCAACCATCACGGGGTTTACCACAGCGGAGAAGTGGTAGGGCTGGGGAATCTGGTCTGCGAGAAATGTCATTTTCATCTCCCAATCTACACGCCGGAAGTGCTGACGCTATGCCCGAAATGCGGTCACGACCAGTTCCAGAGACGCCCGTTCGAGCCGTAATAGTCTGATTTCGCACAGTAATAAAGATAATTTGGGTCGAATGAAAATCGTCCGACCCTTATCTGTTTTTATCTCTACAGTAAATTTTCAATCTCACGGATTTCTTTACTGACATCTCTTGTAGCGGATGACTGAACTTTACGGTACAAGTTGAGAGCCTGTCGGAGATCGACAGCCTTTACCAGTCAACCGCTTCTTCATATTTAGGGGGGCTGTATCGTCGAGAATGCGCCCCGGCAAATTGGCTGCTAATGCATGTTCTTAATACACTGAAATTGCAGAACATGAAATTTTGCTGGCATTTCGCGCATTATTATCCTCGGATGAGGAACGATTTAAGCAGTCCACCTGGCAGCGATTCATTCATCAATTAAATCATTGCTCAATGGAAGAGATTGATAAGTTACGCTGGTTGCTGTGCAGGATAACCATGAATGCTGCCTATTTATCTTTCGAGTATGTAGTGTTATTAGCAGAAAGAGTGCGGTGGTTGCAGGAGGAAAATGCCGGGATAATAGACGAAAAAGAACTGGAATCCTTTTTATATGCCATTGCCAGGGGGAATGTTTTTAACTTCCAGACCATCCTGTATTTACCCGTTGCATTCTCCATTTAGTTGGCTGATAAAAATCTTAATGTGCGGGAAACTCTGCAAGTAATTCTTCCGCATTTTTATAATGTTGTTCCGCTGCCAGTTTCAACCATTTGCGGGCTTCATAATTATTGACGTTTATGCCTGTGCCGTTTCTGTAGATCAAACCCAATGTGTATTGTGCATGAACATACCCTTGTTTAGCGGCTTCTTTATACCAGAGAATTGCTTTACGGGTATCGGGTTTGACTCCCAGCCCTTTCAGGTAGATCCACCCTAGTTTGCTCTGCGCGCGCGGATTTTCCTGTTCCGCCGATTGCTCATACCAGTACCTCGCCATTGCATAATCCAGCGGTTTACCATTACTACCATGAAGATAAAATTCGCCAAGGCGATATTGCGATGTTGAGTGACCATGAATGGCGGAAAGTTCCGTTGCTGCCGTGGTAAACGGAAGGCTGCCCGGTGCGCTTAAATAATCAAAGACATAATTCGCCATAGCTTTATCGCGCAAGGTCGTTTTCTTAGGTTGGCTAATACAAGTGATTGCCGCAACTATAAATATTGCGAATATAAAATATATTTTTTTGTTCATTTATCAATGCTTCGATTTTCTTTTTATTTTGAAAGCGTCAAGTTTATACTCATCATCAATAAAAAAGTAGTCAGTTAATGTACTTAAAGGATTGTTAATAAATGGATAAGGATGAACAACACCTTCTATTTGCGCTTTCTACGCCAATGGAAATTCTTAATCAGGGATGCAAGCCTGCACACGACTCGCCAAAAATGTATACCGGAATAAAAGAATTTGATCTCTCATCATCCTGGGGAATAAATAATCGTGATGATTTAATTCAGACTATTTACCAAATGACTGATGATGGCCACGCGAATAATTTAGCTGGTTTATATCTGGCATGGCATCGCTCTTCCCCTGATGAGTGGAAAGCATTAATTGCTGGTGGCCCCGAACGCGGGTTGATTTATACCCAATTCGTTGCCCAAACCGCTATGTGCTGTGGGGAAGGGGGAATCAAAGCCTGGGATTATGTTCGGATGGGGTTTTTGTCGCGCGTCGGTGTACTCAATAATTGGCTGACAGAAGACGAAAGTTTATGGCTGCAATCGCGCGTTTATGTTCGGGCACACAATTACTATCACAGTTGGATGCACTATTTTTCCGCCTATTCGTTAGGGCGTCTCTACTGGCAATCCTCCCAGTGTGAAGACAACGCTTCGCTACACGAGGCGCTAACCCTGTACAAATACGATAGTGCCGGAAGCCGAATGTTTGAAGAACTGGTGGCAGGAAGCGATCGTTTCTATGCCACGCTTCCCTGGCGGCCATTAACTGTTCAGCCTGAATGCCCGGCAACGCTTAAGGATGTGAGCGACCTATGAAAACATGTTGGCAAATTCTCGAAATCGAAAGCACAACGCAAATTGATATTATCCGTCAGGCTTATCTTGCTCGCTTACCGTTGTGTCATCCCGAAACCGATCCGCAAGGGTTTAAAGCATTACGTCAGGCCTATGAAGAAGCGCTGCGACTGGCGGTAAATTCTGTAGAAGAATCAGTTGATGAAAAGAGCAACGCCGCAGTTGAACATGAAGCACTGAGCGCATTCAGAGCATTACTGAATTCAGAAAGTGAACGTTTTCAGCCCTCCGCCTGGCAGAAATTTATTCAGCAATTAAATAACTACAATATGGAAGAGGTGGATCAATTACGCTGGTCGCTGTGTGCAATCGCCATAGAAGCGCGATACCTTTCATTAAATTGCGCTTCTTTGCTGGCCGGGCGTTTGAACTGGCATTCATTTAGTGACAGCGAAGGAATGGATGAAGAAGAGCGGGAGGCTTTTCTTGAGGCTATTCAGGCTGGGGATTGTTTCGATTTTCTTAGCCTTCTGGAATACCCCGTCGCGTTACAAAACCAGACTATTGAGTATTACTTCGCGCTGGAACGCTGCTGTCGTTACCATCCTGACTATGTTACTGCGTTTTTAGCGATGGAGGGTCCGTGGTTCATTCCTGATGATGCGAAGTTACATCGCAAACTGTTGCGCTGGTACAGCTCGGTGCAAACAGGTATGGCGGAACTCATTCCTGTAGCCCAACAGTGGCAAGCGGAAGAACCAGAAAGCGAAGATGCCCGTTATTACCAGTGTGCACAACGGTTGTACTGCGGCGAGGGGGAAAGCCTGCTTGCCGATCTCTGTGCATACTGGGAGAGTCATTCATCGACGCAAGCGGATAATTTGTTGTTGCAGTGGAGTGCGCAACATTGCCCGGATTATTTCGCGCTGTTAGTGATGGTTATCGAAGCGCAGAGCATGATTGATGCACAAGGTAAGCCGCTGAAATATGTTCCAGGCGAGAGCGCCCGAACACGGCTTTTGTGGGCGCAAATATTACATAGCGGTAAATTATCCTCTTTAGGGCAATCATTTATTGAATCGCTGTTTTATAAGCGCAAAGCATGGGCGTGGTGGAAATCAAAAGTCGGTAGCGAGACTGTAGTGGCACACTAAATTTGGCCACCTGAACAGAGGTGATATGCTCACCTCAGAACAACACAGGTGCTCCAATGAAAAAAAGAAATTTCAGCGCAGAGTTTAAACGCGAATCCGCTCAACTGGT
>NZ_PYQM01000056.1:0-19844 GCF_003027595.1 Escherichia sp. 20412-1 | reverse complement strand
ACAACTTGTGAAATTACCGACAAGAAGGGAAAGGGCCTTCCCGAGAGTGGTAAAGGAGAGGCCCTGGAAATACCCCACAGCCCCGAAAAAGAGCCAGTCAGTTGCTTAACTGACTGGCATTACAGCCCTTGAGCTGCCGTTTTTTTATTCTGTAACGCGTGTAACTGAAGCGATTTAGTCGCGATCGATCTCATCAAATATGGCTCGCTTTGAGACATTCCTCAAGTAAAAAAACACTTCTTCCTGCGATTTCTCACAAAAAAACTTCGTTGACAAAAAGTGACAAAATTATGAGATTTCCATCACACATTTTGACATCAGGAACGGTATGCTGAATTCACCAAGACGGGAAGACAAGAGGTAAAATTTATGACAATGAACATTACCAGTAAACAAATGGAAATTACTCCGGCCATCCGCCAACATGTCGAAGACCGTCTCGCCAAACTGGAAAAATGGCAAACACATCTGATTAATCCACATATCATTCTGTCCAAAGAGCCACAAGGGTTCGTTGCTGACGCCACTATCAATACACCTAACGGCGTTCTTGTTGCCAGTGGTAAACATGAAGATATGTACACCGCAATTAACGAATTGATCAACAAGCTGGAACGGCAGCTCAATAAACTGCAGCACAAAGGCGAAGCACGTCGTGCCGCAACATCGGTGAAAGACGCCAACTTTGTCGAAGAAGTTGAAGAAGAGTAGTCCTTTATATTGAGTGTATCGCCAACGCGCCTTCGGGCGCGTTTTTTGTTGACAGCGTGAAAACAGTGCGGGTACTGTACTGAAGTCGCTTAAGGAAACAAATATGAAACACACTCTGTTCTTCTTCGCATTCTTTTTTACCTTCCCCTGAATGGGAGGCGTTTCGTCGTGTGAAACAGAATGCGAAGACGAACAATAAGGCCTCCCAAACCGGGGGGCCTTTTTTATTGATAACAAAAAAGGCAACACTATGACATCGGAAAACCCGTTACTGGCGCTGCGTGAGAAAATCAGCTCGCTGGATGAAAAATTACTGGCGCTACTGGCAGAGCGGCGCGAACTTGCTGTCGAGGTGGGAAAAGCCAAACTGCTCTCTCATCGCCCGGTACGTGATATCGATCGTGAACGCGATTTACTGGAAAAACTGATTACACTCGGTAAAACGCACCATCTGGATGCGCACTACATTACCCGTCTGTTCCAGCTTATCATTGAAGATTCCGTATTGACCCAGCAGGCACTGCTCCAGCAGCATCTCAATAAAATTAATCCGCACTCTGCCCGCATTGCTTTTCTTGGCCCGAAAGGTTCCTACTCACACCTTGCCGCCCGTCAGTATGCTGCCCGTCACTTCGAGCAATTTATTGAAAGTGGTTGTGCCAAATTTGCTGATATTTTTAATCAGGTGGAAACAGGTCAGGCCGACTATGCCGTCGTACCGATTGAAAATACCAGCTCCGGTGCCATTAACGATGTCTACGATCTGCTGCAACATACCAGCTTATCGATTGTTGGCGAGATGACGCTGACCATTGACCACTGCCTGCTGGTTTCTGGTACTACAGATTTATCCACCATCAACACGGTCTACAGCCATCCGCAGCCATTCCAGCAATGCAGTAAATTCCTTAATCGCTATCCGCACTGGAAGATTGAATATACCGAAAGTACGTCCGCGGCGATGGAAAAGGTTGCACAGGCAAAATCACCGCATGTTGCTGCATTGGGGAGCGAGGCAGGCGGCACTTTGTACGGCTTACAGGTGTTGGAGCGCATTGAGGCAAATCAGCGACAAAACTTCACCCGATTTGTCGTGCTGGCGCGTAAAGCCATTAACGTTTCAGACCAGGTTCCGGCAAAAACCACGCTGTTAATGGCCACCGGACAACAAGCCGGTGCACTGGTTGAAGCACTGCTGGTGCTGCGCAATCATAATCTGATCATGACCCGTCTGGAATCACGTCCGATTCACGGTAATCCGTGGGAAGAGATGTTTTATCTGGATATTCAGGCCAACCTTGAATCAGCAGAAATGCAAAAAGCATTGAAAGAGTTAGGTGAAATCACCCGTTCGATGAAGGTGTTGGGCTGTTACCCAAGCGAGAATGTGGTGCCTGTCGATCCTGCATGATGAAGCCGTGCCGGATGTGATACGTATCACCCGGCACAAAATTATTACTGCCGGTTGTCATTTGCCTGACGCAATAACACACGGCTTTCACTCTGGAAGCGTTGCGCGTAATCACCGAACCAGTGCTCAACCTTGCGGAAACTGTCAATAAACGCCTGCTTATCGCCCTGCTCCAGCAACTCAATCGCCTCGCCAAAACGTTTATAGTAACGTTTGATCAGCGCCAGATTACGTTCTGACGACATGATGATGTCGGCATAAAGCTGCGGATCCTGGGCAAACAGTCGCCCGACCATCGCCAGTTCAAGGCGATAAATGGGCGAAGAGAGCGCCAGAAGTTGCTCAAGCTGAACATTTTCTTCTGCCAGATGCAGGCCATAAGCAAAAGTAGCAAAGTGGCGCAACGCCTGGATAAACGCCATATTCTGATCGTGCTCCACGGCGCTAATGCGATGTAACCGTGCGCCCCAGACCTGAATTTGCTCCAGAAACCATTGATACGCTTCCGGCTGGCGGCCATCACACCAGACAACGACCTGTTTCGCCAGGCTACCGCTGTCCGGGCCGAACATCGGGTGTAGCCCCAGCACCGGACCATCATGCGCCGCCAGCATGGCCTGCAACGGTCCATTTTTCACCGATGCCAGATCAACCAGAATACAGTCTTGCGGTAAACGCGGCAATTTTCCTATGACCTGCTCAGTAACATGAATCGGCACACTAACAATCACCATTCCGGCATCGGCAACAATCTCAGCCGCACGTTCCCAATCATGTTGTTCAAGGATCCGCACCTGATAACCCGAGAGTGTCAGCATCTTCTCGAACAATCGCCCCATCTGACCGCCACCGCCGACGATAACCACCGGGCGCAACGTAGGACAAAGCGTTTTAAAGCCTTTGTCGTTCTCGCTGGAGTAAGATTCACGCATCACCCGACGCAGGATGTCTTCAATGAGATCCGGCGGCACTCCGAGAGCTTCAGCCTCGGCGCGCCGCGAGGCCAGCATGGATGCCTCACGCTCCGGAACATAAATAGGCAACCCAAAACGGCTCTTCACCTCTCCGACTTCGGCAACCAGTTCCAGACGCTTCGCTAATAAATTCAGCAGCTCTTTATCGACTTCATCAATTTGATCGCGTAATGCGGTCAACTCAGCAACCATAATAAACCTCTTAAGCCACGCGTGCCGTCAACTGTCCGTTGAGATCATGATGAATCTCACGCAGCAAGGCATCTGTCATTTCCCAGCTAATGCAGGCATCGGTAACGGATACACCGTATTTCATTGCGCTGCGCGGTTGCTCGGAAGACTGATTGCCTTCGTGGATATTACTTTCGATCATCAGACCAATAATTGAGCGATTGCCATCTTTGATTTGGGCAACCACGGACTCTGCTACCGCAGGTTGGCGGCGATAATCTTTATTGGAATTACCGTGGCTGCAATCTACCATCAGTGAGGGACGCAGTCCCGCCTGTTCCATCTCTTTTTCACATTGCGCAATATCCGCAGGGCTATAATTCGGTGCTTTGCCGCCGCGCAGGATCACATGTCCGTCCGGATTACCTTGCGTTTGTAGCAACGCAACCTGCCCTGCCTGGTTAATACCGACAAAACGGTGTGGCTGGGCGGCAGCTCGCATGGCGTTAATTGCCGTTGCCAGACTGCCATCGGTGCCGTTTTTAAAACCAACCGGCATAGACAGGCCAGATGCCATTTCACGGTGTGTTTGCGATTCTGTGGTGCGAGCACCAATTGCAGACCAGCTAAACAGATCACCAAGATATTGCGGGCTGTTTGGATCTAACGCCTCCGTCGCCAACGGCAGCCCCATGTTCACCAGTTCAAGCAGCAACTTACGCGCAATTTGCAGCCCGGCTTCTACGTCAAAAGAGCCATCCATATGTGGATCGTTAATTAACCCTTTCCAGCCGACAGTAGTACGGGGTTTTTCAAAATAGACGCGCATCACCAGATAGAGGTTATCGCTGACCTCTTCGGCAAGAGCTTTAAATCGACGAGCATATTCCAGAGCCGTTTCAGGATCATGAATGGAACAAGGACCACACACTACCAGCAGACGAGGATCGCGCCCGGCGATAATATCTGAAATGGTTTTACGCGAATCGGCAATCTTGGCTTCTTGTTGCAGGCTTAATGGAAAAGCGGCCTTCAATTGTTCCGGGGTCATCAGAACCTGTTCATCGGTAATGTGTACGTTATTCAGCGCGTCTTTTTGCATGATGGTGATCCTGTTTATGCTCGTTTGCGATAGTTGATCCTCAGCGAGGATGACGTAACGATAACATAACAAGTAAAGATTTCAATCCAAATTTCGTAAATAATAGTTTACACATGCAGTTTTAATGCTTCTTAGACAATTAATTTCGTAAAAACAAATTTACACCACTATCAAAAACAATCCGCTATGCTTTGAAAAAGGAGAAAAAATGATGAAAAAATTTATCGGTCCCCTGTTGGCCTTAGTGATTAGCGGTTGCCAGATTGATCCTTATACTCACGCGCCAACCTTGACCAGTACCGACTGGTATGACGTTGGTATGGAAGATGCTATATCAGGCGTTGCCATAAAAGACGACGATACATTTAACGATTCACCAACAGATCGGGTGGTATACCTTAAAGGATATGCCGAAGGACAAAAGAAAACCTGCCAGCCTGATTTTACTTACGCCAGAGGGCTATCTGGTAAAAGCTTTCCCGCCAGTTGTGACACCGTGGAAAATGCCAGTCAACTGCATGAAGTATGGCAAAAAGGAGCCGATGAAAATGCCAGCACGATACGATTGAATTAATTTAAACCTCATCAATAAATTAATCATAAGATTTAACTTATTTGAATTTTAATTCTCGTTTTGATGACGAGTGCATAAAATAATGATATTTTAATGAGCATCCTAAAGAAAATTTTCGATGCGTTTCGAGCAACGGTGGTGAGGATCCCTGAATGCGCTTTTCTCACCGACCGATCTTACTACTGCTCTTTCTCCTGGCAGGATCGCCATTACTCGCTCAGGGTGCTTCTGACGTTACAAAAAATATACGTTTGATGGTTTCCGGTATCGTCAGCTACACTCGCTGGCCTGCATTGACTGGCCCACCAAGGCTATGTATTTTTTCATCTTCACGTTTTAGCGCAGCCCTACAAGAGAACAACGCAACTTCTTTGCCTTATCTCCCCATCATCATTAACTCTAAACAAGAGGCACTGATTTCAAGCTGCGATGGCTTTTATTTTGGCAGCGAGTCACCGACATTCCAGATAGAATTAATCGATGAATATCCGTCTAAGGCGTTATTATTAATAGCCGAACAAAATACCGAGTGCATTATTGGCAGCGCATTTTGCCTGATCATCAACAATAATAACGTCAGATTTGCCGTAAACCTGGATGCCTTATCGCGTAGTGGTGTAAAGGTCAACCCGGATGTCTTAATGCTCGCACGGAAGAAAAATGATGGGTAACGATAATTCTCTTAATAAGCGCCCCACGTTTAAAAGAGCATTACGCAATATCAGCATGACCAGCGTATTTATCACTATGACGCTGATCTGGCTGCTGCTTTCCGTGACATCGGTGCTGACCCTGAAACAATACGCGCAAAAAAACCTGGCACTCACCGCAGCGACAATGACTTACAGTCTGGAAGCTGCTGTCGTTTTTGCCGATGGTCCGGCAGCCACAGAAACGTTAGCCGCGCTGGGTCAGCAGGGCCAATTTTCAACCGCAGAAGTGCGAGATAACCAGCAAAACATTCTGGCATCCTGGCATTACACCAGTAAGGCTCCGGGCGAGACATTCAGTAATTTCATTAGCCACTGGCTCTTCCCCGCTCCCGTCATTCAGCCGATTCGCCATAATGGCAAAATCATTGGCGAAGTACAGTTAACTGCTCGCGACAACTCAATCAGTCATTTTATCTGGTTATCGCTGGCTGTTCTGACGGGTTGCATTCTGCTGGCATCAGGCATTGCAATCACCCTTACCCGCCATTTGCATAACGGACTGGTGGAAGCGCTAAAAAACATCACTGACGTCGTTCATGATGTGCGCTCCAACCGCAATTTTTCCCGCCGTGTTTCGGAAGAACGAATCGCAGAATTTCACCGCTTTGCTCTCGACTTCAATAGCTTGCTGGATGAAATGGAAGAGTGGCAGCTCCGTTTGCAGGCAAAAAATGCCCAGCTTCTACGTACCGCGCTACATGACCCATTAACCGGGCTGGCGAACCGCGCTGCATTCCGCAACTGCATCAATACGTTAATGAGTGATTCTGCTGCACGAGAAACCTCAGCTTTACTTTTTCTTGATGGCGATAATTTCAAATATATCAATGACACATGGGGGCACGCGACGGGCGATCAGGTCTTGATCGAGATAGCCATACGGTTAATGGAATTTAGCGGAAAACGACATCAGTCATACCGCATAGGAGGCGACGAGTTCGCCATGGTTCTGTCTGGCGTACTGTCAGAATATGAAGTGCAGCGTATCTGTGCAGATCTCACACAAACCTTTCATCGCCCATTCAATCTCCATAACGGTCATCAGGCCAGCATGACCTTAAGTATTGGATACGCCCTGACTCGTGAACACGATTCTGCCGAAAAATTACAAGAGCTGGCCGATCGTAATATGTATCAGGCCAAGCACCAGCGCGCCGAAACGCGGGTGAAATAACAAGGAAATATCTACATGATAAAGCAACTGGTAGCACCTCTGGTTTTCTCTTCTCTGATACTGGCAGGTTGCCAGGCTCCACAAGGCAAGTTTACCCCAGAGCAAGTCGCTGCTATGCAGTCTTATGGTTTTACTGAATCCGCCGGTGACTGGTCACTTGGCTTATCAGACACGATTCTGTTTGCTAAAAATGACTACAAACTACTTCCGGAAAGTCAGCAACAGATCCAAACCATGGCGGCGAAACTGGCTTCTACCGGGCTAACACATGCCCGTATGGATGGTCATACCGATAACTACGGTGAAGATAGCTACAATGAAGCCTTATCACTGAAGAGAGCGAATGTCGTCGCAGATGCCTGGGCTGAAGGTGGGCAAATTCCTCGCAGCAATCTCTCTACTCAAGGCTTAGGGAAAAAATACCCCATCGCCAGCAACCAGACATCTCAGGGTCGGGCCGAGAACCGCCGCGTCGCTGTGGTGATAAGTGCGCCTTAAACTCAATTTCAGTAGATAAAAAAAGGGCCAGCCAATTGGCCAGCCCTTCTTAACAGGATGTCGCTTAAGCGAAATCTTAGTTAAGACGCTCTTTGATACGAGCAGCCTTACCAGTACGCTCACGCAGGTAGTACAGTTTAGCTTTACGAACAGCACCACGACGTTTGACAGAAATGCTGTCAACTACCGGAGAGTGAGTCTGGAAGACACGCTCAACGCCTTCGCCGTTGGAAATTTTACGAACAGTGAATGCAGAGTGCAGACCGCGGTTACGAATAGCGATAACCACGCCCTCGAATGCCTGCAGACGTTTTTTGGAACCTTCAACAACCCATACTTTCACTTCCACGGTATCACCCGGACGGAAGGAAGGTACGTCCTGCTTCATCTGCTCTTGTTCAAGTTGCTTAATAATGTTGCTCATAATTTAATCTCTTATCCTGGGTAAACTGATATCTCGGGGGCTTACGCCATCCCATCATGTTTATGTTGCTGTTGCGCGTGTTCGGTTTTGAACTCCGCCAGCAACCTTGCTTGCTCTTCAGTCAGAGCCAGGTTTTCCAGAAGTTCAGGTCTTCTAAGCCAGGTTCGGCCCAGCGACTGTTTCAAACGCCAGCGACGTATCTCGGCATGGTTGCCCGACAGTAACACTGACGGAACTTCCATCCCTTCTAACACCTCAGGCCGCGTATAGTGCGGGCAATCCAGCAATCCTTCAGCAAAGGAATCTTCCGTTGCTGAGGCTTCATGTCCCAGTACCCCCGGAATAAACCGGGAGACAGAGTCAATCAACGTCATTGCTGGTAACTCACCACCACTCAGAACGTAATCCCCGATTGACCATTCTTCGTCAATTTCGGTTTGGATCACGCGCTCATCTATACCTTCGTAGCGACCGCACACCAGAATCAATTTTTGATTCGTTGCCAGTTCGCTGACGCCTGCTTGATCAAGCTTGCGCCCCTGCGGTGACAGATAGATCACCTTAGCGCCTTCACCCGCCGCGCTTTTTGCTGCATGAATGGCATCCCGTAAAGGTTGCACCATCATTAACATCCCCGGTCCGCCGCCGTAAGGACGATCGTCCACGGTACGGTGCCGGTCATGCGTGAAGTCACGAGGACTCCAGCTCTGGATGCTCAGCAGGCCATTTTTAACTGCCCGGCCAGTTACCCCGTAATCGGTAATTGCGCGGAACATTTCAGGAAACAGGCTAATTATGCCAATCCACATAGCGCCGTCTTTTACCGTTTATCCGGTGGTTTAAAAACCAGGATCCCAATCTACTTCGATTGAACGAGTAGTGAGATCGACTTTCTTGATAACCTGCCCATCGAGGAACGGTACGAGACGTTCCTTGATACCAAACGCATCTTTCAGGTTTGCCTTAATGACGAGAACGTCATTAGATCCGGTTTCCATCATGTCGACGACTTTACCGAGATCGTAGCCTTCAGTGGTCACTACCTGGCAGCCCATCAGGTCTTTCCAGTAGTAGTCACCCTCTTCAAGCTGAGGCAACTGCGAAGAATCTACGACAATTTCACAATTCGTCAGCAGGTTCGCCGCATCACGATCGTCAACGCCTTTCAGCTTGATGATCATGTCCTGATTGTGGTGCTTCCAGCTTTCCAACTGGACTTGCTGCCACTGACCCGCCTTCTGGATAAACCAGGGCTGATAGTCAAAAATGCTTTCGGCGTCTTCGGTGGAAGAAAACACTCTGAGCCACCCACGAATACCGTAAGACGAACCCATTTTTCCCAAAACGATGGGATCAACAGGTGCTTGCGCGGTGAGTTGTTTGCTCATCATGACCACCGTGACAGATTAAGCTGCTTTGTTTACTTCTTTGATCAGCGCAGCAACGCGATCAGAAATAGTTGCGCCCTGGCCAACCCAGTGAGCAATGCGATCCAGATCCAGGCGGGCGCCTTCTTCTTTTTCGCTAGCGATTGGGTTGAAGAAACCAACGCGCTCAATGAAGCGACCGTTGCGTGCATTACGGCTGTCAGCGACAACAACCTGGTAGAACGGACGCTTTTTAGCGCCGTGACGTGCTAAACGAATAGTTACCATAACATCCTCTTGTGTGAATAAAACAACCGGACCCCATCGAGGAACGGAGTCCGGTGTCATATTAAAAGCCCGAAAATTTTACTGATTTCTGGAGAAAATGCAATCAACAGTTAATAACTCTGTCGCATAAGGTCATTTAGCGACCAGGAAATCCCGGCGGCATCATCCCTTTCATGCTTCTCATCATCTTCGCCATTCCGCCCTTCTTCATCTTCTTCATCATGCGCTGCATGTCGTCGAACTGCTTCAGAAGACGGTTAACATCCTGTACCTGCATACCGCAACCGGCAGCGATACGACGTTTACGCGAACCTTTGATGATTTCTGGCTTAGCGCGCTCTTTCAGCGTCATCGAGTTGATGATGGCTTCCATACGCACCAGCACTTTATCGTCCATCTGCGACTTCACGTTCTCCGGGATCTGCCCCATACCCGGCAGTTTGCCCATCAGGCTGGCCATGCCGCCCATGTTTTTCATCTGGCGCAACTGTTCAAGGAAATCGTTGAGATCGAAGCCGTCGCCTTTTTTCAGCTTGCTGGCTAATTTCTCAGCCTGCGCGCGGTCAACTTTGCTTTCGATATCTTCGATCAGCGACAGAACATCGCCCATACCGAGAATACGGGAAGCGATGCGGTCCGGATGGAACGGTTCCAGCGCCTCTGTTTTCTCACCAACACCGAGGAATTTGATCGGTTTGCCAGTGATGTGACGAATCGAGAGCGCCGCACCGCCGCGGGCATCGCCGTCTACTTTGGTCAACACTACGCCGGTAAGCGGTAACGCTTCATTGAACGCTTTTGCCGTATTGGCGGCATCCTGACCGGTCATGGCGTCAACCACAAACAAGGTTTCAACCGGGTTAATCGAAGCGTGGACTTGTTTGATCTCGTCCATCATCGCTTCATCAACGTGCAAACGACCGGCAGTATCCACCAGCAACACGTCGTAGAATTTCAGTTTGGCTTCTTTCAGCGCCGCATTAACGATATCGACCGGCTTCTGACCAACATCTGAAGGGAAGAAATCGACGCCTACCTGTTCGGCCAGCGTCTCAAGCTGTTTGATTGCCGCCGGACGATAAACGTCGGCAGAAACCACCAGCACTTTCTTTTTGTGCTTCTCGCGCAGGAACTTACCGAGTTTACCAACGCTGGTTGTTTTACCGGCACCTTGCAGGCCCGCCATCAGCACCACCGCAGGCGGCTGCGCAGCCAGATTCAGGGTCTGGTTCTCTTCGCCCATCGCCGCAACCAGTTCGTTACGGACGATTTTGACGAACTCCTGCCCCGGCGTCAGGCTCTTGTTAACTTCATGACCAACCGCTTTCTCTTTTACGCGATTGATAAACTCACGCACTACCGGCAGAGCGACGTCCGCCTCCAGCAGCGCCATGCGCACTTCGCGCAGCGTATCTTTAACGTTGTCTTCAGTAAGGCGTCCACGGCCACTGATATTGCGCAGCGTGCGCGACAAACGATCGGTTAAATTATCAAACATTGTCTCTCGCCTGGGGTGGAAACGGTTGGCCGCAATCGCGACACATCATCAGTATTTTGCCGCAGTATAACATGAAGGCGTCTTTGTTGTTATGCAACGGTTGGAGCCGCGTTCACCTGACGCTATACTGCTTTTCTTTCTCATTGCTCAAACTGTCGACATTACTATGCCCGTTTTTGCTCTGCTCGCGCTCGTCGCCTACTCTGTCAGTCTCGCACTGATTATTCCCGGTCTGCTGCAAAAAAACGGCGGCTGGCGGCGAATGGCTATTATTTCTGCGGTCATCGCGCTGGTTTGCCACGCTATTGCTCTTGAAGCCCGCATACTGCCCGGCGGTGATAGCGGACAAAACCTTAGCCTGTTGAATGTCGGTTCGTTGGTCAGCCTGATGATCTGTACGGTGATGACCATTGTGGCCTCACGTAACCGTGGCTGGCTGCTGCTGCCGATTGTTTACGCCTTTGCGCTCATCAACCTGGCGCTGGCGACCTTCATGCCCAATGAATACATCACCCACCTGGAAGCAACACCCGGGATGCTGATGCACATTGGCTTATCGCTCTTTTCCTACGCCACGCTGATTATCGCTGCCCTGTACGCGCTGCAACTGGCATGGATTGATTACCAACTGAAGAACAAGAAGTTGGCGTTTAATCAGGAAATGCCTCCACTGATGAGTATTGAACGTAAAATGTTCCATATCACGCAAATTGGTGTGGTGCTATTGACGCTCACTCTCTGTACAGGCCTGTTCTACATGCACAACTTATTTAGCATGGAAAATATCGACAAGGCCGTGCTCTCTATTGTGGCGTGGTTTGTCTATATTGTGCTGCTGTGGGGGCATTATCATGAAGGATGGCGTGGACGCCGCGTTGTCTGGTTTAACGTCGCCGGCGCAGTCATTCTGACACTGGCCTATTTTGGCAGCCGAATTGTCCAGCAGTTAATCAGCTAAACCAGAAAAGGAGCTTCCCCTGGAACATATCTCTACTACCACGTTGATCATAATTTTGATCATCATGGTGGTCATTTCAGCCTATTTTTCCGGCTCCGAAACCGGAATGATGACACTCAACCGCTATCGCCTGCGACATATGGCGAAGCAGGGTAATCGCTCGGCTAAACGGGTCGAAAAATTACTGCGCAAACCTGACCGCCTGATAAGCCTGGTGTTAATCGGCAATAACCTGGTCAATATTCTCGCTTCCGCACTGGGCACCATTGTCGGAATGCGCTTGTACGGTGATGCAGGCGTGGCGATTGCGACCGGCGTGCTGACCTTCGTGGTGCTGGTTTTTGCCGAAGTATTGCCGAAAACCATTGCCGCGCTGTACCCGGAAAAAGTCGCCTATCCGAGTAGTTTTCTGCTGGCTCCGCTGCAAATTTTGATGATGCCACTGGTCTGGCTACTGAACGCCATCACCCGTATGCTGATGCGTATGATGGGTATCAAAACCGATATCGTAGTCAGCGGCTCTTTAAGCAAAGAGGAGTTGCGCACCATTGTGCACGAATCACGCTCACAAATTTCCCGCCGCAATCAGGATATGCTGCTATCGGTGCTCGATCTGGAAAAAATGACCGTTGATGACATCATGGTGCCGCGCAGTGAAATCATCGGCATCGATATCAACGACGACTGGAAATCGATTCTCCGTCAACTCTCCCACTCTCCTCACGGGCGCATCGTGCTGTACCGCGACTCTCTGGACGACGCCATTAGTATGCTGCGAGTACGTGAAGCCTGGCGGCTGATGTCGGAGAAAAAAGAGTTCACTAAAGAAACCATGCTACGCGCTGCGGACGAAATTTATTTTGTTCCGGAAGGCACTCCGCTCAGTACACAATTAGTTAAATTTCAACGCAATAAAAAGAAAGTTGGTCTGGTCGTCAACGAATACGGAGATATTCAGGGGCTGGTCACAGTTGAAGATATTCTTGAAGAGATTGTCGGTGATTTCACCACGTCGATGTCACCAACGCTTGCCGAAGAGGTCACACCGCAAAACGACGGTTCGGTGATTATCGATGGCACCGCCAACGTGCGAGAAATTAACAAAGCCTTTAACTGGCATCTACCGGAAGATGATGCCCGCACGGTTAATGGCGTTATTCTGGAGGCGCTGGAAGAGATCCCTGTCGCAGGCACCCGCGTGCGTATTGGCGAGTACGATATCGATATCCTCGACGTTCAGGACAATATGATTAAGCAGGTAAAAGTTTTTCCTGTAAAACCGCTACGTGAAAGCGTGGCGGAGTAACGAAAACGGCCCGGCATTCATATGCAGGGCCGTAACTCATTACGAAGGCAGAAATTAAGCTTTCGCTTTCGCGACAGTAACCATCGCCGCACGAATCGTACGACCGTTCAGCGTATAACCCTTCTGCATGATGCCCAGTACGTTACCCGGCGCAACGTCATCAGATTCCACCATTGCGATGGCCTGATGCACGTTTGGATCCAGCGGTACGTTCGTTTCGGCAATGACATCAACGCCAAATTTACGTACTACATCCAGCATCGACTTCAGCGTCAGCTCAATACCTTCAACCATCGCAGACATATCCGGGTTAGCTTTATCAGCCACTTCCAGCGCACGATCCAGACTATCAATCACCGGCAGCAATTCGTTGATGAATTTCTCCAGCGCAAATTTATGCGCTTTTTCGATATCCAGTTCAGTACGACGACGCAGGTTTTCCATTTCCGCTTTTACGCGCAAAATACCGTCCCGTTCACGGGTCTGGGCTTCAGCCAGCTGAGCTTCGAGATTCGCAATTTTTTCATCGCGCGGATCCACCTGCTCAACAGAAGCTTCTGGCTCAACTGCCTCAATCTCTTCGTGCTGATCCATGATAATTTCTTCCGGGGCTTGCCCCTCAGGCGTTTTCTGTTCTTTACTACTCATGAATTTCTCCGCGTTTTTTTCGCATTCATCTCGCTAACTTGGCTTATTATGGGGATCAGTTTCAGGGTTTCAAGGGAAGCACTCACATTGTCATCAATCTTCACAACAAGGACCTCGGAAAAATGAATAATCATTTCAAGTGTATTGGCATTGTGGGACACCCACGGCACCCTACTGCACTGACAACACATGAAATGCTCTACCGCTGGTTGTGCACAAAAGGTTACGAGGTCATCGTTGAGCAGCAAATCGCTCATGAACTGCAACTGAAGAATGTGAAAACTGGCACACTCGCGGAGATTGGACAACTGGCTGATCTCGCGGTAGTTGTTGGTGGCGACGGTAATATGCTGGGCGCGGCGCGCACGCTCGCCCGCTACGACATTAAAGTCATTGGCATCAACCGTGGCAACCTGGGTTTCCTGACTGACCTTGACCCCGATAACGCCCAACAACAGTTAGCCGATGTGCTGGAAGGCCACTACATCAGCGAAAAACGTTTTTTGCTGGAAGCACAAGTCTGCCAGCAAGATTGCCAGAAGCGCATCAGCACAGCGATTAACGAAGTAGTGCTTCACCCAGGTAAAGTAGCGCATATGATTGAGTTCGAAGTGTATATCGACGAGATCTTTGCGTTTTCTCAGCGCTCCGATGGACTGATTATTTCTACGCCTACAGGTTCTACCGCCTATTCCCTCTCGGCGGGCGGCCCGATTCTGACACCATCACTGGATGCAATTACCCTGGTGCCAATGTTCCCGCATACACTCTCGGCGCGCCCGCTGGTCATTAACAGCAGCAGCACAATTCGCCTGCGCTTTTCGCACCGCCGTAGCGATCTGGAAATTAGCTGCGACAGCCAGATAGCGCTACCGATTCAGGAAGGTGAAGATGTCCTGATTCGTCGTTGTGATTACCATCTGAATCTGATTCATCCAAAAGATTACAGCTATTTCAATACATTAAGCACTAAGCTCGGCTGGTCAAAAAAATTATTTTAATTTTACACCAGCCTCTTTACTGTATATAAAACCAGTTTATACTGTACACAATAACAGTAATGGTTTTTCATACAGGAAAACGACTATGTTGGCACAACTGACCATCAGCAACTTTGCTATTGTTCGTGAGCTTGAGATTGATTTTCACAGCGGTATGACCGTAATAACCGGTGAGACCGGCGCAGGCAAATCTATTGCAATAGATGCGCTCGGCCTTTGTCTCGGTGGTCGCGCTGAAGCCGACATGGTGCGTACCGGCGCTGCTCGCGCAGACCTGTGCGCTCGTTTTTCTCTTAAAGATACGCCAGCGGCTCTGCGCTGGCTGGAAGAAAACCAACTGGAAGATGGCCGCGAATGCCTGCTTCGTCGCGTGATCAGTAGCGATGGCCGCTCCCGTGGTTTCATCAACGGCACGGCCGTTCCTCTGTCACAACTGCGCGAACTGGGTCAGTTGCTCATCCAGATCCACGGTCAGCATGCTCATCAGTTACTCACCAAAGCCGAGCACCAAAAATTCCTGCTTGATGGCTACGCCAATGAAACTTCTCTGCTCCAGGAAATGACCGCTCGTTATCAGTTGTGGCATCAAAGCTGCCGCGACCTGGCGCATCATCAACAGTTAAGTCAGGAACGCGCCGCTCGCGCGGAACTGCTGCAATATCAGTTAAAAGAACTGAACGAATTTAATCCGCAGCCCGGTGAGTTTGAACAAATCGACGAAGAGTACAAGCGTCTGGCTAACAGCGGTCAATTGCTGACCACCAGCCAGAATGCACTGGCATTAATGGCCGACGGTGAAGATGCAAACCTGCAAAGTCAGCTTTACACGGCTAAACAACTGGTGAGCGAACTGATTGGTATGGACAGCAAACTGTCCGGTGTACTTGATATGCTGGAAGAGGCCACAATCCAGATAGCTGAAGCCAGTGACGAATTACGCCACTACTGCGATCGTCTGGATCTCGACCCTAACCGGTTGTTCGAACTTGAACAACGTATCTCAAAACAGATTTCACTGGCACGTAAACACCACGTCAGCCCGGAAGCATTGCCACAATATTATCAATCACTGCTGGAAGAACAACAGCAACTCGACGATCAGGCCGACTCGCAAGAAACTCTCGCGCTGGCCGTAACTAAACACCATCAGCAGGCGCTGGAAACGGCACGCGCGTTACACCAACAACGCCAGCACTATGCAGCAGAACTTGCGCACCTGATCACCGACAGTATGCACGCACTCTCCATGCCGCATGGGCAATTTACGATTGATGTGAAATTTGATGAGCATCACCTGAGCGCTGACGGTGCCGACCGCATTGAGTTTCGGGTTACCACCAACCCTGGTCAGCCAATGCAGCCTATCGCCAAAGTCGCATCCGGTGGTGAATTGTCGCGTATCGCTCTGGCGATTCAGGTTATTACAGCGCGTAAAATGGAAACGCCAGCGCTCATTTTCGATGAAGTGGATGTGGGGATCAGCGGCCCGACTGCAGCAGTCGTCGGCAAACTGCTACGTCAGCTTGGCGAATCAACCCAGGTAATGTGTGTTACCCACCTGCCACAAGTCGCAGGATGCGGTCATCAACACTATTTTGTCAGCAAAGAAACAGATGGCGCGATGACAGAAACACATATGCAATCACTGGATAAAAAGGCGCGGTTACAGGAGTTGGCGCGCTTACTTGGTGGTAGCGAAGTTACCCGCAACACCCTGGCGAACGCGAAAGAACTGCTTGCGGCGTAAACTTTTTTACTGCTTCACGGTCAGAGTAGACAGCAAAACGCCGTAAGACCCGACAGCAAAAGGTTTTAAAGTGACGAAAGGTCTATTATCATCGGCATATTACAGATGAGCCACGTACTGCTCGGGCCCGAAAAGGAATCAAATCACTATGCGCTGTAAAACGCTGACTGCTGCCGCAGCAGTACTATTGATGTTGACCGCAGGCTGTTCCACTCTGGAGCGAGTGGTTTACCGTCCTGACATCAACCAGGGGAACTATCTGACCGCTAACGACGTATCCAAAATACGCGTTGGCATGACGCAACAACAAGTTGCGTACGCATTGGGTACACCGCTGATGTCCGATCCATTTGGTACGAATACCTGGTTCTATGTCTTCCGCCAACAACCAGGTCATGAAGGTGTAACGCAGCAAACGCTGACGCTGACCTTTAACAGCAGCGGTGTGTTGACCAATATTGATAACAAACCCGCACTGAGTGGCAACGAATAAAATTTGCTGTTTATAGCGATCAAAAAGGTGCTCGCTGAGCACCTTTTTTCTGCCTGCTATTTATTCGCTGACTTCTCTGCCCGCTGCCTGCGAAGCTCTTTCGGATCGGCAATCAATGGTCGATAAATCTCTACACGATCGCCATCGCGCACGATATCACTCAGTTTTGCCGGACGACTGTAAATGCCGACTTTATTTTTAGTTAAATCGATATCTGTACGCAATTCCAGCAAACCGCTGGCGCGAATCGCCTCTTCAACCGTCGCTCCCTCCTGCAACATCACACGTTGCAGGTACTGCTTCTCTGGTAACGCGTAAGCTACCTCAACGGCAATTTTACCTGGCACTATAAACCTCTTTTGCTCGCACAGTGAAAGCTTGCACCATATTAGTCGCCAGCTCTTTAAACACGCGACCAAAGGCGAGTTCAATCAGCTTATTAGTAAACTCAAAATCGAGATGAAACTCGATACGGCACGCCTCCTGGCTCAGCGGCGTAAACTTCCAACCGCCGATCAACTTCTTGAACGGCCCATCAACCAGATTCATGAGGATACTTTGGTTACTGGTCAACTGATTCCGGGTAGTAAACGTTTTGCTGATCCCAGCCTTAGAGACATCTACCGCAGCGGTCATCTGCCCAGGAGTGGACTCCAGAATCCTACTTCCGGTACAACCCGGCAAAAACTGAGGATAAGACTGAACGTCATTCACTAACTGATACATTTGCTCCGCGCTGTAGGGTACGAGTGCGGTCCGGCTAATTTGAGGCATAACAAATTCCATCAACAAAAAACCAACAAATAATATCATTTATCCTGCTGTAAAAAAAACGCTATCCCGGCACTGGGTAACATCGGGTTCATGCTAAGATAGAGCCTTGTCCCCCGCAGGATTAATATGGGGTGTTTTCGATTTCAGATTACCGATGATTCACGACGCTTATGACGAAGAAAAAAGCACATAAACCTGGTTCAGCAACCATAGCGCTCAACAAGCGCGCCCGTCACGAATACTTTATTGAAGAAGAGTTTGAAGCGGGACTCGCCCTGCAAGGCTGGGAAGTTAAATCCCTGCGCGCAGGAAAAGCCAATATTAGCGACAGCTATGTTCTTCTGCGCGACGGAGAAGCGTTCCTGTTTGGCGCAAATATCACGCCGATGGCTGTGGCTTCCACGCATGTGGTGTGCGATCCTACTCGTACTCGCAAGCTACTTCTCAACCAGCGCGAACTGGACTCATTGTACGGTCGCGTAAATCGTGAAGGCTATACCGTAGTGGCGCTCTCCCTGTACTGGAAAAATGCCTGGTGCAAAGTAAAAATTGGTGTCGCGAAAGGTAAGAAACAACACGATAAACGTTCTGACATCAAAGAACGTGAATGGCAGGTGGATAAAGCACGTATCATGAAAAACGCTCACCGTTAAACCTACATAACATATACTGATCAGCCCCTCACCGCGCCTCCCCTCTCCGGTGGCGCGAATGAACATCTTGTTGATAATCATATTTAGCACAGATGTAGTCATCCCCATGCTTAATCGAATAAAAATCATGCTACGCAGGCGCTAAATCCTTGACGATGTCGCCATTGGGGCTGGTCATGGCGCTCACAAATCTGGTATACTCACCGTTACACATTGGGGCTGATTCTGGATTCGACGGGATTTGCGAAACCCAAGGTGCATGCCGAGGGGCGGTTGGCCTCGTAAAAAGCCGCAAAAAATAGTCGCAAACGACGAAAACTACGCTTTAGCAGCTTAATAACCTGCTTAGAGCCCTCTCTCCCTAGCCTCCGCTCTTAGGACGGGGATCAAGAGAGGTCAAACCCAAAAGAGATCGCGTGGAAGCCCTGCCTGGGGTTGAAGCGTTAAAACTTAATCAGGCTAGTTTGTTAGTGGCGTGTCTGTCCGCAGCTGGCAAGCGAATGTAAAGACTGACTAAGCATGTAGTACCGAGGATGTAGGAATTTCGGACGCGGGTTCAACTCCCGCCAGCTCCACCACTTTTTAGTAAAACAAAGTCTACTAAAGACTATCAAGGCCGCACCTCGCAAGGGTTGCGGCCTTTTTCATGTCTAGCGAAGTCTACTGAGAATTGCTAGAAGCTACGCATTATGAGACCCTTATATGGACCCACCGGTTGGATCCAATAATTTGAGGGTCCAATACATGGCAAGGCAGACTAAAAAACTCACAGACACTGAAATCAAAAACACCAAGCCAGCAGACAAAGAGATCAATCTCTTCGATGGTGATGGGCTACTGCTACGAATCGCTCCTTCATCAAAAGGAGGGAAGAAGAACTGGTATCTCAGATATCCAGTACCAGTGACCAAGAAGCGCACTAAGATGAGCTTGGGAACCTACCCTCACCTCTCATTAGCAAAGGCAAGAGCTTTACGTGATGAATATCTGTCTTTGCTTGCTAATGGTATTGACCCTCAAGCCCACATCACTGAAAAAACTAACGCTCTGAAAGATGCCACGGAGCATACGCTACAAGCTGTTGCCCGAAAGTGGTTAGATGAGAAGATAAAAACCGCTGAAATAACGGAAGACTATGCAAAAGATATATGGCGTAGTCTTGAACGGAACATTTTTCCCGGCTTGGGCGACGTTCCTGTCAAAGAGATCCGCCCCAAAATGCTCAAGCAGCATTGAAGTGGTCAACAAAAACTGGCCACCGAGTTAGAGTTTTTCCAGTATCGATTTTCCGATTCGTTTGGGGGTAATCCACCGTTATATTCGTGCGGTCTTAGTGCGCTGTAATATCCAACGATATAG
>NZ_PYQM01000055.1:0-20097 GCF_003027595.1 Escherichia sp. 20412-1 | reverse complement strand
CGAGCATTATAACGAATGGCATCCGCATAGTGCGTTGGGTTATCGCTCGCCACGGGAATATCTGCGGCAGCGGGCCTGTAATGGGTTAAGTGATAACAGATGTCTGGAAATATAGGGGCAAATCCATTTCATTAAACTGTATATGACTTTGTATATACAAAATTCCCATGACTGTTGGCATTAATTTATCCAGAATTGCTTTGAATGTAATCTGAAATATTCTTAAGTAATGCATGTTAATCATGTATGTGTATAACTAATTGAAATACATAGATAAAAACTGGGTGTTTCATTTCTTAACTGAGCATTAATTTCATTTAAGAAAGATAAAATACTAAAAGGTAATCTATATATCGAGATACAATCTGTTTGTAGAAACAATATGAGTAACACTTCTATTCATTAGCTAACTATTGTTTTTGATATAATAGGTTAAGATAATCATATGCGCTTTCTTTTTGCACCGTTAAATCATCTGTTTTTATAATGTAGCATCTTCGCCAAAGAGTGCTTTTGATGTTTTCTGACAAAAATATTATGTAAAGTAATTGTCATGCGGGGGAGGGATGTACTATTGGTGTTTTTATAGCGCGAGGGAGTTATGTATAAGAGTTTAGATGTACAGAATTATAAATTTCAAAAGATTATGGCGTGTTTCAGTACCAATAATATTCAAATGGTTGTTTTTAACATTTTTGTTTCTATAATGATATTATATTATCTTGCACAGTACATAATTGCTCTATTACTAATATTAAAAAGAAATCCATGATTACGTTGTTTTTGTATATTATAGCTTATTATTTTTCCTGAAAAGACATAAAAATCAGGAAGGAGTAGTGCAAGTTTATCATCCTCAACTTGATCAATAATATCAAATTTGTTTATTTTGTTGGAGATGAGATGCAAAGTATTATAATTTTCACTCCATGTATATTCAATATCTCGTCGAATTGCTTTATAAACCTTTGTGTTTTGTTTCCATGTGCCACTCAGTGCAACTGTTCCAGTCTTTTGGTTTTTATTATACATAAAATCAAGAGTAAGATTGGCTTGTCCCTGGTCATTAAAAATAACCCAATTAGCCGTACATTTTTCATTATATGCGATTTGTTCTTTAGAATAATGATAGGCAATGAATAAAATAAACCCACTGATAAAGCATAAAACAATAAGCAGGACTTTTTTACAGCGAGTCACGATTAACCTCACGATAAGACAGAGTTAAACAGCCGGCAACTTCGTTATTACTGTAGTTTTTTTTGCATGCCATAACAATCAAACCCGGAGACGACCTGGAGAGTGAAAAATATAGCCACGGATATTTTTTACAGTCAATTCCTGACCCTAATATACGGTTCTTATATTTATCGAAATCTTTCAAACCATCGATGCTATCTTCTGCAACATTAAAATGACAACCATTTATTTGTGCAACAGTTCTGTAATCTTTGAAAAATGATCTGGGTTGACTATTATTCCATAGTAAAAATGCGGTAAGCAAACCTACACCAAACGCACTTAACATTGGTAAATAAAATTTAGAGCGCCAGAGTATGTTCCTGACATGATTATCTGGAGCAACATTTATGTCTCTAAGCTCATCTGTAACGTTCAGGTTGTGAGGAGAATTGTTCTTTTGAACATCTACTGAAGGGGGGAGGGTATGACTTCCTATGTTTATATCATTATTGATCTTGAACCCTTTTCTCGGCACGGTTGCAATAAGCGAATGCGTAGTCTCACCAACCGCACGAAATCCGCGTCTGATAATCGATATGTTTTGGTATAACGTGTTGACCGGTACACGCATACCTTCTTCTTCCCAGACTCTGGAGAAAAAATCTTGTTGGGCGACCACATCTGGAAAAGCTTCAAGTAGCAACGATAAACACCTGCTTGCTGGCGTTGTCAGAACGACGTTCAGCTCGGCGTCATGTACCGAAATTAATTTCCTGTGTTCCGGCCAGAACTCAATATTATTGTTAATAATCCAGTACATACGTCAATAAAATACGGCATCAAGAAAATTGAAATTAAATAGTTTGATAAGTATATTAGTATTTATCTAATAAATATATATTAATTTTATATTCATTCCGATAATCATGATTGCAATATGTTAATGTAACTTAAAATTCTATATGTATTAACAAATTTAACGGTTGTAACGACGTTTTTATGATTTTTCTCTCATGATGTCTCTTCATCTTTTGAGATAACACACAAAACTTACATGATTAAACTAAATATTTAACAAATGGCGTTAAAAGTGCGTGATATAAAATACGGGCATCTTTATAAATGCCCGTATATACAATAATTATGATTATTGATAGTTACGTTTCAATGCTGAACTGAGTTTGAACGTATAAACAATTCGTTAATTTTACCACCCATCCTTTTTTCAATTCTTTGCTTGTAGGCGTAGATGCTACGGATATCCATGTTGAGTGTTTCTGCAATCTGATATGGATTATAGCCAGAGACCATATGCCCCATTATGGTGAACTCCATTTGAGTTAACGTATTGCCTCTGGTAAACGACAGATAACGACCGATAAACAACTGTCTGATCTTTTCGTTAGCAACATCCAGTCCATCATCATTATATATAATGGCTGATATTGCTGGGTTATGTTTTCTCCAGTAATTAGCAAGAGATTGCATATTCCTGTCGCTTACCAATACAATTCCCATATCAGTACTCGTAAGATAGTCAATCCAGTCTTTATCTAAAAAAAGACGTAAAAAACTTACTGAAAAATCTACAAAAATGTATCCGCTTAATCGTGCGTTATGGTTTTTACTTAATATGCCTTCAACCACACCACGATTAAAATACGAACTATCTTCGGGCCACATACAAAAGCATGCGTTTGCACAATACTGCAAACGTGGTGACTTTTCTGGCATTATTTGACAATGCATTGAGCAACTATTGCATGTAAGACTTTTATATCTACTACAAAGTCTCATGTTAATAACCTCCCTATTCATAGATAATCGCATAATTTCATTGGTTATTGATGATGTCAATACACTCTGATTTAATAAGCTTTTAATAGAAATTTGCGTTTAATCTGTATTTGATATTATTCTCAATAAACTATTTAAGAATACGTCGTTAAGTTTTAAATATGGTTTGATTTCACTTGGTTAACCATATTGGCTTTATTGCAAATCAGATAACTACCTAATGCATTAGGAATATCTATACTGCAAATTGTTTTCGAATAACCAGAAGATATCTTGTAAATCTAAGTGAAGCATCTTAAATAGTCTTATTTAAGATGTTCAGATTTTTACTGATGATAACAGCTTGATAATGCTTGTTTATGCTATGAATAGTCAGAGGGAGGATTAATGGTGGGCAGGCATTGTAAGAATTGGAATGGTTCAAAATTATGACTATTTTGAACCATTCACCTCAGAGATTAACTAAAGAACATTACCGAAACGCACAAAATACCCACGATCAACGTAATTAGATTTCCGATGGAACGCCAGGGTTTAAGCGCAGGGATGAGGTACGTAGACAGTGTAGGCATGATAAAAAGAATCATGGCAATGAGCGGACCGCTGATTGCGTAGATCATCGAAATTGCGTTAGGGTTGATGCAGCAGACGATGAAAGTAATCAGTGATACCAACATAATTGACAGTGCGCGGTTAAATGCACGGCTTTTTTTTACCCCTACCTGCTGTAACGTTGTTTTGACTAATTCCGTCGCACCTTCAATAACGCCAAAGTAGGTGCCTAAAAATGATTTAGACATTGCAACTACCGCGACAATAATCCCAGAAATTGACAACCATGCAGGGGCATTTGGCAACATAGACAGTGCCGATAAAATGGTGACGCCTTCCTCTTTTGCCGTTTCAATATATGAAGGTGGAATTGATAACAGGCAGCTAAAGACAAAGAATAGCACGCTCACGCAGATGATGAGATAAGCGACCTTCATAATTTTTTTGCATTTATCCATAGCGTGTTCGCCGTATTTTTCACGTCTGTCGATGGCAAACGTAGAAATAATCGGTGTATGGCTAAAGGCGAAAACCATCACGGGAATCGATATCCATATCTGGTGAAGGGTATTCTGATTGAACTCTACCTGGGTTGTTAATAAAGAAGGCTGCCAGCTACCGACCAGGTAGATGGAAAGAAATAAAAAGTAGGCAATCAGCGGGAAAACCAAAAATCCCATTACCCGAATTGTGGCATGGCGTCCCATCAGAAAAATGAGATTCAGGATCAACACAACACCAAGACTCACCAGCATACGGATGCGTAGATCAATGGCCATATGCTTCGCCAGTTGTTCAGTGAGTGAGTTGGTGATTGCCACTGCATATATCAACACGACGACAAAAAAAGCAATGAAGTACAGAGTGGTAATCAGATTACCAATCTTCTTGCCATAGTAGTGAGTTACCGCGCCAGTGATCCCTTCGCCTGCTGATGTTTTTGAAGAAAGGATGAACTGGCACAAGGCCTTATGTGGCCAATATGTTAAAGGCCAGGCGACCAGTGCAGTAATAAACAGGACCACCGCTCCCGCTGAACCTAACTGAATAGGAAGGAAGAGTGTGCCTGCGCCAACGGCAGTGCCGTAGAGTGCGAAGCTCCAGAGAGTTTCTTCTTTTGACCAAATCTTAGACATTATTTGAACGTATCATCTACAAATTAAACAAAATGGAGGGCAATTTACCATAAACCAGGCCAGACATGGGAGATTAACGCTATATCAACCGTGGATTGGTGTGTTAGTAGATGCAAACCTTGCGTGCCAGCCTGGTATCTCCATCCCTCATTCCGACGAATTTCCTTTGTGATAAAAATCACTATTTTTAAACATTTAAGATAATTGTTGTTAACAATCATTTACTATTACGCGGTTAATTGGTGCGAGGTTGTGATGAAAGACGTTGTGATTGTCGGGGCGTTACGAACACCTATCGGTTGCTTTCGTGGAGCATTGGCAGGCCATTCCGCCGTGGAATTAGGCAGCCTGGTCGTGAAAGCATTATTAGATCGCACTGGTGTTGCAGCACATGCGGTAGATGAGGTGATTCTGGGACAGGTTCTGACCGCCGGGGCAGGGCAGAATCCAGCACGGCAATCAGCGATTAAAGGTGGTCTTCCCAACAGCGTTTCGGCAATTACCATTAATGATGTTTGTGGTTCCGGACTAAAAGCTTTGCATCTCGCCACTCAGGCGATCCAGTGTGGTGAGGCTGATATTGTTATTGCCGGTGGCCAGGAAAATATGAGTCGCGCGCCGCATGTTTTGACTGATAGCCGCACCGGAGCACAGCTTGGCGATAGCCAATTGGTTGATAGCCTGGTGCATGACGGCTTGTGGGATGCATTCAATGATTACCATATTGGTGTCACCGCCGAAAATCTGGCGCGCGAATATGGTATCAGCCGCCAGTTACAAGATGCCTACGCACTTAGTTCGCAGCAAAAAGCGCGGGCGGCCATTGACGCCGGACGATTCAAAGATGAGATCGTCCCGGTCAGAACGCAAAGCAACGGGCAGTTATTGATCGTTGATACCGATGAACAGCCGCGTACTGATGCCAGTGCAGAAGGGCTAGCCAGTTTAAATCCGTCATTTGATAGCCACGGCTCTGTTACTGCGGGAAATGCCTCATCCATCAATGATGGTGCTGCTGCGGTAATGATGATGAGCGAAGCCAAAGCGCGAGCGTTGAATTTACCCGTGCTCGCACGTATTCGCGCCTTTGCCAGCGTTGGTGTCGATCCTGCACTGATGGGCATTGCCCCGGTGTATGCAACCCGCCGTTGCCTGGAGCGTGTTGGCTGGCAACTGGCCGATATCGATCTTATTGAGGCTAATGAAGCATTTGCCGCGCAGGCGCTTTCTGTTGGCAAGATGCTCGAGTGGGATGAACGCCGGGTCAATGTCAATGGGGGCGCGATTGCGTTGGGCCACCCGATTGGTGCCTCCGGGTGCCGCATTTTAGTTTCTTTGGTTCATGAAATGGTGAAACGCAACGCTCGTAAAGGATTGGCTACACTCTGCATTGGTGGTGGTCAGGGGGTGGCATTAACTATTGAGCGTGACGATTAGATCTGTATTTCTTCCTTATCCGTTAAACATCTGCCGCCATCAATCTGCTTTATGATGATGGCTGGCACCGCTATGCACATTTCATATAAAACCTGACTTTTCTCCTTCTACCTGGCTGATTCGTGATCGGTACTACACTTTTTTCAATCCTTTTCCAGAAAATGAAACAATGTTTTATTTTTAATTGAAAACCATATCCCATGGGCATATCATCCCTTTAAAGAGAAAACGAAACGATGTTTCACTATCGTTTGTAATTTCATGCTTCACTGATTATCGGAGGTTGATGTGGACGTAAGACAGAGCATCCACAGTGCGCACGCGAAAACGCTGGATACCCAGGGGCTGCGCAATGAATTTTTGGTTGAAAAGGTATTCGTCGCGGATGAGTACACCATGGTTTACAGCCACATTGACCGTATTATTGTTGGCGGTATTATGCCGGTAGCAAAAACGGTTTCCGTTGGCGGGGAAGTCGGAAAACAACTGGGCGTGAGCTACTTCCTTGAGCGTCGCGAGCTGGGTGTTATCAATATTGGCGGTGCCGGAACGATTACTGTCGATGGTCAATGCTATGAAATCGGTCACCGCGATGCCTTGTATGTAGGTAAAGGTGCAAAAGAGGTTGTCTTTGCCAGCATCGATAGTGCCACTCCAGCGAAGTTTTACTACAACTGTGCGCCTGCTCACACAACGTATCCCACCAAAAAAGTGACTCCGTCCGAAGTGTCTCCGGTTACGCTGGGCGATAACCTCACCAGCAACCGCCGCACGATTAACAAATATTTTGTGCCGGATGTGCTGGAAACCTGCCAGTTGAGTATGGGGCTGACGGAGCTGGCACCGGGTAACCTGTGGAACACGATGCCGTGCCACACCCACGAACGTCGGATGGAAGTTTATTTCTATTTCAACATGGACGATGACGCCTGCGTTTTCCACATGATGGGGCAGCCGCAAGAAACGCGTCATATTGTGATACATAACGAACAGGCAGTGATCTCCCCAAGTTGGTCTATCCATTCTGGCGTAGGAACCAAAGCTTATACCTTTATCTGGGGCATGGTCGGTGAAAACCAGGTCTTTGATGATATGGACCACGTTGCCGTTAAAGATCTGCGCTAGTCGCGAGTATAAATGAATAAGGTATTATTATGATTTTAAATGCATTTTCTCTTGAAGGTAAAGTTGCGGTAGTCACCGGTTGTGACACCGGGCTGGGACAGGGAATGGCACTGGGGCTGGCACAGGCGGGTTGTGACATTGTCGGCATCAACATTGTTGAGCCAACAGAGACTATTGAACAGGTTACTGCGCTGGGGCGTCGCTTTTTAAGTCTGACTGCCGATCTGCGTAAGATTGATGGCATCCCAGCACTGCTGGATCGTGCGGTAGCAGAGTTCGGTCATATTGATATCCTGGTGAATAACGCCGGATTGATTCGCCGTGAAGATGCCCTCGAGTTCAGCGAAAAAGACTGGGATGATGTGATGAACCTGAATATCAAAAGCGTGTTCTTCATGTCTCAGGCTGCGGCGAAACACTTTATCGCTCAGGGCAACGGCGGCAAGATTATCAATATTGCGTCAATGCTTTCATTTCAGGGCGGGATCCGTGTGCCTTCGTATACCGCATCAAAAAGCGGCGTGATGGGCGTGACGCGCCTGATGGCGAACGAATGGGCAAAACATAACATCAACGTTAATGCGATTGCTCCGGGTTACATGGCGACCAACAATACTCAGCAATTGCGGGCTGATGAACAACGTAGTGCGGAAATTCTTGAGCGCATTCCTGCCGGACGCTGGGGGCTACCGAGCGATCTGATGGGGCCGGTGGTATTCCTTGCCTCCAGTGCTTCAGACTATGTGAATGGTTATACCGTTGCTGTGGATGGCGGCTGGCTGGCACGTTAATTTATTCAGTTTGCTATTAAGACCCTACCTGACGGCGGGGTTTTTTATTTCCGATAATCAGCATAATCCATATCATGGTTATGAAATAATCCATATTAATTATCAATTAATAAACTTTATGATTTTTATCTGCTTTAAAATTAGATGCTTAATTATAATGTCATTAATTTCACTTAATTTTAAAAGTGTAATGTCCATCACATAACAGTATGTAGCAGCAGTTTAATCCATATTTATGATGTTTCCGACCTGACACCTGAGTTAATTGTTCACGTATTTTTTCACTATGTCTTACTCTGTGCTGGCAGGAAAAAATGGTTACTATCAATACGGAATCTGCTTTAACGCCGCGCCCTCTGCGCGATACGCGGCGTATGAATATGTTTGTTTCGGTAGCTGCTGCGGTCGCGGGATTGTTATTCGGTCTTGATATCGGAGTTATTGCCGGAGCGTTGCCGTTCATCACCGATCACTTTGTGCTGACCAGTCGTTTGCAGGAGTGGGTGGTCAGCAGCATGATGCTTGGCGCAGCAATCGGTGCGCTGTTTAACGGTTGGCTGTCGTTCCGCCTGGGGCGTAAATACAGTCTGATGGCGGGGGCTATCCTCTTTGTGCTCGGTTCGATAGGGTCGGCTTTTGCGACCAGCGTTGAAATGCTGATTGCCGCCCGTGTGGTGCTGGGGATTGCTGTCGGAATCGCCTCTTATACTGCACCTCTCTATCTCTCAGAAATGGCGAGTGAAAACGTTCGTGGCAAGATGATCAGTATGTACCAGTTGATGGTCACACTCGGCATTGTGCTGGCGTTTTTATCCGATACAGCCTTCAGCTATAGCGGTAACTGGCGCGCAATGTTAGGTGTTCTTGCCTTACCTGCAGTCCTGTTGATTATTCTGGTGGTCTTCCTGCCGAATAGTCCGCGCTGGCTGGCGGAGAAAGGGCGTCATATTGAGGCGGAAGAAGTGCTGCGTATGCTGCGCGATACATCGGAAAAAGCGCGAGAAGAACTCAACGAAATACGTGAAAGCCTGAAATTAAAACAGGGCGGTTGGGCGCTGTTTAAGATCAACCGTAACGTCCGTCGTGCCGTGTTCCTCGGTATGTTGTTGCAGGCGATGCAGCAGTTTACTGGTATGAACATCATCATGTACTACGCGCCGCGTATCTTCAAAATGGCGGGCTTTACGACTACCGAACAGCAGATGATTGCGACTCTGGTGGTGGGGTTGACCTTTATGTTCGCCACCTTTATTGCCGTCTTTACGGTCGATAAAGCGGGGCGTAAACCGGCGCTGAAAATTGGTTTCAGCGTGATGGCGTTGGGAACTCTGGTGTTGGGTTATTGCCTGATGCAGTTTGATAACGGAACGGCTTCCAGTGGTTTGTCCTGGCTCTCTGTTGGCATGACGATGATGTGTATTGCCGGTTATGCGATGAGTGCCGCGCCTGTGGTGTGGATCCTGTGCTCCGAAATTCAGCCGCTGAAATGTCGCGATTTCGGTATTACTTGCTCGACCACCACCAACTGGGTGTCGAACATGATTATCGGCGCGACCTTCCTGACGTTGCTCGACAGCATTGGCGCTGCCGGTACGTTCTGGCTCTACACCGCATTGAACATTGCGTTTGTGGGCATCACTTTCTGGCTCATTCCTGAAACCAAGAATGTCACGCTGGAACATATCGAACGTAAACTGATGTCTGGCGAGAAGTTGAGAAATATCGGCGTCTGATTTCACTGGCCGGATGTGCTGTACATCCGGCCTTTTTTTCGCTAATAGAGATCGGGCACCTGGCCGTTGAGGCGTTCGTTACGTCCTTTATTCTGCCTCGCTGCGGTAACTCACAAGACAGGAGAGAGGAATGAAAACAATTGGTTTGCTGGGGGGAATGAGTTGGGAATCCACCATCCCTTACTATCGCCTGATAAATGAAGGCATTAAACAGCGGCTTGGTGGACTTCACTCTGCGCAAGTGCTGCTACATAGCGTCGATTTTCATGAAATAGAAGAGTGTCAACGTCGTGGTGAATGGGATAAAACCGGGGAGATTCTGGCAGAGGCGGCGATTGGCTTACAGCGGGCGGGTGCAGAGGGCATTGTGTTATGTACCAATACGATGCACAAAGTGGCAGATGTCATCGAATCCCGTTGCTCGCTGCCTTTTTTACATATTGCGGATGCCACCGGACGAGCAATCAGCCGCGCCGGAATGACGCGCGTAGCGCTACTGGGCACGCGCTACACTATGGAGCAGGATTTTTATCGTGGGCGGTTGGCGGAGCAATTTTCTATCGATTGTCTGGTGCCTGAAGCAGATGAACGGGCGAAAATTAATCAGATTATTTTTGAAGAGCTGTGTCTGGGGCAATTTACCGAAGCATCGCGCGCTTATTATGCGCAAGTGATTGCTCGCCTCGCAGAACAGGGCGCGCAGGGTGTGATTTTCGGCTGCACAGAAATTGGTTTACTGGTGCCTGAAGAACGCAGCGTTCTTCCCGTATTTGATACTGCAGCGATCCATGCCGAGGATGCGGTTGCCTTTATGCTGTCGTAACTGACTACAAAATAGCGTCAAGCGAGGCAACCAGTTTCGGTAAACCGACTTGTAAATGCTCTGTAAATGCCTGTACCAGTGCTGAAGACGGGCGGTGCAGGGGGCGAATCAGGCTAACGGTGAAGGGAACAGCAATACTGAATCGCCGCACGACTAATCCGCTTGCTGCATAATCCAGAGCGGTGAGTGGGTTAACTATCGAAACGCCCGCTCCCGCCCGTACCATCGCGCAGACTGACGCGGCACTATGGGTCTCCACAATCATGCGGCGTTTAACCTGATGTTCATTAAACAGTTGATCCAGCAACTGGCGATAGCTGTCAGTACGGGAAAGGCTGATGTAATTCTCACCCTGAAAATCTTCCGGCGTTAATACCTCTTTTGTCGCCAGCGGATGTGCCCGCGGTAAAACACAGACTTCATCTAAAGACAGTAATTCGGTACGTTCCGTACCCGCAGGCGTATGCAGCGTTTCGGTGAGTCCTAAATCATGGCGCTGGGCCGAAAGCCACTCTTCAAGTAGCGGCGATTCCTGCGGCACGATATTTAAACTGACTTCAGGATAACGGGCCAGAAAAGGTTGTAGCAGCGGGGGCAAAAAAGACTGCGAAAAGACCGGCAGGCAGGCAATTGAAAGTTCTCCCTGGCGAAACTCGCGCAGACTTTCAGCGGCGCTGACGATGCGATCCAGCCCGTACCAGGAGCGCTGCACCTCTTCAAATAGCCGCAGTCCTTGCACGGTAGGATGTAATCTTCCGCGTATGCGCTCAAACAGTTTCAGCCCAATCACCTTTTCAAAACGTGCCAGTTCGCGGCTGACAGTTGGCTGTGAGGTGTGCAGCAGTTGTGCGGCTTCAGTCAGGCTTCCGGCGGTCATAACCGCATGAAAAATTTCAATATGACGTAAGTTAACGGCGGCCATCGACTTTCTCTCGCAATCCGGTAATCCATATCATTTTTGCATAGACTCGGCATAAATCGATATTTTTTATTCTTTTTATGATGTGGCGTAATCATAAAAAAGCACTTATTCGGAGTTTGTTATGCCACATTCACTGTTCAGCACTGATACCGATCTCAGCGCCGAAAATCTGCTGCGCTTGCCCGCAGAATTTGGCTGCCCGGTGTGGGTCTACGATGCACAAATTATTCGTCGGCAGATTGCGGCGTTGAAACAGTTTGATGTGGTGCGCTTCGCACAGAAAGCTTGTTCCAATATTCATATTTTGCGCTTAATGCGTGAGCAGGGCGTGAAAGTAGATTCCGTCTCGTTGGGTGAAATCGAGCGTGCGCTGGCGGCGGGATACAATCCGCAAACGCATTCCGATGACATCGTCTTTACCGCGGATGTTATCGATCAGGCAACGCTTGAGCGCGTCAGTGAATTGCAAATTCCAGTGAATGCTGGCTCTGTCGATATGCTCGACCAACTGGGGAAGGTTTCGCCAGGGCATCGGGTATGGCTGCGCGTTAACCCGGGGTTTGGTCACGGTCATAGCCAAAAAACCAATACTGGTGGCGAAAACAGTAAGCACGGCATCTGGTATGCCGATCTTCCCGCCGCACTGGAAGTGATACAACGTCATCATCTGCAACTGGTCGGCATTCACATGCACATTGGTTCCGGTGTTGATTACGCGCATCTGGAGCAGGTGTGTGGGGCGATGGTGCGTCAGGTCATCGAATTTGGTCAGGATTTACAGGCTATTTCTGCAGGTGGTGGGCTTTCTGTTCCTTATCAGCAGGGAGAGGAGTCGGTTGATACTGAACATTATTATGGTCTGTGGAATGCCGCGCGTGAGCAGATCGCTTGCCATTTGGGGCATCACGTGAAACTGGAAATTGAACCGGGTCGCTTCCTGGTGGCGCAGTCTGGCGTGTTGATTACTCAGGTGCGGAGCGTCAAACAAATGGGCAGTCGCCGCTTTGTGCTGGTTGATGCCGGATTTAACGACCTGATGCGTCCGGCAATGTACGGCAGTTACCACCATATTAGCGCCCTGGCGGCTGATGGTCGTTCTCTTGAACAGGCACCAACGGTGGAAACCGTTGTCGCCGGGCCGTTATGTGAATCGGGCGATGTTTTTACCCAGCAGGAGGGGGGAAATGTCGAAACCCGCGCTTTGCCGGAAGTGAAGGCGGGTGATTATCTGGTGCTGCATGATACGGGGGCATATGGCGCGTCAATGTCATCAAACTACAATAGCCGCCCACTGTTGCCAGAAGTTCTGTTTGATAATGGTCAGGCGCGGTTGATTCGCCGCCGCCAGACCATTGAAGAATTACTGGCGCTAGAGTTGCTTTAATCACCGCTAGTCGCTGGCGGTGTTATGCGTTGCCTCTAGCGACGGCGTTGAAACTGAATGGCGGCGTACCAGCGTAGGACTAAAGACATTGGTGATTTCGGGGAGGGGGCGATTATCCGCCAGCGCTAATGCCAGTTCGGCAGCCTGGGTTGCCATCGTCACAATGGGGTAACGTACGGTGGTCAGCCGTGGGCGCACATAGCGTGATACCAGCACATCATCAAAACCAATCAACGAAATCTCGCCCGGTACATCGATCCCATTGTCATTGAGTACGCCCATCGCGCCCGCCGCCATTGAGTCGTTATAACAGGCCACCGCGGTGAAATTCCGGCCTCTTCCCAGCAGTTCAGTCATTGCCTGTTCGCCGCCACTTTCATCCGGTTCACCAAAAGTTACTAACCGGTCATTAACTGGAATACCGCTTTCAGTAAGGGCATCGTAATACCCCTGGAGGCGATCTTCGGCGTCAGAAATAGAGTGGTTAGAGCAAAGGTAACCAATACGGGTATGGCCTTGCTGAATTAAATGACGTGTCGCCAGCCAGGCACCGTAACGATCGTCCAGAGCGATACAACGGTTCTCAAAACCAGGGAGTATCCGGTTGATCAGCACCATGCCTGGCATTTGTTTCATCAATGCGGCTAAATCGGCATCCGGGATCATTTTGGCATGGACAACCAGTGCGGCGCAGCGATGACGGATCAACTGCTCAATGGCCTGACGCTCTTTTTGCTCGTTGTGGTAACCATTGCCAATCAATAAGAAATTACCGGTGTGATAAGCCACCTGTTCGACCGCTTTCACCATTGCGCCGAAAAAGGGATCGGAAACATCGCCAACGATCAGGCCAACGGTTTCAGTTGTCTGTTGTGCCAGCGCCCGGGCGTTGGCGTTTGGGTGATAGCTAAGAGATTCCATCGCGCTATGCACAGCCAGACGAGAAGCTTCACTGGCTTTTGGAGAGTTATTAATGACGCGGGAAACTGTGGCGACTGAAACGCCTGCCAGTCGGGCTACATCCTTTATGGTCGCCATGAAAATACCTTTGTGGGTAAACGCTTACATTCTGTCAGTGTTACGGAAAACGCCCGTTGGTTCAAGGGGTGTGGTGTTTTCTGCGCGGGGAATGTGAGCGAAACGCGAATAAGTAAGACAAAAAAAGAGATTACAAACCTTTGGTTACACTTTGCGAAACGCTGTTGCGATTGACCGCTGGTGGCGTTTGGCTTCAGGTTGCTAAAGTGGTGATCCCAGAGGTATTGATAGGTGAAGTCAACTTCGGGTTGAGCACATGAATTACACCAGCCTGCGCAGATGCGCAGGTTTTTTTTCGCCTGACATCAATCTGTAACAGTAACCGATAATTTACACACCTCGTTGCATTTCCCTTCATTCCTTTGCGTTTTCTCGCTGGCGAACATGCTTTGCGCAGACCACAATCAAGATCCCAGAGGTATTGATTGGTGAGATTATTCGGTACGCTCTTCGTACCCTGTCTCTTGCACCAACCTGCGCGGATGCGCAGGTTTTTTTTCATACCTATTTTACTGTCGCTCGAGTTCTCCTTCTGGTGTAATCTCGCACCATTCATTATTACTGAAGAATGAGCAAAGGGAGTTGGAATGCTTTTTAGCTTTTTTCGTAATTTGTGCCGTGTTCTGTACCGCGTTCGCGTGACAGGCGATACCCAGGCACTGAAGGGCGAGCGCGTTCTTATCACGCCCAATCACGTCTCATTTATTGATGGTATATTGCTGGCGCTGTTTTTACCCGTTCGCCCTGTTTTTGCCGTTTATACTTCCATTAGCCAGCAGTGGTATATGCGTTGGCTGAAATCATTTATCGACTTCGTTCCCCTCGATCCGACGCAACCCATGGCGATTAAACATCTGGTGCGTCTGGTGGAACAGGGCCGCCCGGTGGTGATTTTCCCTGAAGGGCGAATCACGACAACCGGTTCGTTGATGAAAATCTACGATGGTGCGGGGTTTGTCGCGGCGAAGTCAGGCGCGACGGTTGTTCCGCTGCGTATTGAAGGGGCGGAGCTTACGCACTTCAGCCGCCTGAAAGGGCTGGTTAAACGCCGCTTGTTCCCGACAATTCATCTGCATATTTTGCCGCCAACACAAGTGCAGATGCCAGATGCGCCGCGCGCGCGTGATCGTCGCAAAATTGCAGGCGAAATGCTGCATCAAATTATGATGGAAGCGCGTATGGCCGTGCGTCCACGTGAAACGCTGTACGAATCGCTGCTGAGCGCGATGTACCGTTTCGGGGCCGGAAAAAAGTGTGTTGAAGACGTCAACTTCACCCCGGATACCTATCGCAAATTACTCACTAAGACACTGTTTGTTGGGCGTATACTTGAAAAATACACTGCTGAAGGGGAAAGAATCGGCTTAATGCTGCCTAACGCAGGTATTAGCGCAGCAGTAATTTTCGGTGCTATCGCCCGTCGCCGTATCCCGGCAATGATGAACTACACCGCCGGGGTAAAAGGGCTGACCAGCGCCATTACCGCGGCTGAAATCAAAACCATTTTCACTTCCCGTCAATTTCTCGATAAAGGCAAACTCTGGCATTTGCCGGAACAGCTTACCCAGGTACGCTGGGTCTATCTGGAAGATTTAAAAGCGGATGTCACTACCGCCGACAAAGTGTGGATCTTCGCGCATTTGCTGATGCCGCGCCTGGCACAGGTAAAACAGCAGCCGGAAGAAGAGGCGCTGATCCTGTTCACCTCCGGTTCAGAAGGCCATCCGAAAGGCGTGGTTCATAGCCATAAAAGCATTCTGGCGAATGTCGAGCAGATTAAAACTATTGCCGACTTCACCACCAATGATCGCTTTATGTCGGCATTGCCACTGTTCCACTCTTTTGGTCTGACTGTTGGCCTGTTTACGCCACTGCTGACTGGGGCGGAAGTGTTCCTTTATCCAAGCCCGTTGCACTATCGAATTGTGCCGGAACTGGTGTACGACCGTAGTTGCACCGTGCTTTTCGGCACCTCGACCTTCCTCGGTCACTACGCGCGCTTTGCCAACCCGTATGATTTCTATCGTCTACGCTATGTGGTGGCAGGCGCAGAAAAACTGCAAGAAAGCACCAAACAGCTTTGGCAGGATAAATTTGGCCTGCGCATTCTTGAAGGTTACGGCGTGACGGAATGTGCTCCGGTGGTGTCCATCAACGTACCGATGGCGGCGAAACCCGGTACAGTAGGGCGTATTTTGCCAGGTATGGATGCGCGACTGCTGGCGGTTCCGGGTATCGAAGACGGCGGTCGCCTGCAACTGAAGGGGCCGAACATTATGAACGGCTACCTGCGAGTGGAGAAGCCGGGCGTGCTGGAAGTACCTGCGGCCGAGAATATCCACGGCGAGATGGAGCGCGGCTGGTATGACACTGGCGATATTGTGCGTTTCGACGAGCAGGGATTTGTGCAGATTCAGGGGCGAGCGAAACGCTTTGCCAAAATTGCCGGGGAGATGGTGTCGCTGGAAATGGTTGAGCAACTGGCTATTGGTGTTTCACCAGACAAGATGCATGCCACCGCCATTAAGAGTGATGCCAGCAAAGGCGAGGCGTTGGTGCTCTTTACCACAGACAATGAATTGACTCGCGATAAGCTGCAACAATATGCCCGCGAGCACGGTGTGCCGGAACTTGCCGTACCGCGCGACATTCGCTATCTGAAGCAGATGCCATTACTGGGCAGCGGCAAACCTGACTTTGTCACGTTGAAAAGCTGGGTAGACGAAGCGGAAAAACACGATGAGTGAGTCAGTGCAAACTAACACTTCGCTATGGTCGAAAGGGATGAAAGCGGTTATCGTCGCGCAGTTTCTCTCTGCGTTTGGCGATAACGCGCTGCTGTTTGCCACTCTGGCGTTACTGAAAGCGCAGTTCTATCCGGAGTGGAGCCAGCCCATCCTGCAAATGGTGTTTGTAGGTGCTTACATTCTTTTTGCACCGTTTGTCGGTCAGGTTGCCGATAGTTTTGCCAAAGGTCGGGTGATGATGTTTGCCAACGGTCTTAAGCTGCTGGGTGCTGCCAGTATCTGCTTTGGCCTCAACCCCTTTCTCGGTTATACGCTGGTGGGCGTTGGTGCGGCAGCCTATTCACCAGCAAAATACGGCATTCTTGGTGAATTAACCACCGGCAGCAAGTTAGTGAAAGCTAACGGTTTAATGGAAGCTTCCACCATTGCGGCAATTTTGCTCGGTTCCGTAGCTGGTGGTGTGCTGGCTGACTGGCATGTTCTTGCTGCTCTGGCTGCTTGTGCTCTGGCTTATGCTGGCGCGGTCGCGGCAAATCTGTACATTCCGAAGCTGGCGGCGGCGCGTCCGGGACAGTCGTGGAATCTCATCAACATGACCCGTAGTTTCCTACTGGCCTGCACTTCACTGTGGTGCAATGGCGAAACGCGATTCTCGCTGGTAGGCACTAGTTTGTTCTGGGGAGCCGGCGTCACGCTGCGTTTCCTTTTAGTGCTGTGGGTGCCGGTGGCGCTGGGCATTACTGATAACGCCACACCAACCTACCTCAACGCGATGGTGGCGATCGGTATCGTGGTTGGCGCAGGCGCGGCAGCGAAGCTGGTTACGCTGGAAACCGTTTCACGCTGTATGCCTGCTGGAATTTTGATTGGCGTGGTGGTGCTGATTTTCTCCCTACAACACGATCTGCTGCCTGCCTATGCCTTGCTGATGTTGATTGGCATGTTGGGTGGTTTTTTTGTTGTACCGCTCAATGCGTTATTACAGGAGCGAGGCAAAAAAAGCGTCGGGGCGGGGAATGCCATTGCGGTACAGAACCTGGGCGAAAACAGTGCTATGTTGCTGATGCTGGGGATTTATTCACTGGCGGTAATGGTGGGAATTCCGGTTGTGCCCATTGGCATTGGTTTTGGTGCGCTGTTTGCGCTGGCAATAACGGCGCTGTGGATCTGGCAACGCCGTCATTAATCTTTTGCCAGATGACACATTCAGCCATCTGGTGAAGGTCACATTCCCGAAGGGGGCATACCTTTCGGATACTTCACGCTGTAAGAGAATGGCAGACTCACGTTCTCTTTGCCCGACAGTTTCAGCGTCCAGGTCAGTTCACCCGTTTTCGCATCAAACTGCGCCTGCCCGTACTGCATTTTTTCTACCGTAATATCACTATTAGTACTGACTGGGATCTGGTCGAGCAGAGTGATATCCACCGCTTCGCCGTAGCTGTTCTTCACATTAAGGGGGTAACTGAAGTTACGTATTGCGCTGTCGTTAAAGATAGATAACGCATTCTCTTTTTTGAGAGCGGCTTTACGCTGAATAATCAACTTAGGATCGCGGTTAAGCTGAATATCCAGCGACTTGCCATCTTCCGGCGGCACTTTTATTGGTTAATGTGCTATTTGCCTCTAATACCTTAATTTGAGCCGCAATATTGTTTTTCTCGGCGGTTAGTTTTGCCTGTTCCACCTTTGCTGCTTTTAACTGTTGCTGAATCTCTGACGGCAACGCATTCGGTTGTGTTTCCTGTAGCTCGATACGTGAGGAAAGCACCGTCACTCCGTTATCGATAGAGATGGCGATGCTGTCGTCAGTTACCGAATTGGCAATATGGGTGAAGATGATTTCGCTTTCACCTGCCGGTAAGTTGAGTGTCTCTTCACCTTGCAGGCTGGCACCATGCAGATAAACAGTGACGTCTTTAAGTGTTAGCGCTGGGTTAACTGCCCCCCCAGGCGGAGGACATACACCCGGTAAGTAACATGGCGAGGGGAAGAGGTTTGAAAATCAACATGGTTATCCTTAACAATGGGCACAGACATTGAAACGCGCTCTGGCGTTGACCAAAAGAGTCTATTGCGCTTTGTCAGGAAAGATGCGGCGAAAAGTAGTGAATATATTCTGAAAAGTGGAGAAAAGAGACGCCTGGCGCATAACACCAGGCGAAAGGATCACGGTGCTGGATAAGTATAAACCTGATGTACCGCTTCAATTTCAGCCAATACGTCTTCGCTTAACTCCAGATGCAAACTTTCGACGTTGGTTTTTAACTGTTCCATCGTCGTTGCGCCCAGCAGAGTGCTGGCAACAAACGGTTGACGGCGTACAAAGGCCAGCGCCATCTGCGCAGGATCGAGACCATGACGTCTGGCGATATCAACATACGCCGCGACGGCTTTTTGCGTCTGCTCGCTGCTGTAGCGGGTGAAGCGACTAAAGAGTGTATTGCGTGCGCCAGCCGGTTTTGCACCATTGAGATATTTCCCGGTCAGCGTGCCGAAACCCAGACACGAATAGGCCAGTAACTCGACGCCTTCATACTGACTGACTTCCGCCAGACCCACTTCAAAGCTGCGGTTTAACAGACTATAGGGGTTCTGAATAGTGACGATGCGCGGCAGATCGTGTTTGTCTGCCAGATGCAGATAACGCATTACGCCAAATGCGGTTTCATTCGACACGCCGATATAACGAATTTTTCCCGCGCGTTGGTACTCCGCCAGTGCATCCAGCGTGTCGAGCAGAGAAATCGCAGGGGCAGAATCCGTCCAGCTATAACCGAGCTTGCCGAAGCAGTTAGTCGGGCGCTGTGGCCAGTGCACCTGATAAAGATCGAGATAATCCGTCTGCAAACGTTTGAGGCTGTCATGCAGGGCTTCGCGGATATTTTTTCTGTCCAGCGCCTGATCCGGGCGAATGCCCTTGTCATTATTGCGCGACGGTCCGCTCACTTTGGAGGCGATAATTAACTTTTCGCGGTTGCCATGTTTTGCCAACCAGTTACCGACATAGGTTTCGGTTAAACCCTGAGTTTCGGGGCGCGGCGGTACGGGGTACATTTCGGCAACGTCAATAAGATTAATGCCCTGAGCGACGGCATAGTCGAGTTGTGCGTGGGCGTCGGCTTCGCTGTTCTGTTCACCAAACGTCATCGTGCCAAGCCCCAGCGTGCTGACTTCCAGCGAGCTGTGGGGTATACGGTGATATTGCATAGCCGTTTCCTTTTTATAATCACGACATAAGGAATATAAAAATGGCAGAGGGAAGGGAAAAGGGAAAGCGAAAAATCTTAAGGCCAGCCGGATGCTGTAATGCCAGTCAGTTAAGCAACTGACTGGCTCTTTTTCGGGGCTGTGGGGTATTTCCAGGGCCTCTCCTTTACCACTCTCGGGAAGGCCCTTTCCCTTCTTGTCGGTAATTTCACAAGTTGTC
>NZ_PYQM01000054.1:0-20404 GCF_003027595.1 Escherichia sp. 20412-1 | reverse complement strand
GAGCATTATAACGAATGGCATCCGCATAGTGCGTTGGGTTATCGCTCGCCACGGGAATATCTGCGGCAGCGGGCCTGTAATGGGTTAAGTGATAACAGATGTCTGGAAATATAGGGGCAAATCCAATGAGCATGAGCGGATATTCAGAAAACAGGGTTCTTTGTGTATGGCGCTGGGTAAGGGCTTTTTAGTTATAGCTATTCTTTGTGGTGTTGCCACATTCTGCGTTTCTGGCCTGTATCTGAAATCCCTGTGCCTGTCCGTTGCCTGCTGTTGTGGGGTATTCAGTCGTATTTTTAATTACTACAGCGTACCGGAGGAATCACTCATGGTCCTCAGCCGTCAGAGCCTGGTTCAGCTTATGCGTCTGACTGAAGACGTACCAGATGTGAGACAGGAACTGCTTAACCGTTTGTTGTCCGGTAAAAAACTGACTGGTCGGGATGAACAGGATATCCGGCGTCTCTGGCAGGAAACGCAGAGGAAACACTATGCATAAATCAGAAGCTGAAAAAATAGATTCTATTCTGGATGAACATCAACAGATATATCGCAGACAGAACCGAATATATGTCACCCTGGCGTTTTGTGCGTTTATTGAATGGATTCCCTGTATTATTGCCGCGTTCGGCGTTGATGGTATATATCTGAAAATCCTGTTTACGGTCCTTGCCTGCTGTGGTGGGGTATTCTGTTTTATTTGCTTCTTCACCCTCCTGCCGGAATCACTCATGGTCCTCAGCCGTCAGAGCCTGCTTCAGCTTATGCGTCTGACTGAAGACGTACCGGATGCGAGACAGGAACTGCTTAACCGTCTGCTGTCCGGTAAAAAACTGACTGGTCGGGATGAACAGGATATCCGGCGTCTCTGGCTGGAAAAAATGGATGCAATGCAGGCGTCTGCCGCTCGTCAGTGTGAACAGGATACCATCCTACTTCGAAGGAAATAATATCGACTGGTTTATATGCCTGTGCCTCTTTCTTGTGGTTATCTGTGTTGTTAACGCACTGGCTATGTTTGTTATCCCTGAAAAATTCAGTCTGCAGGTCAGCAGAGGAAAAACATTAGCTTGTAGTGCGCTTATTGGGTGTTTTTCTTTTATTACGCTTGTTGTGTTCGCCAGTCAGTCATTCACGATGGATGAACTGGATGTCGGGAGATACTGGAAAAATGACTGTAAACTTCTGGAAGTGAATATACCGACAGGCGCATTTACTGAACCGGTTAATAAACTGGACTGTGCCGGAGTCATCGTTAATGTGCCGGTAGCTCAGTATGAGGAGTATATCCGACAGTGGGAATTATATAAGGATAAAATGAAATGAAGTCGATATATTTAAAATCTGTTCTGGCTTTTATATTTGTTGGCGTTATGGCTATGTTGATATGTGGTCTTTTCTACAATGATTACCTTGAGCAACAACCTGCAACACCAGAACAACTGACAGAGATTATACAGGATACCCCCTGTGCAGCAGAAGCATTTAAGGAAGCTATTAAGTCTGACACTTCTGATTATCAGTCTGACCCTTTAAGTCTTGGTAAGGCAAAAGAGCTTGCATCAGCGTGTAGAGAAAGAAACGAAATGGCAGAGGTGAAACGGGTAAGAGAAAATGAGCGAAATAAGATACGTGAAAAACAACTTCAGGCATTAAATGATGCTCATTCAGCAAAGGAACATTAATCCTGGTTTCCTGTTAAAAGCCTCCATCTCTTATTTGTGCTGTGGTTTTAAGAATGGCACTGCCTGATATATCCACGGTCACAGACTGATATTTTCCTTTTTTAAACGCACTAAGGAATACTCATATGAGTAATAACCCACTTGAGGCCGTCACTCAGGCGGTTAACTCTCTTGTCACCGCACTGAAACTGCCGGACGAGTCCGCAAAAGCCAACGAAATCCTCGGTGAGATGAACTTCCCGCAGTTCAGCCGTCTGCTGCCATACCGTGATTACAACCAGGAATCCGGTCTGTTCATGAATGACACCACGATGGGCTTTATGCTGGAAGCCATTCCCATTAATGGTGCGAATGAGTCCATTGTGGAGGCTCTCGATCACATGCTGCGCACCAAGCTGCCGCGCGGTATTCCATTGTGTATCCATCTGATGTCCAGTCAGCTGGTTGGTGACAGGATTGAATACGGGCTGCGTGAGTTCTCCTGGTCAGGTGAACAGGCTGAACGGTTTAACGCCATTACCCGGGCCTATTATATGAAAGCGGCAGCGACACAGTTTCCGCTGCCGGAGGGGATTAATCTGCCCCTGACCCTGCGCCATTACCGGGTGTTTATCTCGTACTGTTCTCCCTCGAAGAAAAAAAGCCGGGCTGACATTCTGGAAATGGAAAATCTGGTGAAAATCATCCGTGCCTCTTTTCACGGCGCAAAAATCACCACACAGACGGTGGATGCACAGGCTTTCATCGAGATTGTCGGGGAGATGATTAACCATAACCCGGACTCCCTGTACCCGAAAAGACGTCAGCTGGACCCGTATTCTGATCTGAATTATCAGTGTGTGGAGGACAGTTTTGATCTGAAGGTCCGGGCGGATTACCTGACGCTGGGGCTGCGTGAGAACGGCAGAAACAGCACAGCCCGTATCCTGAATTTCCATCTGGCCCGTAACCCGGAAATCGCCTTCCTGTGGAACATGGCCGACAACTACAGCAACCTGCTGAACCCGGAAATGTCCATTTCCTGCCCGTTCATCCTGACGCTGACCCTGATGGTGGAAGACCAGGTGAAAACCCACAGCGAAGCCAACCTGAAGTACATGGACCTGGAGAAAAAGTCGAAGACCTCCTATGCCAAATGGTTTCCCTCCGTGGAGAAAGAGGCGAAGGAGTGGGGGGAACTGCGTCAGCGGCTGGGCTCCGGTCAGTCCTCCGTGGTGTCCTACTTCCTCAACATCACAGCATTCTGCAAGGACAATAATGAAACGGCACTGGAAGTGGAGCAGGACATCCTGAACAGCTTCCGTAAAAATGGTTTTGAGCTGATTTCACCGCGATTTAACCACATGCGCAATTTCCTGACCTGCCTGCCCTTTATGGCCGGGAAAGGGTTGTTTAAACAGCTTAAAGAGGCCGGTGTGGTTCAGCGTGCAGAGAGCTTTAATGTGGCCAACCTGATGCCGTTAGTGGCGGATAACCCCCTGACACCGGCAGGTCTGCTGGCCCCCACCTACCGTAACCAGCTGGCGTTTATCGATATCTTCTTTAAGGGGATGAATAACACCAACTACAACATGGCGGTCTGTGGCACCTCCGGGGCCGGTAAGACCGGGCTGATACAGCCGCTTATCCGCAGTGTGCTGGACTCCGGGGGTTTTGCTGTGGTGTTCGACATGGGGGATGGCTACAAGTCCCTGTGTGAGAACATGGGGGGCGTATATCTGGACGGTGAAACCCTGCGCTTTAATCCGTTTGCGAACATCACCGATATTGACCAGTCAGCGGAGCGTGTCCGCGACCAGTTGTCGGTGATGGCCAGCCCCAACGGTAACCTGGATGAAGTGCATGAGGGTCTGTTGCTGCAGGCGGTCAGGGCCTCCTGGCTGGCTAAAAAGAATAAGGCGCGCATTGATGATGTGGTGGATTTCCTGAAAAACGCCAGTGACAGCGAGCAGTATGCTGAGTCACCGACCATCCGCAGCCGTCTGGACGAAATGATTGTGCTGCTTGACCAGTACACTGCTAATGGCACTTACGGCCAGTATTTCAACTCCGATGAGCCGTCCCTGCGGGATGATGCGAAAATGGTGGTGCTGGAGCTGGGCGGACTGGAAGACCGACCGTCACTGCTGGTTGCGGTGATGTTCTCCCTGATTATCTACATCGAGAACAGGATGTACCGCACGCCGCGTACTCTCAAAAAACTGAACGTCATTGATGAAGGCTGGCGCCTGCTGGACTTCAAAAACCGTAAAGTCGGTGAGTTTATTCAAAAAGGTTACCGCACCTGTCGCCGTCATACCGGTGCCTATATCACCATCACACAGAACATCGTCGACTTTGACTCTGACAAGGCCTCCAGTGCGGCCCGTGCGGCATGGGGTAACTCCTCCTACAAAATTATCCTCAAACAGAGTGCGAAGGAGTTCGCGAAATATAACCAGTTATTCCCGGACCAGTTCCTGCCACTGCAGCGTGACATGATTGGTAAGTTTGGTGCAGCCAAAGACCAGTGGTTCAGTTCCTTCCTGCTGCAGGTGGAAAACCATTCCTCCTGGCACCGTCTGTTTGTGGACCCGTTAAGCCGCGCCATGTACAGCTCTGACGGCCCGGATTTTGAGTTTGTGCAGCAGAAACGTAAAGAGGGGCTGAGTATTCATGAGGCGGTGTGGCAGCTGGCGTGGAAGAAGTCAGGGCCGGAGATGGCTTCGCTGGAAGCCTGGCTGGAAGAGCATGAGAAATACAGGAGTGTTGCATGACCACAACGCAAAAAACGACTGACGTTACAGCCCGTCGACGCAGCCACTGGTGGTGGACTGTGCCGGGATGCCTGGCAATGGTGTTACTGAACGCAGCTGTCAGTTACGGCATTGTCAGACTGAACGCACCGGTGACTGCCGCCTTCAACATGAAACAGACCGTGGATGCGTTTTTTGACAGCGCCAGTCAGAAACAACTGTCAGAAGCACAGTCAAAAGCCCTTTCAGCGCGTTTTAATACGGCACTGGAAGCCAGCCTGCAGGCGTGGCAGCAGAAACACCACGCGGTCATTCTGGTGTCGCCTGCTGTGGTACAGGGAGCACCGGATATCACCCGGGAAATCCAGCAGGATATCGCCCGGCGAATGAGGGCGGAGCCATGAGATGCCGGGGGCTGATTGCCCTGCTGATATGGGGGCAGAGTGTGGCCGCCGCCGATCTTGGTACCTGGGGCGATCTGTGGCCGGTAAAGGAGCCGGACATGCTGACGGTGATCATGCAGCGCCTGACGGCACTGGAGCAGTCCGGTGAGATGGGGCGGAAAATGGATGCCTTTAAGGAGCGGGTGATCCGTAACAGCCTGCGGCCCCCTGCCGTGCCCGGTATCGGACACACGGAGAAATACGGCAGCCGGTTGTTTGACCCGTCCGTCAGACTGGCTGCGGATATCCGGGATAACGAAGGACGTATCTTCGCCCGCCAGGGTGAGGTGATGAACCCGCTGCAGTATGTGCCTTTCAACCAGACGCTGTATTTCATCAATGGCGATGATCCGGCTCAGGTGGCCTGGATGAAACGCCAGACGCCGCCCACACTGGAGAGCAAAATTATCCTGGTGCAGGGCAGTATCCCGGAGATGCAGAAAGCGCTGGACAGCCGTGTTTACTTTGACCAGAACGGTGTGCTCTGCCAGCGCCTCGGCATTGATCAGGTTCCGGCACGGGTGACAGCCGCCTCCGGCGAACGTTTTCTGAAAGTAGAGTTTATACCGGCAGAGGAGGACAGAAAATGAAACGGTGCCTGTGGCTGTGTGTGGTGTTTCTGCTGGCCGGTCATGTTTCCGGCGCATCCGCTGATGCGGCCTGTGAGGGGCGTTTTGTAAACCCGATCACGGATATCTGCTGGAGCTGTATTTTCCCGTTGTCGCTGGGCAGCACAAAAGTGAGCCAGGGAAAGGTGCCGGATACGGCAAACCCGTCGATGCCGATCCAGTTCTGCCCGGCACCACCGCCGGTATTTAAACGTATCGGACTGGCCATTGGTTACTGGGAGCCGATGGCACTGACGGACGTCACACGCTCACCGGGATGTATGGTTAACCTGGGCTTCAGTCTGCCGGAGTTCGGGAAAACGGCACAGGGAACGGCGAAAAAAGAAGATAAACAGGTGAACGGCGCGTTCTATCATGTTCACTGGTACAAATACCCGCTGACGTACTGGCTTAACATCATCACATCGCTGGGCTGTCTGGAAGGTGGTGACCTGGATATCGCTTATCTTTCTGAAATTGACCCCACCTGGACAGACAGCAGCCTGACCACCATCCTCAACCCGGAAGCGGTTATTTTTGCCAACCCGATAGCGCAGGGGGCCTGTGCAGCGGATGCGATTGCCAGCGCCTTTAACAAACCCCTGGATATTCTGTTCTGGTGTGCCGGTTCGCAGGGCAGCATGTACCCGTTCAACGGCTGGGTGAGCAATGAGTCCAGCCCGCTGCAGTCTTCCCTGCTGGTCAGTGAACGCATGGCGTTCAAGCTGCACCGTCAGGGCATGATAATGAACACCATCGGGCAGAATACTGCAGTCTGCTATGAATATCCGTCGCCCATTCTTCCCAAAGAACGCTGGCGTTACCAGATGGTGAATATGTATCCGGACAGCGGGCAGTGCCATCCGTTCGGGCGCAGTGTGATGCGCTGGGAGACGGGAAAAAATCCGCCCAACACAAAGAAAAACTTCGGCTACCTGATGTGGCGTAAACGTAACTGTGTCTTTCTGTAAATTAAACAACTGGAGGGCTATTTAAAATGGAAAAGAAAACAAATAGCAAATTCATCCATAATTTTATGAATATATTTTGTGTGTTCATTCAGTTGATAAATGACACCCTGAAACTGGTTCCTTTTGGTCTGGTAATGGGGCCCGTAATATTGTTTTGTTTTTCTCATGGCGATGTCCCCGGTGCCATTCTTCATGAATGGCAAAAGTCAGCTGAGTCAGAGAAGGTGTTGCTTGTTCTGTTATACCTGAAAACGACATTTGTGTGTGTATTTATGGCTGTTTTTCTCCGGTATCTTTTCTCCGTTTTACGAAAAGGAGGTAATAAAGAAAAAGGGCATTTTATCAGTGAGGAGCATTGGTTCTCACTGCTGGAAAAGGTGAGAGCTTTTGATGAGGTCAGACAATGGGCTGAAAATAGTGGGGCATATTATCCTCTGCTGGAGTGCCGTCGGCTTACAGATATTGAAGATGTCAGGAAATCAGAGGATATACTGAACCGACTGGAGTTTATCGACAGAAGATTTCGGGAATTCATCAGCATTATGTCTGAATATAATCGTAATGATAAATCTAAAGACAAGTGGGAGAGGGAATTGTCTGAATATCCACCGGAAAAATATACCAGGTACGAAGAGAGGGAGACCATCTGTCATTAAAAAATTACGGTGATGATATTACTCTGAACAGAGATACCGCCGTGGCTACGGTGCAGATTACTGTCAGCAAAAAATGCATTACTCAGGAAGAAATGGATGAGTTATATGCTTTGTCTGAGAGACTGAAAGAACAGTGCGCCGGTAATTAAATTATATCACTATGCCGGGAGATGATATGAGCCGGAAAATATTTGTACTTTTTTCCCTGACAGCAGGACTGTTTATCTCTGCTCATGCTTCGGAAAACGTGAATACGCCCGAAAACCGCCAGTTCCTGAAGCAGCAGGAAACACTGAGTCAGCAGTTACGTGAAAAGCCGGACACACAACTGCAGGCATGGGCAGAGCAGCAGGTCAGGGCGAATCCCCTTCAGCATGCCGATAACCAGTTTCTCGATGAACTGGTCCGTAAACAGCAGGCTGCTCAGAAAGACAAACCACAGCAGGGGGCTGTGTATTTTGTGTCGTTCTCCATTCCCGAAGAGGGACTGAAACGGATGCTGGGCGAAACCCGGCACTACGGTATTCCGGCCACATTGCGGGGCATGGTGAACAATGACCTGAAAGCCACGGCTGAAGCCGTGTTGTCTCTGGTGAAAGACGGCGCGACTGATGGTGTTCAGATCGACCCGACGCTGTTTTCACAGTATGGCATCCGCAGTGTACCCGCATTGGTGGTGTTCTGCAGTCAGGGGCACGACATCATCCGGGGAAACCTGCGTGTCAGGCAGGCGCTGGAAAAAGTGGCCGCCACGGGAGACTGCCGGCAGGTGGCTCAGGGACTGCTGGACGGCACCGGGGATAAGCCGCAATGAGTTTACCTGTCGGGTATTACCGGATTGACCCGGACATCCGTGCACTGGTGGCCGCGATGAACGTTCACGGATTTCGTACATATGCGTCCTGTCAGGGACATGGTTTCCCTGTTACAAAGCTGCCGCCTTATATTGCCTTTGCCTGTCCGGTAAAAATGGCCGCCCTTCCTGAACAGAGACTGCGGCAGGATGCGGAGTCCATGATGCCCCGGTTGCTGTGGGGCTGGTCCGTCGGAGCTTCTTTTAACAGTGATTTTCAGCTCTGCTTCCGGCTTCAGCCTGAAGGCCCTCATCACTGGTATCACCGGTACTGTCGCCGCTCACTGCGTGCAGACTTCAGGACGCTGGTCTGCTTAGTTAATCCATAAACTTCTTCCCGTAAGGAGGCATTGATGGCGCTGACAAAGAAACAGCGGGAAAAACTGCGTATGAAATTCGGTGGCCGTTGTGCGTACTGCGGCTGTGAACTGCCGGAGAAAGGATGGCATGCCGACCATGTTCAGGCGGTGCTCCGCAAGTCAGTGCAGTGCATGAAGGCTGCAGAAAAGCGCATTTTCAGGCTGAAATCCACCGGTGATGTTTTCAGACCGGAGGCCGACTGTCCGGAAAACCTCGTCCCGGCCTGTGCGCCGTGCAACCTGCTGAAAACAACATATTCGCTGGAGATGTTCAGAACGCAGGTGTCCCTGCAGGTTGAACGGGGGCGCAGAAGCAGCGTGAATTTCAGGACCGCAGAACGGTTCGGGCTGATTCAGGTGGTGAACAAACCGGTTGTGTTCTGGTTTGAGCAGTATCAGGGGGAGAGCGAGGTATGAAACGTCTTATACCATTGATTCTGTACCTGGCAGTCAGTGGGGTACAGGCTGACAGCAACAGTGATTACTGGGCGGGTTCTGATTTTGCCCGTCAGATTCAGGGGCAGGGGACAGGCAGTATTCAGAATTTTAATCCGCAGGAAAGCATTCCCGGCTATAACGCGGATCCGGACGAGACAAAATATTACGGTGGCGTGACTGCCGGTGGGGATGGCGGGCTGAAGAATAACGGCACCACGGAATGGGCGACCGGTGAAACCGGCAAAACCATCACAGAGTCATTCATGAACAAGCCGAAAGACATTCTGTCGCCGGATGCGCCGTTTATTCAGACTGGCCGGGATGTGGAGAGCCGGGCTGACAGCATCGTGGGAAATACCGGGCAGCAGTGCAGTGCGCAGCAGATAAACCGCAGTGAATTCACAAACTATACCTGTGAACGGGACACGATGGTGGAGGAGTACTGTACACGGACTGCCAGTATTACAGGAGACTGGAAATACACGGATGAATATCGTGAGGTGACGATACCGCACTCACAGTTCCGGTTCAGTATGAACGGTCTGAAACTGGTATTCAGCGTTACCGTACCTGTTGCCGGGACAGTGGAAAGTGCCTCGCTATCGGTTCATGCAGGGCTATATTTCCTTAACTCCCGTTACGACTTTATGAACACAGCCTTTAATGTGCAACTGGTTACAGGACAGAGCGGGACTTTCACCATACCTGTGCCCTCCGGGTTTTCTGTCACACAGGGGCAGGTTCTGACCGGCAGTGGCTGTACTGCAAACGGTAATTGCCTCCCGCACGGGAATGGTGACAGGAAAGTCTATGAATCGCTTGTCAGTGGTGCTTCCACCTTTACGCTGAAACTCAGGATGAAGGTCCGTGATAAAGAATGGGTTCCACGGGTGGAGTGGGTGGAGAGTTGTCCGTTTAATAAAGCGGATGGCGTGCTGAAAGGTACTGAGTGTTCAGAGCCGGGTGGTACGAAAACAGGTGTGGCGGAAGGTAAACCCTGGAGCATCACACAGGCGTGCTGGGCATACCGGGATAAATATGTCACACAGTCCGCAGATAACGGCACCTGTCAGAAATATGTCGATAATCCGGCCTGTACGCTGGCCTCACGTCAGTGCGCGTTTTATTCCGATGAGGGAACCTGTCTGCATGAGTATGCCACGTACTCCTGCGAGTCAAAAACATCAGGAAAAGTGATGGTCTGTGGCGGTGATGTCTTCTGCCTTGACGGTGAATGCGATAAAGCGCAGAGCGGAAAAAGCAGTGATTTTGGTGAGGCTGTATCACAGCTGGCGGCGCTTGCCGCCGCAGGTAAGGATGTTGCCGCCCTGAATGGTGTGGATGTCAGGGCTTTCACGGGCGAGGCGAAATTCTGCCGTAAGGCCGCAGCCGGCTTCATTAACTGCTGTAAGGATGGAGGCTGGGGTCAGGATGTGGGGCTGGCGAAGTGCAACAGTGAAGAAAAGGCGCTTGGAAAGGCAAAGGACAACAAACTGACGGTGAGTGTGGGCGAGTTCTGTTCGAAAAAGGTGCTGGGTGTCTGCCTGCAGAAAAAGCGCAGTTACTGCCAGTTTGACTCGAAGCTGGCGCAGATAGTCCAGCAGCAGGGGCGTAACGGGCAGCTGCGTATCGGGTTTGGCAGCGCCAAAAGTCCTGACTGTCGTGGAATAACCGTGGATGAACTGCAGCGTATTAAGTTCGACCAGCTGGACTTCACTAACTTCTACGAAGACCTGATGAATAACCAGAAAATCCCGGACAGTGGTGTTCTGACGCAGAAAGTGAAAGAACAGATTGCTGACCAGCTGAAACAGGCAGGACAGTAAGGTAGGGAAAATAACCGGGGAAAATGATGAAGGTCATATTCACTTCTGATCGTATTGTTGATTTTATTATCCGGCTTTTGATTACAGCGATTGTCATTTCCCCGGTAATTATCTGGTCGTGGGATACGGTAAAAGAAACCACGGTGGACGGGATGCTTGCTGCTGCTTTCGTTATCCTTTACTCCGGTGTTCTCCTGTTTATTCTGTATTTTTGTTTTTCTGCTCTGACTGACCTGCAGAAAACCGATGAAAGAAAAAATGATGAAAGGAATGAAGATGAATAAAGCATTACTGCCACTGTTACTCTGCTGCTTTATTTTTCCGGCGTCAGGGAAAGATGCAGGCTGGCAGTGGTATAACGAGAAAATAACTCCGAAGGAAAAAGAAAATAAACCTGTACCTGCAGCCCCCCGTCAGGAGCCGGATATTATGCAGAAACTGACCGCGCTGCAGACGGCAACAAAGCGGGCGCTGTACGAAGCCATTCTGTATCCCGGCGTGGATAATTTTGTGAAATATTTTCGGCTGCAGAATTACTGGACTCAGCAGGCCGGGCTTTTCACCATGAGCGCCAAAAAAGCCATGCTGGCGCATCCCGAACTGGACTATAACCTGCAGTACAGCCATTACAATGGCACGGTACGGAACCAGCTGGCGGCAGACCAGGCGCAGCAGCGACAGGCCATTGCGAAACTGGCTGAACACTACGGCATCATGTTTTTTTACCGGGGGCAGGACCCCATCGACGGGCAGCTGGCGCAGGTCATTAATGGCTTCCGGGATACGTATGGTCTGAGTGTTATTCCCGTTTCTGTGGATGGCGTGATTAATCCGCTGTTGCCGGATTCCCGGACTGACCAGGGGCAGGCGCAGCGCCTCGGCGTGAAATATTTCCCGGCCATGATGCTGGTTGACCCGAAACAGGGCAGTGTTCGCCCGTTATCATACGGCTTTATTTCACAGGACGACCTGGCAAAACAGTTCCTGAACGTTTCTGAAGATTTTAAACCCAATTTTTAATCGCGGATTTGATTTATGAGTGAAGATTATTTGAAAATGTTTACAGGTGTTGTTCTGTTAATATTTATCATTGTTGCCGGTTATTTCTTTTCTGAGCGTAATGACAGAAAAATGTTTCTCCTGAGTTCGCTGATTTTTCTTGTTATTAATATTGCGTGTTTATATGTGCTGACTGCCAGATTCTGGTTTCTGTGTGGTGCAATTATGAATCAGGGCGCAGCAATGGTTGTTCCAATGGTTATTGGCTCATTACCGAACGTTACGAGCTTCGACAGGTTCAGAAGAATATTTATCTGTATTATGTTGTCATCAGTATGGTCCGGAGTAATGTGGTTTTTTATAAGGGGGCTTATGACAGGCTAAGTCATATAAAACGGTCATAAAAACCATGCAAAATAATGAGGTTGATTACTGAAGACCATATGATAAACCATACCGCAATCCAGTGGCTTCTGAATAGCTCACAAAAATAAATATAGATAATTGAAAATAACCATAATACAACGATGCTTGCTGCGATACTTAATAAACTTATTACAAGATAGTCAGGGAAGGCATTGACCGGTAATGAATGTGATGCTGCATATATCAGCGCAATAATTGCCGCATTTCCCAGTAACGACTCTCTTATTATGTTTCTGATTATTTCCAGTTTTTCTTTAAAAGATCGCTTTTCCATTTGTACCTCTGATTAATATCACACAAACGCGAATATTACAGACATGAATACTCTCATGTAAATAATAACCGGAGTTTAACATGATAAGTAAACGCAGATTCTCTTTGCCCCGGCTTGATATTACGGGAATGTGGGTATTTTCCCTGGGTGTCTGGTTTCATATCGTCGCCCGTCTTGTTTACAGCAAACCCTGGATGGCTTTTTTTCTGGCGGAGCTGATTGCGGCCATCCTTGTGCTGTTCGGCGCATACCAGGTGCTGGATGCATGGATTGCCCGTGTCAGCCGGGAAGAGCGTGAGGCACTGGAAGCCAGGCAACAGGCCATGATGGAAGGGCAGCAGGAGGGCGGACATGTCTCTCACTAAATTACTGCTGGTCATTTTGTTGATGATGGCCACAGGTGTGCAGGCCTCCACCCGGGATGAAATTGAACGACTCTGGAATCCGCAGGGTATGGTCGCGCAGCCTGCACAACCGGCAGCAGACACGCCAGCCAGGACAGCAAAGCCGGCCCCCCGCTGGTTCCGCCTCAGCAACGGCAGGCAGGTTAACCTGGCTGACTGGAAGGTGGTGCTGTTTATGCAGGGGCATTGCCCTTACTGTCACCAGTTTGACCCGGTACTGAAACAGCTGGCACAGCAGTATGGCTTTTCCGTTTTTCCCTACACCCTGGATGGTCAGGGTGATACGGCCTTTCCGGAGGCATTGCCGGTGCCACCTGACGTGATGCAGACCTTCTTCCCGAATATTCCGGTGGCCACACCGACCACCTTCCTGGTCAACGTCAACACGCTTGAGGCATTACCGCTTTTACAGGGGGCAACGGATGCCGCCGGTTTTATGGCGCGGATGGATACCGTTCTGCAGATGTACGGAGGGAAAAAAGGTGCGAAATAAGCAGGTGGTGTTACTCATTGCCGCAATATCCGGCATCGCGACGGGAATAATCGTCAGCCTGAATATCCCCTTTATCCGTCAGGGGCTTTTTTATCCCGCCAGCCCTGTAGAAATTGTCGTATCGCTGTGTATTACCTTTTCTGTTTCTGTTGTGTTTTTTGTGGGGGCAATTGTGGGATGGATTTCGGTGTCTGAAATATATTACAGCCGCATGACCGGTCTGAATGAATCATCAGGAATATCAGAGGAAACTTATGATGACAGAAAATAAAAAGAATCAGGAATTCAAAATCAGAAAAATTAAACGGGATATTGAGTGCAGTTGTGATAATGCCATAAAACACTTCTGGCTTTTTGTTGTTTTCTTTGTTGCCGGATTGCTTTTATGGCACGGTATGCATGCTATTTTCAGCGCAGGTATTGATTCGTGGAAAGCGGACCCGGAATTAAATAATTTTCGTTATATGTGGAATATCCTGATGTATGCCATTCCGTATACGTTATATGCGCTTGCAGCCGGGTTCCTTGTTACATTTTTTCTGTCCTCAATGTGCGAATTAATATTCGGGAATATCATGATATTCCTGCTGAAACGCCGTATGCGCCGGGAGAACAAATTAAGGGAGGGCAGGAATGATGTCACGCATTAAACCTCTTCTGGTTCTTTGTGCCGCTTTACTGACGGTCACACCCGCAGCGTCAGCGGATGTGAACAGCGACATGAATCAGTTCTTTAATAAGCTGGGATTTGCGTCCAATGTCACTCAGGCGGGCGTCTGGCAGGGACAGGCTGCCGGATATGCTTACGGTGGCTCCCTGTATGCCCGTACTCAGGTCAAAAATATCCAGTTGATTTCCATGACGCTGCCGGATATCAATGCCGGGTGTGGCGGCATCGACGCCTATCTCGGTTCGTTCAGCTTCATTAACGGCGAGCAGCTGCAGCGTTTTGTTAAGCAGATTATGAGTAATGCTGCCGGTTACTTTTTTGACCTTGCCCTGCAGACAACGGTGCCGGAAATCAAAACCGCAAAAGACTTCCTGCAGAAAATGGCAAGCGACATTAACAGTATGAACCTCAGTTCCTGTCAGGTGGCACAGGGGATTGTCGGAGGATTATTTCCTCAGACTCAGGTGTCACAGCAGAAGGTCTGTCAGGACATTGCCGGTGAGAGCAATATTTTTGCTGACTGGGCCGCGTCCCGTCAGGGCTGCACGGTCGGAGGACAGTCATCATCTGTTCGTGACAAGGCCAGTGACAAAGATAAGGAACGGGTGCTGAAGAACATCAATATCATCTGGGACTCGCTGTCCAAAAACAGGATGCTTGACGGTAACAAAGAGCTGAAGGAATTCATCATGACGCTCACCGGTACGCTGATTTTTGGGGAAGACAGCGAGATTACCCCCCTGCCGGCGCGTACCACTGACCGCGATATCCTCAGGGCGATTATGGAGGGGGGAACGGCAAAAATTTATCACTGCAACGATTCGGACAAGTGTCTGAAGGTGGTGGCGGATGCAAATGTGACCATCGCCCGGGATAAAGCCCTGAAATCACAGATTACAAAACTGCTCACCAGTATTCAGAATAAAGCGGTGAGTGATACTCCACTGGATGACAGGGAAAAAGGCTTCATTTCCAGCACCACCGTCCCCGTCTTTAAATATCTGATTGACCCGCAGATGCTCGGTGTGTCCAGCAGCGTGGTTTACCAGCTGACGGACTATATCGGCTACGACATCATGCTCCAGTACATTCAGGAACTGCTTCAGCAGGCCCGGGCCATGATTGCCACCGGGAACTATCCACAGACCGTGCTGGACAGTGTGCTGGAGAATCTGAATCAGGCACAGCAACAGATTGCGGTTTTCCAGGGGCAGGTAAAGGTCCAGCAGGATGCACTGCTGGTTGTTGACCGTCAGATGAGTTACATGCGCCAGCAGCTGTCCGCCCGTATGCTCAGCCGTTACCAGAACAACTATCACTTCGGAGGGAGCACGCTGTGAATGAAGTCTATGTGATTGCCGGTGGTGAGTGGTTACGCAATAACCTGAACGCCATTGCCGCCTTTATGGGGACACGGACGTGGGATTCCATCGAAAAAATTGCGCTCACATTGTCTGTTCTCGCGGTGGCCGTGATGTGGGTACAGCGGCACAACGTGATGGATTTGCTGGGCTGGGTGGCCGTGTTTGTGCTTATCAGCCTGCTGGTCAATGTCCGCACATCGGTGCAGATTATTGATAACAGTGACCTGGTGCAGGTCCATCGTGTGGACAATGTGCCGGTCGGACTGGCGATGCCGCTTTCACTGACGACCCGTATCGGACATGCGATGGTGGCCGGCTATGAGATGGTGTTCGCTCAGCCTGACAGCGCCACCTACAGCAAGACAGGCATGCTGTTCGGGGCGAACCTGATTGTGAAAAGCACCGATTTCCTGTCCCGGAACCCGGAAATCATCAATCTGTTTCAGGACTACGTCCAGAACTGCGTGCTGGGTAATATTTACCTGAATCACAAATACACGCTGGAAGACCTGATGGCCTCCTCTGACCCGTACACCATAATCTTTTCTCAGCCCAGCCCTTTACGTCAGGTGCCGAATAATAATTACAGTTTTCTGCACAGCTCAGAGCCGTTTGTGTCCTGTAAGGACGCATCCGTCGGACTGAAGGATAAGCTGAATTCTGATACGAATACCGGAGGCAAGACCTGGCATTATTATGTGCAGCAGATATTTGGCGGCAGACCGGACCCTGACCTGTTATTCAGACAACTGGTGAGTGACAGTTACAGTTATTTCTACGGCTCCAGCCAGTCTGCCAGCCAGATTATGCGCCAGAACGTCACCATGAATGCCCTGAAAGAGGGTATCACCAGTAATGCTGCCCGTAACGGTGATACCGCCAGCCTGGTGAATCTGGCCACCACCTCATCGATGGAGAAACAACGTCTGGCGCATGTCTCCATTGGTCATGTGCTGATGCGAAACCTGCCGATGGTGCAGACCATTCTGGTGGGCATTACCATCGGTATCTTCCCGCTCCTGGTACTGGCGGCTGTCTTCAACAAACTGACACTGTCCGTCCTGAAAGGTTATGTGTTTGCCCTGATGTGGTTCCAGAGCTGGCCGTTGCTGTATGCCATTCTGAACAGTGCCATGACATTCTATGCGAAGCAGAATGGTGCGCCGGTCGTGCTCTCTGAACTCTCTCAGATACAGCTGAAGTACTCCGACCTGGCTTCCACAGCCGGATATATCTCCGTCATGATACCGCCGTTGTCATGGGTGATGATAAAAGGCCTTGGGGCCGGATTCTCCAGTGTATACAGCCACTTTGCCTCTTCCTCCATCAGCCCGACCGCCAGTGCGGCAGGCAGTGTGGTTGACGGTAATTACTCCTACGGCAACATGCAGACGGAGAACGTGAACGGCTTCAGCTGGAGCACCAACAGCACCACGTCGTTTGGTCAGATGACGTACCAGACCGGCAGTGGCGCAACCGCCACACAGACCCGTGACGGTAATATGGTGATGGATGCGAGCGGGGCGATGTCCCGGTTACCGGTCGGTATTAACGCAACGCGTCAGATTGCGGCGGCACAACAGGAAATGGCCCGGGAGGCGTCGAACAGAGCCGAAAGCGCCCTGCATGGGTTCAGCAGCAGTATTGCCAGCGCCTGGAACACGCTCAGCCAGTTTGGCTCTAACAGGGGGAGCAGTGACTCTGTCACCGGTGGTGCTGACAGCACGATGAGCGCACAGGACTCCATGATGGCCAGCCGTATGCGCAGTGCGGTGGAAAGTTATGCGAAGGCGCATAATATCAGTAATGAGCAGGCGACAAGAGAACTGGCATCAAGAAGTACGAGAGGTTCTGCGGGGATGTATGGCGATGCTCATGCTGAATGGGGGGTTAAACCTAAAATTCTTGGTGTTGGTGGTGGCGTAGGTGTCAGAGGTGGTGGTCGGGCAAGTATTGACTGGAGTGATGAGGATGCGCATCAGGCCAGCAGTGGTTCACGGGCCAGCCATGATGCCCGTCATGATATCGATGCCAGAGCCACACAGGACTTTAAAGAGGCCAGCGATTACTTTACCAGTCGCAAGGTCAGTGAATCCGGCAGCCATACTGACAATAATGCCGATTCCCGTGTGGACCAGTTGTCTGCCGCACTGAACTCAGCGAAACAGAGTTACGACCAGTACACGACGAATATGATCCGCAGCCATGAATATGCGGAAATGGCTTCCCGTACTGAAAGCATGAGTGGGCAGATGAGTGAAGACCTGTCGCAACAGTTTGCACAGTATGTGATGAAACACGCGCCGCAGGATGCAGAAGCTATTCTGACAAATACCAGTTCACCGGAGATTGCAGAACGCCGTCGGGCGATGGCCTGGTCTTTTGTTCAGGAACAGGTACAGCCCGGTGTTGATAATGCCTGGCGTGAATCCCGTGGGGATATTGGTAAAGGAATGGAGAGCGTACCTTCGGGCGGTGGCAGCCAGAATATTATTGCTGACCATCAGGGACATCAGGCCATTATTGAGCAAAGAACGCAGGACAGTAATATCCGTAATGATGTAAAACATCAGGTTGATAATATGGTCACAGAATATAAAGGGAATATCGGAGATACTCAGAACAGTATCCGTGGCGAGGAAAATATTGTAAGAGGGCAGTATTCTGAACTGCAAAATCATCATAAAACAGAGGCATTATCTCAGAATAATAAATATAATGAAGAAAAATCGGGTCAGGAAAGAATGCCTGGTGCTGACAGTCCACAGGAACTGATGAAAAGAGCAAAGGAGTATCAGGATAAGCACAAGCAATAATATTGTATGGGGGAGATGATAATGAAAAATTTAGCTCATATTGCTCTGGTGACGGTGATACAGTTCATTGCCTGTTATCTGGCTGATTGGGGGAGTGCCGAAACAGTTTTTATCCTGTGCTTTATTGTACTATGGCAGGGATTGTTTATATGGTTGTTTTCTCAAATACGAAAAAAACGGCATGTGTCGGATGAGTTTAAATTCAGTAAAGGCGTCTGGTATATACTGATGCCAGTATCTTCCTTACTCTCTCCGTTATTAAGCTTGATGATTTTTATCATTGGTACACTATACGAATTAAGGCGAATTAGTGGTTGTGTAAGTGTAAGAGAATGGATGCAATCTCAGATAAATGAACAAACTAATGAAGATTTGCATCTGGATTTTGATGATGTGAATTTTGATTATGTGGATTTTTATCGTACTAATCCGGCAACAGGATTAGCTATGCATGGAGGATTTGATTCAGCAGGAAATACTTTTGGGACTTGTTGGCAGGACTATGATGACAGGCGATAAGAAAACTGTAGTTTGTAATAAAGGTGATTTGATGAAAACAAAAAAATTGATGATGGTTGCACTGGTCAGTTCCACGCTGGCCCTTTCAGGGTGTGGTGCGATGAGCACAGCAATCAAGAAGCGTAACCTTGAGGTGAAGACTCAGATGAGTGAGACCATCTGGCTTGAACCCGCCAGCGAACGCACGGTATTTCTGCAGATCAAAAACACGTCTGATAAAGACATGAGCGGTCTGCAGGGCAAAATCGCCGATGCTGTGAAAGCAAAAGGGTATCAGGTGGTGACTTCTCCGGATAAAGCCTACTACTGGATCCAGGCGAATGTGCTGAAGGCCGATAAGATGGACCTGCGGGAGTCTCAGGGCTGGCTGAACCGTGGTTATGAAGGCGCAGCAGTTGGTGCAGCGTTAGGTGCCGGTATTACCGGATATAATTCCAGTTCTGCCGGTGCCACACTCGGTGTGGGGCTTGCTGCTGGTCTGGTGGGTATGGCTGCAGATGCGATGGTGGAAGACACCAATTACACCATGATCACCGATGTGCAGATCGCCGAACGGACAAAGGCCAGCGTCAGAACGGATAACGTTGCCGCCCTGCGTCAGGGCACCTCTGGAGCAAAAGTCCAGACCAGCACGGAAACCGGTAACCAGCATAAGTACCAGACCCGTGTGGTATCGAATGCGAACAAGGTTAATCTGAAGTTTGATGAGGCGAAGCCTGTTCTGGAAGACCAGCTGGCCAAATCCATTGCCAATATCCTCTGATCCTCTTCAGGAGGCTGGTCTGAGCGGCATCCTGACTGACGCCTCGCGTTGCTCGTTGTCCAACCCCGGAAAGTGACAAAATAAATTTTGCCACTTTCCGGCGTTTCCGAAATAAATATGAAAACACTGAGCGGTTGTGCAAATTCTTTGTGCGACCGTGAAGTGTTGCCGGCGAAGCCGGAAGCTTCCGGAGAAAGTCATTATGACATCAGACAATATCGCTGAATATGTTGGTGAGAATAATAAGTTTACTGAGAAGCCTGTAACTGAATACTCCCCGGTGATACAGGATAATATAGCGATCACTAAAGACTATCTGTACAGCAATAATATTGATACTGACCTTTTAGTGGTTATCGGAGGGCTTGTTGTTATATTGTTTCTCATGATGCTTGTCATGTACTTCATTAATTCTCTCAGGCATAAGGAATTAACTGAAATACTGACAAAAATATATTTTCCTGAAAAATCCGGGAGCAGTCCGGTTCAACCGGAAGCGGTCAGCTGCAATTTGTTGTCCCTGTGTGTGCTGGCACCGGTATTCTGTACACCTAAAAAGCTGGCGGAAGTCTCCAGGGAGATCATCGTATCCGGCGCACAGGAAATTGCCTGGACACCGGGGAGTAGTCGTATTGATGGCCATCAGGCGGAGAATGTCACCTGGGCGCTTTCATCGCAGTCTCCTGCCGGTAAGTATGATCTCATCAATAAAGCATCCCGTGTTTCTCCTGACAGTGGTCTGCTTTATGAACCGGATACAGTTCTGGATCACCGTGAACGGGTACGCCTTTTTATTCAGATCCAGTTTCCGCATGAGAGTGACTGGTCTGAAGTATTGCGCCTGACTGACATTGTTACAGAGAAGGTCTCTTCCGGCAGGACTGCAGGCGGGTATCACCACCGGCATACAGGGTATACCTGGTCTGTTTCTGTGAATTAATCCCACATCATCCTTTTCTGCCCTGTTCCAGATTTTCGTAAGCGTAAACTGACCGCCGTATGTAGCCATTAAGCCAGTATTGGTAACGTAGGTGCCCACTTTTTCAACTAGTGGACACCTGTTATGGAACAGAAAACATTATCCGCAGAACCCCGCAGAACA
>NZ_PYQM01000053.1:0-21135 GCF_003027595.1 Escherichia sp. 20412-1 | reverse complement strand
TAACGGGATACCAGATCAAGGGCCTGTCCAATGTGCATAAAAAAATCCGGAAACGAGTGAGCGTTTCCGGATTCTTACACAGCCACTGGATCGGTCAACTGATCCTTAACTGATCGGCATTACAGCCGGATGCTGACCTTATTTTTTAACGTTCAATAATTTGCGAGACATCATCACGGTTAATTTGCATAGCGTTACCTTGCTGATCGTGATAACTCACAAGCCCGGTATCATCGTCAATTTCCGGTTTTCCATCCGTCAGGATCATTCGACCATCTTTAGTTGCCATCACATAATCACTGCTACAACCGGAAACAGCAAATACCAGTCCGACTGCAGAGATTAATACTGCCCATTTTTTCATCCGGTTATCCTCATTAAGCCCATCAATGATAATAGTCTGTTTATAATCTGACGTTATACATCTTGAAAGCAGGAAAGTCTTAAACTGTGAGGATAAAGGGAAGGCATTCGCTCTCCCGCAGAAGAGCGAACGGAACATCAGAGTGGATTCTTTTTATTGCGAATCAGGTTGAGGCTTTCTACTGCAATGGAGAAGAACATTGCGAAGTAGATGTAACCTTTCGGTACGTGGATATCGAAACTTTCCAGAATCAGGGTAAAGCCCACCAGAATCAGGAAAGAGAGCGCCAACATTTTCACTGATGGATGGCGTTCAACAAAATCACCAATTGAACGTGCGGCGAACATCATCACGCCTACGGCAATCACTACGGCCGCCATCATAATAAACAGATGATCCGACAGACCCACGGCGGTAATGACCGAGTCGAGGCTGAAAATAATATCCAGCAGCATAATCTGCACGATAGCACCGAGGAATGAAGAAACGCGTGTTTTCAGCCCTTCTTCTTCGCCTTCGATAGACTCGTGGATCTCCTTACTGGCTTTCCAGATAAGGAACAGACCGCCCAGCAGCAGAATCAAATCACGAGCGGAAATTTCCTGACTGAAGATTGTAAAAAGCGGATTCGTCAGGCGAGTAACCCAGGCAATCGATGCCAGCAGCGCCAGACGCATAACCATGGCTCCAGCCAGCCCCAGACGCCGCGCATGACCACGCTGTGCGGTGGGCAACTTTGCGACCACCAGAGAAAGGAAAATAATATTATCGATCCCAAGAACGATTTCCAGCAGCGTCAGCGTACCGAGCGCAAGCCAGGCGTTAGGATCGGTTATCCATGCAAATAACATCTAAAAAGCCCTGCCAAAAAAAATGAAGCGGTAATTATATGCCCGGAATGCGGCAGGTCAAAGCGATGGCTACTGGATCAAAAAATGACGCGCCAGTAGCGCACTGGTGAAATTCTTCTTCAAATAAAAACCGCGTGGCAGCGTCAGAATCCGTTCGCCCCGGGTGCCAATGGCTTCGGTCAGAGCTTTCGCATTCGCTGCTTTCGGCCGTATTTGTAAATATTCCCCATGACGAGCGGTGATTCGCTCAACCTGACCGAGGACAATCATATCCATCAATTCTTCCCAGTCCTCGCGCAACTGCTGGTCTTCCTCTTCATTCGGGCTCCACAACAACGGTGACCCTACGCGACGTAGCGCCAGCGGGATGCTGCGCTCGCCTTCAACCGGTATCCACAGCACCCGTTTGAGTTTGTGGCGCACGTGGCTGGTTTCCCAGGTCACGCCGCTATTGCCGGTTAACGGTGCAACACAAACAAATGTCGTTTCCAGCGGACGTCCCAGACTATCCACAGGAATCGTTTTGAGTTCCACGCCTAAAGCAGCAAAATCTTGTTCAGGTTTACTGCCAGCGCTGGCTCCGAGCCAGATCTCCAGTAACACACCGATCCAACCCTTATCGCGTTTTAAATTCTCCGGTGTAACCAACCCGGCAAGCGCCGCCAGTTCACCTAGTGTGTAACCAGAAAGTTGCTGTGCTTGCGCCAGTAACTGCGCTTCAGTTTCGGGGGGAGAGAGCAATGGGCGAGGTTGGGACATGGCTTAACACCTTGATTAAAAAACAAGCAGCTATTCTGTGCCGAATACTCAGAGTGTAACTTTTTCCACATGCGTTGTTCAATTCTATGATTTATCTTGTTTTTTAATCTACAGGCTACTGTGTTGCGCAACGTCCAGGTGGGTTTTCCAATTCTGGTCACTGAAAATAAACAGGATCTTACACCATGTTATCCACAGAAAGCTGGGATAACTGTGAAAAACCCTCACTACTGTTTCCATTTACAGCCTTGACGTGCGACGAAACTCTAATTTTTAGTGGTACGGTGCTTAACTTAGTGGCACATTCTGTGGATAAATACGACGTTGGTTGATCTTTCGCCAACGCGTAAATGAGTGGTGTGACCATGGTCACAAATATCTCTGTTTCATCACTCTTTATGTATATAATATACTGATTAATAAAAAATATTTTAAAGCGCGTTTATCCGGCTGATTCAGAGTGTTCTGGGTTTTCCCGTGGTAATTCCGTACTTCTTCACAACTCTATCCACAGAAAAGGTGAATAAAAACGGTTATCCGCCCCTTCCTCTGTTTATAACTCTGCACTTAACTGTGAGTTATTCAATTGTTATTAGTGTGTAATGCCCTGCAGAGAGTGGTTTACCGTCTTCCTGGAGTATGAAACAATCATTCGTATATAAAGCTTTATTTTGAGGTAGTCCGGTGATTGATGACGATGGCTACCGCCCAAACGTAGGTATCGTGATTTGTAATCGTCAGGGGCAAGTAATGTGGGCCCGGCGATTTGGTCAGCACTCCTGGCAGTTTCCGCAAGGCGGAATTAATCCCGGAGAATCCGCAGAACAGGCGATGTACCGTGAATTGTTTGAAGAAGTAGGATTAAGCCGTAAAGACGTTCGAATCCTTGCTTCAACACGTAACTGGTTGCGCTACAAATTACCGAAACGTTTGGTGCGTTGGGACACGAAGCCGGTTTGTATCGGCCAAAAACAAAAATGGTTTCTCTTGCAGTTGGTGAGCGGCGATGCGGAAATCAATATGCAAACCAGCAGTACACCAGAGTTTGACGGCTGGCGATGGGTAAGTTACTGGTATCCGGTCAGACAGGTGGTGTCATTTAAACGTGATGTCTACCGTAGGGTAATGAAAGAGTTCGCGAGTGTTGTGATGGCGCTTCAGGAAAATACGCCTAAACCACAAAACGCATCAACTTATCGACGTAAAAGAGGTTAAGTCACGCCAATTATGCTCACTCGCCTGCGCGAAATAGTCGAAAAGGTAGCCAGCGCACCACGCCTGAACGAGGCGTTAAATATTCTGGTTACCGACATCTGTCTTGCGATGGATACTGAGGTCTGTTCGGTCTACCTGGCCGATCACGACCGACGTTGTTACTACCTGATGGCGACCCGGGGATTAAAAAAACCACGTGGTCGCACTGTAACGCTTGCGTTTGATGAAGGGATCGTCGGTCTGGTTGGCAGGCTGGCGGAACCGATAAACCTTGCGGATGCGCAAAAACACCCCAGCTTCAAATATATCCCCTTCGTAAAAGAAGAGCGTTTCCGTGCGTTTTTAGGCGTGCCGATTATTCAACGTCGCCAGTTGCTTGGTGTACTGGTGGTGCAGCAACGCGAACTGCGGCAGTACAACGAAAGCGAAGAATCCTTCCTGGTGACGCTCGCCACCCAGATGGCCGCCATTCTATCCCAGTCGCAGTTGACTGCGTTGTTCGGGCAATATCGCCAGACGAGAATCCGCGCATTACCGGCCGCGCCCGGTGTAGCGATTGCCGAAGGTTGGCAGGATGCAACGTTACCCTTAATGGAACAGGTGTATCAGGCTTCAACGCTGGATCCGGCGCTGGAACGTGAGCGACTGACCGGGGCGCTGGAAGAGGCGGCCAATGAGTTTCGCCGTTACAGCAAACGCTTTGCCGCCGGGGCGCAAAAAGAAACGGCGGCTATTTTCGATCTTTACTCACACTTGCTTTCCGATACGCGTCTGCGTCGCGAACTGTTTGCTGAAGTGGATAAAGGTTCGGTCGCAGAGTGGGCGGTGAAAACGGTCATTGAAAAATTTGCCGAACAGTTCGCCACACTAAGCGATAGCTATCTCAAAGAACGAGCGGGCGATCTACGCGCGCTGGGTCAGCGATTACTGTTTCATCTTGATGATGCCAATCAGGGGGCGAACGCCTGGCCGGAACGTTTCATTCTGGTGGCAGATGAACTGTCAGCGACTACCCTTGCGGAACTGCCTCAGGATCGCTTAGTCGGCGTTGTCGTGCGCGATGGTGCTGCCAACTCCCACGCCGCAATCATGGTGCGTGCACTGGGGATCCCCACCGTGATGGGCGCGGACATTCAGCCTTCGGTGCTGCATCGTCGGACGTTGATCGTTGACGGTTATCGTGGGGAATTGCTGGTCGACCCGGAGCCGGTGCTGCTACATGAATATCAGCGGCTGATTAGCGAAGAGATTGAGCTTAGCCGTCTGGCAGAAGATGATGTCAATTTACCCGCGCAGCTAAAAAGCGGCGAGCGCATAAAAGTTATGCTCAATGCGGGGTTAAGTCCGGAACATGAAGAAAAATTAGGCAGCCGCATTGATGGCATCGGACTCTATCGCACTGAAATTCCCTTTATGCTGCAAAGCGGCTTCCCGTCGGAAGAAGAACAGGTGGCGCAGTATCAGGGCATGTTGCAAATGTTTAATGATAAGCCCGTCACGCTGCGCACGCTGGATGTCGGTGCTGATAAGCAACTGCCTTACATGCCTATCAGCGAAGAGAATCCATGTCTTGGTTGGCGTGGGATCCGCATTACGCTCGATCAGCCGGAGATCTTTTTGATTCAGGTACGGGCGATGTTGCGTGCTAACGCCGCCACGGGCAACCTGAACATCCTGTTGCCGATGGTCACAAGTCTCGATGAAGTTGACGAAGCACGCCGCCTGATCGAGCGTGCCGGACGTGAAGTCGAAGAAATGATTGGTTACGCAATTCCTAAACCGCGTATCGGTATCATGCTGGAAGTGCCATCGATGGTATTTATGTTGCCGCATCTGGCAAACCGGGTCGATTTTATCTCGGTAGGCACCAATGATCTGACCCAGTACATTCTGGCTGTCGATCGCAACAACACGCGGGTGGCAAACATTTATGACAGTCTTCATCCTGCAATGCTTCGAGCCCTGGCGATGATCGCCCGGGAAGCGGAAGCGCAGGGGATCGACTTACGTTTGTGCGGTGAAATGGCGGGCGATCCCATGTGTGTGGCGATCCTCATTGGGCTTGGGTATCGCCATCTATCTATGAACGGACGCTCTGTCGCGCGCGTAAAATACTTGCTGCGGCGCATTGATTTTGCCGAAGCAGAAAATCTTGCTCAGCGCAGTCTGGAAGCGCAACTGGCGACTGAAGTTCGTCATCAGGTTGCGGCATTTATGGAGCGTCGCGGCATGGGTGGGCTGATTCGCGGAGGATTATAGCGCGGTTCCTATACATATCTTTTAACGGTATCCGGCAACCAGCCAGGTCCCCTTGTGCTATTATTCGCACCTTTGGAGCGCCTGAAACCTGCGGCGCGCATTTCAATCGCTGTTCTCTTTCAGCGAAATAACAAGAACTTGTGGTGACAGATGACCAGTAGCTATCTGCATTTTCCGGAATTTGATCCGGTCATTTTCTCAATAGGACCCGTTGCGCTTCACTGGTACGGCCTGATGTATCTGGTGGGGTTCATTTTTGCAATGTGGCTGGCGGGGCGTCGGGCGAATCGTCCGGGCAGTGGCTGGACCAAAAATGAAGTTGAAAACTTACTCTATGCGGGCTTCCTCGGTGTCTTCCTGGGCGGACGTATTGGTTATGTTCTGTTCTACAACTTCCCGCAGTTTATGGCCGATCCGCTGTATCTGTTCCGCGTCTGGGACGGCGGCATGTCCTTCCACGGCGGCCTGATTGGCGTTATCGTGGTGATGATTATCTTCGCCCGCCGTACCAAACGCTCCTTCTTCCAGGTCTCTGATTTTATTGCACCGCTCATTCCGTTTGGTCTTGGTGCCGGGCGTCTGGGCAACTTTATTAACGGTGAACTGTGGGGCCGCGTTGACCCGAACTTCCCGTTTGCCATGCTGTTCCCTGGCTCCCGTACCGAAGACATTCTGCTGCTGCAAAACAACCCACAGTGGCAATCCATTTTCGACACTTACGGTGTGCTGCCGCGCCACCCGTCACAGTTGTACGAACTGCTGCTGGAAGGTGTGGTGCTGTTTATCATCCTTAACCTCTACATTCGTAAACCGCGCCCAATGGGGGCTGTCTCAGGCTTGTTCCTGATTGGCTATGGCGCGTTTCGCATCATTGTTGAGTTTTTCCGCCAGCCCGACGCGCAGTTTACCGGTGCCTGGGTGCAGTACATCAGCATGGGGCAAATTCTTTCCATCCCGATGATTGTCGCGGGTGTGATCATGATGGTCTGGGCATATCGTCGCAGCCCACAGCAACACGTTTCCTGAGGAACCATGAAACAGTATTTAGAACTGATGCAAAAAGTGCTCGACGAAGGCACACAGAAAAACGACCGTACCGGAACCGGAACGCTTTCCATTTTTGGTCATCAGATGCGTTTTAACCTGCAGGATGGATTCCCACTGGTGACAACCAAGCGTTGCCACCTGCGTTCCATCATCCATGAGCTGCTATGGTTCCTGCAGGGCGATACCAACATTGCTTATCTGCATGAAAACAATGTCACTATCTGGGACGAATGGGCCGATGAAAATGGCGATCTCGGCCCGGTGTATGGCAAACAGTGGCGCGCATGGCCAACGCCAGATGGTCGTCATATTGATCAAATCACCACGGTATTGAATCAATTGAAAAACGACCCGGACTCCCGCCGCATTATTGTTTCGGCGTGGAACGTGGGCGAACTGGATAAAATGGCGCTGGCTCCGTGCCATGCGTTCTTCCAGTTTTATGTGGCAGACGGCAAGCTTTCTTGCCAGCTTTATCAACGCTCCTGTGACGTCTTCCTCGGCCTGCCGTTTAACATCGCCAGCTACGCACTACTGGTGCATATGATGGCGCAGCAGTGCGATCTGGAAGTGGGTGATTTTGTCTGGACCGGTGGCGACACGCACCTGTACAGCAACCATATGGATCAAACCCATCTACAATTAAGCCGCGAGCCGCGTCCGCTGCCGAAGCTGATTATCAAACGTAAACCAGAATCCATCTTCGACTACCGTTTCGAAGATTTTGAGATTGAAGGCTACGATCCGCATCCGGGCATTAAGGCACCGGTTGCTATCTGATTTACGAAACATCCTGCCAGAGCCGACGCCAGTGTGCGTCGGTTTTTTTTACCCTCTGTTAAATTCTTCGAGACGCCTTCCCGAAATTTTGCAACGCCCTGCAACAACGTAAATAGTGCGGAAGACGCGCCGAGAAAATAGAAACAGGGCCTCGCCTTTTTTTCTCCTCGTCGCATACTGCCGACATGAAAACACAACGTGGTTATACGCTGATTGAAACACTGGTTGCGATGCTGATTTTAGTCATGTTAAGCGCAACTGGACTCTATGGCTGGCAATACTGGCAGCAGTCGCAACGGCTATGGCAAACCGCCAGCCAGGCGCGGGATTATTTGCTCTATTTACGTGAGGATGCCAACTGGCATAACCGCGACCACAGTATCAGCGTCATCAGGGAGGGAACGTCATGGTGTCTTGTAAGTGCCGCCGCAGGGACGAATACCTGTCATGGCCATTCACCGTTGGTCTTTGTGCCACGCTGGCCCGAAGTCGAAATGAGTGACCTGACCCCTTCGCTTACGTTCTTTGGCCTGCGCAATACCGCATGGGCCGGGCATATTCACTTCAAAAACTCAGCGGGCGAGTGGTGGCTGGTGATTTCACCGTGGGGAAGACTCCGGCTTTGTCAGCAAGGAGAAACACAAGGATGTCTGTAAAAGAACAAGGATTTTCGCTGCTGGAAGTGCTGATTGCTATGGCTATCAGTAGCGTATTGCTGCTGGGGGCTGCGCGGTTTCTGCCAGCATTACAGCGGGAAAGCTTGATTACAACGCGCAAGCTGGCACTGGAAGATGAGATCTGGCTGCGGGTCTACACCGTTGCGAAGCATCTTCAAAGGGCTGGTTATTGTCATGGTAACTGCACTGGTGAAGGGCTGGAAATTGTCGGGCAGGGTGACTGCATCATTGTGCAGTGGGACGCGAACAGTAACGGTATCTGGGATCGTGAACCGGTAAAAGAGTCCGACCAGATTGGATTTCGTTTGAAAGAGCATGTGCTGGAAACGTTACGTGGTGCCGCATCCTGTGAAGGTAAAGGCTGGGATAAAGTCACCAACCCGGACGCCGTCATTATCGACACTTTTCAGGTCCTGCGTCAGGATGTCAGCGGATTCTCGCCGGTATTAACGGTTAGTATGCGCGGTGCCAGTAAGGCTGAACCACAAACCGTGGTGGATGCCAGCTATAGCGTAACAGGATTCAACCTGTGAACCGTGAACGGGGCGTTTCATCGCTGGCACTGGTCCTGATGTTGCTGGTATTGGGCAGCTTGCTGCTACAAGGAATGAGCCAACAGGAGCGCAGTTTTGCTTCTCGGGTGACTATGGAAAGCCAGTCATTGCGTCGTCAGGCAATTGTACAGTCGGCGCTGGAATGGGGAAAAATGCACACCTGGCAGACGCAACCCGTAGTTCAGTGCTCACAGTTCGCTGCAACCGGTGCCCGAGTTTGTCTGCGTTTACTGGCTGATAGTGAAATCTTGCTGATTGCCAGTTATGAAGGCGTTTCATTATGGCGAACAGGCGAAGTGAACGATGGAAATATTGCTTTTTCGCCACACGGCTGGAGTGATTTTTGTCCGCAGAAAGAGGTGGCGTTATGTCAGCTTCCCTGAAGAATCAACAAGGCTTTAGTCTACCGGAAGTGATGCTGGCGATGGTGCTGATGGTGATGATTGTCACTGCGTTATCCGGTTTCCAGCGAACATTAATGAACAGTCTTACCAGCAGAGGCCAGTACCAACAGCTCTGGCGGCATGGCTGGCAGCAAACGCAACTGCGCGCGATTTCGCCACCTGCCAACTGGCAGGTCAACCGAATGCAGACATCGCAGGCGGGATGTGTCAGCATCAGCGTTACGTTAGTTTCACCCGGGGGCAGAGAAGGCGAGATGACCCGCCTGCATTGCCCGAATCGTCAGTAGTCAGGAGCCGCTATGTTAAGGGTCTACCATTCCAATCGTCTGGACGTGCTGGAAGCGTTGATGGAGTTTATCGTCGAACGCGAGCGGCTGGACGATCCTTTCGAGCCAGAGATGATTCTGGTGCAAAGTACCGGTATGGCACAGTGGCTGCAAATGACCCTGTCGCAGAAGTTCGGTATTGCGGCAAACATTGATTTCCCGCTCCCTGCGAGTTTTATCTGGGATATGTTCGTCCGCGTATTGCCGGAGATCCCCAAAGAGAGTGCCTTTAACAAGCAGAGCATGAGCTGGAAACTGATGACTCTGCTGCCGCAACTGTTGGATTGCGAAGATTTTACCCTGTTGCGCCATTACCTGACTGACGATAGTGACAAGCGGAAACTGTTTCAGCTTTCCTCAAAAGCGGCGGACCTGTTTGACCAGTATCTGGTCTATCGCCCGGACTGGCTGGCTCAGTGGGAAGCGGGACATCTGGTTGAAGGGCTGGGAGAAGCGCAGGCCTGGCAAGCTCCATTGTGGAAGGCGCTGGTAGAATATACTGACGAGCTGGGGCAACCTCGTTGGCACCGTGCCAATCTCTATCAACGCTTTATCGAAACGCTGGAGTCTGCAACGACCTGCCCGCCAGGGCTACCTTCGCGCGTATTTATCTGCGGTATTTCCGCATTACCGCCAGTTTATCTACAGGCGTTACAGGCGCTGGGTAAACATATTGAAATCCATCTTCTGTTTACCAACCCTTGCCGTTATTACTGGGGCGATATTAAAGATCCTGCGTATCTGGCGAAACTGCTAACCCGCCAGCGTCGGCACAGCTTTGAAGATCGCGAATTGCCGCTATTTCGCGATAGCGAAAATGCCGGGCAGTTGTTTAACAGCGAGGGCGAACAGGATATTGGCAACCCTCTGCTGGCCTCATGGGGCAAGCTGGGGCGAGACTACATCTATCTGCTTGCTGATCTCCAGAGCAGTCAGGAACTGGATGCCTTTGTCGATGTTACTCCAGACAGCCTGCTGCATAACATTCAGTCCGACATTCTGGAACTGGAAAACCGCGCCGTCGCAGGCGTGAACCTTGAAGAGTTTTCCCGCAGCGATAACAAACGGCAGCTCGATCCGCAGGATAACAGCGTCACCTTCCATGTTTGCCATAGCCCGCAGCGCGAAGTTGAAGTCTTGCACGATCGATTGCTGGCGATGCTGGAAGAAGATCCGACACTCACTCCGCGCGATATCATCGTGATGGTGGCTGACATCGATAGCTACAGTCCGTTTATTCAGGCGGTGTTTGGTAGTGCTCCGGCGGATCGTTATCTGCCTTACGCCATTTCCGACCGTCGGGCGCGACAGTCGCATCCGGTACTGGAAGCATTTATCAGCCTGTTATCGTTGCCTGACAGCCGCTTTGTATCGGAGGACGTTTTGGCGCTGCTGGACGTACCGGTGCTGGCGGCGCGGTTTGATATCACCGAAGAAGGGCTGCGTTATTTACGCCAGTGGGTCAATGAATCCGGCATTCGCTGGGGGATTGATGACGACAACGTTCGCGAGCTGGAACTTCCCGCCACCGGGCAACACACCTGGCAATTTGGCCTGACGCGTATGTTGCTGGGCTACGCGATGGAGAGTGCTCAGGGAGAATGGCAATCTGTTCTTCCTTATGATGAGTCGAGCGGCTTAATTGCAGAGCTGGTGGGGCATCTGGCGTCACTGCTGATGCAGCTCAACATCTGGCGTCGCGGGTTGGCACAGGAGCGACCGCTGGAAGAGTGGCTGCCGGTATGCCGCGACATGCTCAATGCTTTCTTCCTGCCGGATGCGGAAACCGAAGCGGCGATGACGCTTATTGAGCAACAGTGGCTGGCTATCATCGCAGAAGGGCTGGGAGCGCAGTATGGCGACGTGGTGCCGCTGTCACTGTTACGTGATGAACTGGCACAACGTCTGGATCAAGAACGTATCAGCCAGCGTTTTCTTGCCGGTCCGGTCAATATTTGTACCCTGATGCCAATGCGTTCCATCCCGTTCAAAGTAGTTTGCCTGCTGGGAATGAACGATGGTGTTTACCCGCGCCAGCTCGCGCCGCTGGGTTTTGATTTAATGAGCCAGAAACCAAAGCGTGGCGACCGCAGTCGTCGCGATGACGACCGCTATCTGTTCCTGGAGGCGTTAATTTCCGCGCAGCAAAAACTCTATATCAGCTATATTGGGCGCTCCATTCAGGATAACAGCGAACGTTTCCCGTCGGTTTTGGTGCAGGAACTGATCGACTACATCGGGCAAAGCCATTATCTGCCGGGCGATGAAGCGCTTAACTGCGATGAAAGTGAGGCGAGGGTGAAAGCGCATCTTACTTGCCTCCATACCCGGATGCCGTTTGATCCGCAAAACTACCAACCCGGTGAGCGACAAAGCTATGCGCGCGAGTGGCTACCGGCAGCCAGCCAGGCAGGCAAGGCGCACTCTGAATTTGTTCAGCCACTGCCGTTTACCTTGCCGGAAACTGTGCCGCTGGAGACGCTACAACGATTCTGGTCACATCCGGTGCGAGCATTTTTCCAGATGCGCTTGCAGGTGAACCTCCGCACCGAAGACAGCGAAATCCCCGACACCGAGCCATTTATTCTGGAGGGACTTAGCCGTTATCAGATCAACCAGCAGCTATTAAATGCATTGGTTGAGCAGGATGATGCCGAACGTTTGTTCCGCCGGTTCCGGGCGGCAGGTGATTTGCCGTATGGCGCATTTGGTGAAATTTTCTGGGAAACGCAGTGCCAGGAGATGCAGCAACTTGCCGACAGAGTCATTGCCTGTCGGCAACCGGGGCAGAGTTTAGAAATCGATCTCACCTGCAATGGCGTGCAAATTACGGGCTGGTTGCCGCAGGTCCAGCCGGATGGTCTGTTGCGCTGGCGTCCCTCTTTGCTCAGTGTGGCACAGGGAATGCAACTTTGGCTGGAACACCTTGTCTACTGTGCCAGCGGTGGTAACGGTGAGAGTCGCCTTTTCCTGCGTAAAGACGGTGAGTGGCGTTTTCCGCCGCTTGCAGCCGAACAGGCTTTACATTACCTCTCACAACTGATCGAAGGGTATCGTGAAGGAATGTCCGCGCCGTTACTGGTGTTACCTGAAAGTGGCGGCGCGTGGCTAAAAACCTGTTATGACGCTGAACACGATGTCATGCTGGATGACGAGTCCACTGTGCAAAAAGCCCGTACGAAATTCCTTCAGGCTTACGAAGGCAACATGATGGTGCGTGGAGAAGGTGACGATATCTGGTATCAGAGGCTCTGGCGGCAATTAACGCCAGAGACAATGGAAGCCATCGTTGAGCAGTCGCAACGTTTCCTGTTACCGCTGTTTCGTTTTAATCAGTCATGAGTGTTGTATAAAAATTGCGCAATCCATTTGCTTACTTTATGATGCGCACCAGTCACGGACTGATGGTTATATAGACATAGGCTGACTTGTTCAGCGCGAGATTAAATTCTGCCGGATGATTTACGTTAACGTGTTGAATCTGGCTGAAAAATAAAGTTGATAATGAGGTCCGTGAATGCCCCGCAGCACCTGGTTCAAAGCAGTACTGTTGTTTGTTGCCCTTTGGGCACCCTTAAGTCAGGCAGAAACGGGATGGCAGCCGATTCAGGAAACCATCCGTAAAAGTGATAAAGATAACCGTCAGTATCAGGCTGTGCGTCTGGATAACGGCATGGTGGTATTGTTGGTTTCTGACCCGCAGGCGGTAAAATCCCTTTCTGCACTGGTGGTGCCCGTTGGATCGCTGGAAGATCCCGAGGCTTATCAGGGGCTGGCACATTATCTTGAACATATGAGCCTGATGGGGTCGAAAAAGTACCCGCAGGCTGACAGTCTGGCCGAATACCTCAAAATGCACGGTGGCAGTCATAACGCCAGCACGGCACCGTATCGCACCGCTTTCTATCTGGAAGTGGAAAATGACGCCTTACCAGGGGCGGTAGACCGCCTGGCGGACGCCATTGCGGAACCTTTACTCGACAAGAAATATGCCGAACGTGAGCGTAATGCAGTGAACGCCGAATTAACTATGGCGCGCACGCGTGACGGGATGCGTATGGCGCAGGTCAGCGCAGAAACCATTAACCCGGCCCACCCTGGTGCAAAGTTTTCTGGTGGCAACCTGGAAACCTTAAGCGACAAACCCGGTAATCCGGTGCAGCAGGCGCTGAAAAATTTCCATGAGAAATATTACTCCGCCAATCTGATGAAGGCTGTTATCTACAGTAACAAACCGCTGCAGGAGCTGGCGAAGATGGCGGCGGACACCTTCGGTCGAGTGCCGAACAAAGAGAGCAAAAAACCGGAAATCACCGTGCCGGTAGTCACCGATGCACAAAAGGGCATTATCATTCATTACGTCCCGGCGTTGCCGCGTAAAGTGCTGCGTGTCGAGTTTCGCATCGATAACAATTCGGCGGAGTTCCGTAGTAAAACTGATGAGTTAATTACCTATCTGATTGGCAATCGCAGCCCAGGAACGCTTTCTGACTGGTTGCAAAAACAGGGATTAGTTGAGGGCATTAGCGCCAACTCCGATCCTATCGTCAATGGCAACAGTGGCGTGTTAGCGATCTCTGCGTCCTTAACCGATAAAGGTCTGGCTAATCGCGCTCAGGTTGTAGCGGCTATTTTCAGCTACCTCAATCTGTTACGCGAAAAAGGGATTGATAAACAGTATTTCGATGAACTGGCGAATGTGCTGGATATCGATTTCCGTTATCCGTCAATCACTCGTGATATGGATTACGTCGAGTGGCTGGCAGATACCATGATTCGCGTTCCCGTTGAGCATACGCTGGACGCGGTCAATATAGCCGATCAGTATGATGCTAAAGCAGTAAAAGAACGTCTGGCGATGATGACGCCGCAAAACGCGCGTATCTGGTATATCAGCCCGAAAGAGCCACACAATAAAATGGCTTACTTTGTCGATGCGCCGTATCAGGTCGATAAAATCAGCGAGCAAACTTTCGCTGACTGGCAGAAAAAAGCTGCCGACATAGCGCTCTCCCTGCCGGAGCTTAATCCCTATATTCCTGACGATTTCTCGCTGATTAAATCAGAGAAGAAATACGACCATCCAGAGCTGATTGTTGATGAATCCAATTTGCGTGTGGTGTATGCGCCGAGTCGCTATTTTGCCAGCGAACCAAAAGCCGATGTCAGCCTGATTTTGCGTAACCCGAAAGCGATGGACAGCGCCCGTAACCAGGTGATGTTTGCGCTCAATGATTATCTCGCAGGGTTGGCGCTTGATCAGTTAAGCAACCAGGCGTCGGTTGGCGGCATTAGTTTTTCCACCAATGCTAACAACGGCCTTATGGTTAATGCTAATGGTTACACTCAGCGTCTGCCGCAACTTTTTCAGGCTCTGCTGGAGGGCTACTTTAGCTATACCGCTACACCAGAGCAGCTTGAACAGGCGAAATCCTGGTATAACCAGATGATGGATTCCGCAGAAAAAGGCAAAGCGTTTGAGCAGGCGATTATGCCCGCGCAGATGCTCTCGCAGGTGCCGTACTTCTCGCGAGATGAGCGCCGTAAAATTTTGCCCACTATCACCCTGAAAGAGGTGATGGCCTATCGCGACGCCTTAAAATCCGGGGCACGACCAGAGTTCATGGTTATCGGCAACATGACCGAAGCCCAGGCAACAACGCTGGCGCGCGATGTGCAAAAACAGTTAGGGGCTGATGGCTCAGAGTGGTGTCGTAACAAAGATGTCCTGGTCGATAAAAAACAGTCCGTCATTTTTGAAAAAGCCGGTAACAGTACCGACTCCGCACTGGCAGCAGTATTTGTACCGACTGGCTATGATGAATACACCAGTTCAGCCTACAGTTCTCTGTTGGCGCAGATTGTACAACCGTGGTTCTACAATCAGTTGCGTACTGAAGAGCAGTTGGGGTACGCCGTGTTCGCGTTCCCAATGAGCGTGGGACGTCAGTGGGGCATGGGCTTCTTACTGCAAAGTAATGATAAACAGCCTTCGTACCTGTGGGATCGTTACAAGGCCTTTTTCCCAACGGCTGAGGCGAAACTGCGCGCGATGAAGCCAGAAGAGTTCGCGCAAATCCAGCAGGCGGTTATCAGCCAGATGCTACAGGCACCGCAAACGCTGGGCGAAGAAGCATCGAAGTTAAGTAAAGATTTCGATCGCGGCAATATGCGCTTTGATTCGCGTGATAAAATCGTGGCACAGATAAAACTGCTGACGCCGCAAAAACTTGCCGATTTCTTCCATCAGGCAGTGGTCGAGCCGCAAGGCATGGCTATCCTGTCGCAGATTTCCGGCAGCCAGAATGGGAAAGCTGAATATGTGCATCCTGAAGGCTGGAAAGTGTGGGAGAACGTCAGCGCGTTGCAGCAAACAATGCCCCTGATGAGTGAAAAGAATGAGTGATGTCGCTGAGACACTAGATCCTTTGCGCTTGCCCTTACTGGGTGAGCGCCTGATTGAAGCCTCTGCCGGCACAGGCAAAACCTTTACGATAGCAGCGCTCTATTTGCGCCTGTTACTTGGACTAGGTGGTTCTGCAGCCTTTCCCCGCCCGTTGACCGTTGAAGAACTGCTGGTGGTGACCTTTACCGAGGCTGCCACCGCAGAGTTGCGCGGTCGTATCCGTAGCAATATTCATGAGTTGCGCATCGCCTGTCTACGTGAAACCACCGACAACCCTCTGTATGCGCGCCTGCTGGAAGAGATTGACGATAAAGCGCAGGCCGCGCAGTGGCTGCTGTTAGCCGAACGACAGATGGATGAAGCGGCAGTTTTTACCATTCACGGTTTTTGTCAGCGAATGCTCAACCTGAATGCTTTTGAATCCGGTATGTTGTTTGAGCAGCAACTGATTGAAGATGAATCGCTACTGCGCTACCAGGCCTGCGCCGATTTCTGGCGTCGCCACTGCTATCCTCTGCCGCGTGAAATTGCTCAGGTGGTCTTTGAAACATGGAAAGGGCCGCGGGCGTTGCTGCGCGATATTAATCGATATCTGCAAGGGGAAGCGCCAGTTATTAAAGCGCTGCCGCCCGATGATGAAACGCTGGCTTCCCGCCACGCGCAAATTGTGGCGCGTATCGATACCGTAAAACAGCAGTGGCGTGATGCGGTAGGTGAACTGGATGCGCTAATCGAATCTTCAGGTATTGATCGACGCAAGTTTAACCGTAGCAATCAGGCTAAATGGATTGACAAGATTAGCGCCTGGGCAGAAGAAGAGACCAACAGTTATCAGTTGCCGGAGTCGCTGGAAAAATTCTCTCAGCGTTTCTTAGAAGATCGCACAAAAGCAGGGGGCGAGACACCGCGCCATCCGCTGTTTGAGGCGATCGATCAATTACTTGCTGAACCATTATCGATCCGCGATCTGGTGATCACTCGCGCATTAGCTGAGATCCGTGAAACGGTAGCGCGTGAAAAACGCCGCCGTGGCGAACTGGGTTTTGACGACATGTTAAGTCGGCTGGATTCCGCGTTGTGTAGCGAAAGCGGAGAGGCGCTGGCGACGGCGATCCGCACGCGATTCCCGGTGGCAATGATCGACGAGTTTCAGGATACCGACCCTCAGCAGTACCGGATTTTCCGCCACATCTGGCACCATCAGCCGGAAACCGCATTGTTACTGATTGGTGATCCGAAACAGGCTATTTATGCGTTCCGTGGTGCGGATATCTTCACCTACATGAAGGCGCGTAGCGAAGTTCGCGCTCATTACACGTTGGATACCAACTGGCGTTCCGCACCAGGAATGGTGAACAGTGTGAACACGCTTTTTAGCCAGACTGATGACGCTTTTATGTTTCGCGAAATACCGTTTATTCCTGTGAAATCAGCCGGGAAAAATCAGGCGCTGCGTTTCGTATTTAAAGGTGAAACGCAGCCTTCGATGAAAATGTGGCTGATGGAAGGCGAAAGCTGCGGCGTTGGCGATTATCAAAGTACCATGGCGCAGGTATGCGCCGCGCAAATCCGCGACTGGCTGCAGGCCGGGCAGCGCGGAGACGCGTTGTTGATGAATGGCGATGACGCGCGTCCGGTGCGTGCTTCAGACATCAGTGTGTTGGTGCGCAGCCGCCAGGAGGCCGCCCAGATACGTGATGCCTTAACGCTGCTGGAAATCCCTTCCGTTTACCTTTCGAACCGCGACAGTGTTTTTGAAACTCTGGAAGCGCAGGAGATGCTTTGGCTGTTGCAGGCAGTGATGACGCCTGAACGTGAAAATACTCTGCGTAGCGCGCTGGCAACGTCAATGATGGGGCTGAACGCGCTGGATATCGAAATGCTGAATAATGACGAACATGCCTGGGATGCAGTTGTTGAAGAGTTCGATGGTTATCGACAAATCTGGCGAAAACGCGGCGTTATGCCAATGCTGCGGGCGCTGATGTCGGCGCGCAACATTGCAGAAAACCTGCTGGCAACGGCGGGTGGTGAGCGGCGTCTTACAGATATTTTACATATCAGTGAATTACTTCAGGAAGCGGGAACGCAGCTTGAAAGTGAACATGCGCTGGTACGCTGGTTATCACAGCATATCCTCGAGCCAGACAGTAACGCGTCCAGCCAGCAAATGCGCCTCGAAAGTGACAAACATCTGGTGCAGATTGTTACGATCCACAAGTCGAAAGGACTGGAGTATCCGCTAGTCTGGTTGCCATTTATTACCAATTTCCGCGTCCAGGATCAGGCGTTCTATCACGATCGTCACTCATTTGAGGCTGTTCTGGATCTTAACGCTGCGCCAGAAAGCGTCGATCTCGCTGAGGCCGAACGTCTGGCGGAAGATCTGCGTTTGCTTTATGTGGCGCTGACGCGTTCGGTCTGGCATTGCAGTCTTGGCGTCGCGCCACTGGTGCGCCGTCGAGGCGATAAAAAAGGTGACACCGACGTCCATCAAAGTGCGCTCGGACGCTTGCTGCAAAAAGGGGAACCAAAGGATGCGGCAGGACTTCGCGCCTGTATTGAAGCATTGTGCGATGAGGATATTGCCTGGCAAACGGCACAAACCGGTGATAATCAGCCCTGGCAGGTTAATGATGTTTCTACAGCAGAACTGAATGCGAAGACGTTACAACGTTTACCTGGCGATAACTGGCGGGTCACCAGCTACTCTGGTTTGCAGCAGCGTGGTCACGGTATCGCTCAGGATTTGATGCCACGGCTGGATGTTGACGCCGCAGGTGTGGTCAGCGTCGTTGAAGAACCGACGTTAACACCGCATCAGTTTCCGCGCGGAGCGTCACCGGGGACGTTCTTGCACAGTTTGTTTGAGGATCTGGATTTTACCCAGCCGGTTGAGCCTGACTGGGTGCGGGAAAAACTGGAACTTGGCGGTTTTGAAGCGCATTGGGAACCGGTGTTGACCGAGTGGATCATGGCTGTTCTCCAGGCACCGCTCAATGAAACGGGAGTCAGCCTGAGTCAGCTTTCCGCCCGTGATAAACAGGTGGAGATGGAATTTTATCTGCCAATTAGTGAACCGCTCGTCGCCAGCCAACTTGATGCGCTAATCCGCCAGTTTGACCCGCTTTCTGCTGGCTGCCCGTCGCTGGAGTTCATGCAGGTGCGTGGCATGTTAAAAGGCTTTATCGACCTGGTGTTTCGCCACGAAGGGCGTTATTACCTGCTCGACTATAAATCCAACTGGCTGGGTGAAAACAGCTCAGCATACACCCAACAGGCTATGGCAGCGGCGATGCAAGCACACCGCTATGATCTGCAATATCAGCTTTATACCCTGGCATTGCATCGTTATCTGCGCCATCGCATTGCTGATTACGACTATGAGCGCCACTTTGGCGGCGTTATCTATCTGTTCCTGCGCGGCGTTGATAAAGAGCATCCGCAACAAGGGATTTACGCGACCCGCCCCGATGCCGGGTTGATTGCCCTGATGGATGAGATGTTTGCTGGTATGACCCTGGAGGAGGCGTAATGAAATTGCAAAAGCAATTACTGGAAGCTGTGGAGCACAAACAGCTACGCCCGCTGGACGTGCAGTTTGCCCTGACCGTGGCGGGTGATGAACATCCCGCCGTCACCCTTGCGGCGGCACTGTTAAGTTATGATGCCGGGGAAGGACATGTCTGTTTGCCGCTTTCACGGCTGGAGAACAACGAAGCCTCGCACCCGCTCCTGGCGACCTGCGTCAGTGAAATCGGTGAGCTACAAAACTGGGAAGAGTGTCTGCTGGCTTCACATGCGGTCAGCCGGGGAGATGAACCTACACCAATGATCCTTTGTGGCGATCGTCTCTATCTCAACCGCATGTGGTGTAACGAGCGCACGGTGGCGCGCTTTTTCAATGAAGTGAATCATGCCATTGAGGTTGATGAAGCTCTACTGGCGCAAACCCTGGACCAACTTTTTCCAGTAAGCGATGACATTAACTGGCAAAAAGTGGCGGCAGCGGTGGCGCTGACGAGGCGGATCTCGGTGATTTCCGGTGGCCCCGGCACCGGTAAAACGACCACCGTGGCGAAGTTGCTGGCAGCGTTAATTCAGATGGCCGACGGTGAACGTTGTCGCATCCGTTTGGCTGCGCCGACGGGGAAAGCCGCCGCGCGCTTAACCGAATCACTTGGCAAAGCTTTGCGCCAGTTACCGCTGACGGATGAACAAAAGAAACGTATTCCGGAAGATGCCAGCACTCTGCACCGCTTGCTGGGCGCGCAGCCGGGCAGTCAGCGTTTACGCCATCATGCGGGTAACCCATTGCATCTTGATGTGTTGGTGGTCGATGAAGCGTCAATGATCGATCTGCCCATGATGTCACGATTGATCGACGCATTGCCCGATCATGCCAGAGTGATCTTTCTTGGCGACCGTGATCAACTGGCCTCTGTTGAGGCTGGGGCTGTTCTTGGCGATATTTGCGCTTATACCAATGCGGGCTTTACCGCAGAACGAGCGGAGCAGCTAAGTCGCCTGACGGGGAGCCACGTTCCTGCGGGCTGTGGCACAGAGGCGGCATCTTTGCGCGATAGTCTCTGCCTTTTGCAAAAAAGTTACCGTTTCGGCAGCGATTCTGGCATTGGTCAGCTCGCGGCGGCTATCAATCGCGGCGATAAAACGGCAGTAAAAACCGTTTTTCAGCAGGATTTTACTGACATCGAAAAACGGATTTTACAGAGTGGCGAAGATTATATTGCGATGCTTGAGGAAGCTCTTGCGGGTTACGGACGCTATCTGGATCTGCTGCAAGCGCGTGCCGAGCCGGATTTAATTATTCAGGCATTCAATGAATACCAGCTTTTGTGCGCCCTGCGGGAAGGGCCGTTTGGCGTAGCCGGGCTGAATGAGAGAATTGAGCAGTTTATGCAACAGAAGCGCAAAATCCATCGCCATCCGCACTCGCGTTGGTACGAAGGCAGGCCGGTGATGATTGCCCGCAATGACAGCGCCCTTGGGTTGTTTAATGGTGATATTGGTATTGCACTGGATCGCGGGCAAGGAACGCGCGTCTGGTTTGCAATGCCGGACGGTAATATCAAGTCAGTGCAACCAAGTCGTTTACCGGAACACGAAACCACGTGGGCGATGACGGTACATAAATCGCAGGGGTCTGAGTTCGACCATGCGGCGTTGATTTTGCCGAGCCAGCGCACGCCGGTCGTGACGCGAGAGCTGGTTTACACCGCAGTGACCCGTGCGCGTCGCCGTTTATCGTTGTATGCCGATGAGCGCATATTAAGTGCGGCAATCGCCACACGTACCGAGCGGCGTAGCGGACTGGCAGCGTTATTTAGTTCGCGGGGATAAACGCGAATGCCTGATGCGACGCATGCGCGTCTTATTATGCCCCCGGGCATTGCGCATATCGCATCTGGCGATTTCAACCACTTACCCTAAATCCGCCATCAACGTCTTCGACTTGACGTAGGTCGGATAAGG